>NZ_CP045504.1:3026483-3366978 GCF_013376455.1 Desulfolutivibrio sulfodismutans DSM 3696 | reverse complement strand
AGGGACTTTCCAGGATATGAACATATCGAATCCCCCATTTCATGTATATCATTTGCAGACAAAGTAAACGCCTCCACCTGTTCAAGCCTCTATTGCGGCGGGCATTACGTATACGGCATACATGAACTGCTGAATGCAGATTGCAAAGTATACTACATCACATTCCTGAGAAACCCTCTGGCCGTCGCCTATTCCCTTTATCGCTATGGCATGCAGACAAAACTGTACAGCTATGGCTCATTCGTCGATTATCTTTTCGACAATCCGTATATATCCATGGTCAGGCATCTGGGCGGAACGGTCGAACGGGCCATCGCACGCCTGGAGAATTATTTTTTCATCGGCTTCGTCGAGCAGCTGCGCGAGTCCGTTTTCGCCTTGGGGAAGGCGCTTGGCATATCCTTTGGCGATATCCCCTTTAGAAATCAGTCGCAAAACAATCCACGCACGCCGTGTGCCCATATCCGGACGGAAACCATTCAGAAATATTGCCATGACTTCGCTGTGTATGAGTATTTCTCCGGCAAGATCACCTTCCCTCCGGTTCATGCCCGCGCTATCAGCCCCACGGATGTATCGGCCACGGGCTCCTGCCGCGCCGTCGACGACTGGCATAACGGCCCCTCGTCAAAAAACAATCCGACAACGGGCTTGAAACTCGAAACAAACGACAACACCGACGACAACATCTACACCTCGCTGTTGCTCGCAAAAATCAACGCCGCCATGGACGATGCGACCTTCCATTTTCTTCTTGAAGGCATACGCAAGGGCGCCAGGCTGACCATCAGCCCGCATCAGGTCACGACGCCGGAACGATTCCGCGCCCTCTTCGAAATACTGAAAACACTTCTGGGGAAATCCTCTTGTGACCGGAACACCTGCGTCTCCATTGAAGCTGGCCATCTCTTCTGCACACTGGCCAGTTCCCCCTATGCCAGGCGCATGGGCCTCGACCTCGACATGGCCAAACGCAACGCCACACGCTTCCCCTTCCGCCACAGCGCCCATTTCCAACTGGCCCAACTCCAGCGGCAGCATGGTGAAACGGAAAACGCCCTGACCACCCTGGAACGTATCCCGCCCGACGCACGATGGACAACTTTCACGAATGAATACATGGCAAACCTGTCCTGTCGCCGGGATGATCCCCTGGGCATCCTGGAACATCTCGCCCCAGAAGCCGTCACGCCGCAAAAAAGGGCCCTCGCGTTCCTGGAAGACAACTTCGAATGCTCGCGGCGGGTCCGCCTTGCGGCTTTGCCCGCAGGCAACACCTTGATCGTGGCCTCTGGGCCGGTCATTCTCCTTGAAGACCTCCTGGCCTCCCTCCCCCGCGACCTGCCTGGCCAATCCTTGCTCCTGCCGAAACGAAACTTCAGGGAAAAATATGCGGCGTGGGATGTTTTCCTTTTTGACGGATGGTTCGTCCCGAATCACCACTATCCGTGGACCGACGCCCTCCTCAGCAAAGGCTTCAAAAACGTCGTCCTGCTTTGCTCGGATTTCGCGGCCCTAAACAACATCCAGAATTTCATCGATTTTTTCGCCCTGCTCCCCCAGGCCTCAATATACGCCTACATGATGTCGAATATCTTTGCCGACAGACACAAGAAGTCCTTGATCGGCCTTCGGACACACAGACAGCCGCCTGTCTGACGATTTTTTCCCAGGCGGCCATGGGCGCATCGGCCACCGTTTGCATGGGCGCAGGCCCCCGTCTTCCCCGTTTATCGGCCATCTTGCCGACGGCCACGACATTTCTTTCAAGGGGCGCCCGCCTTGGGATTCATGCGCGTCTCCATATGAAACATCCGGCCCGGCGCACCTCGGCTGGCCCTCCGGAAGAGCTGCCCGGAGAGGGTTGTCCCGAATTCATACCCCTGTGCATTGCCCTTCCGCCGTCTTTCGGGATCCGCCGCAACCATGCCCGGGCATGCCCCCCCATCCCGAAAAATTTTCTTTTTCTTTGAAATCACGAATTACTTTTCGGAATTTTGGATCACGTCGGCCAACTAGGCCGGGATTTCCGCGCCCCGCATCAGGCGTCATGCGGTTGCAGGCATAGGGCAAATAACGTAGCTTCCCCTGCACCCCGGCCGCATGCGCTTGCATTTCCCGGCCAAGCTCAATCCTTCGAAATGTTTATTTTTTCCGTGGCGTCGCAGACGCCCGGATAGTTTTCGTCAACCGTTTCGACCCATTGGAGATCGCGCCACATGTCCGATTCGCCCACCGCCCCGTTGCCCGCGCCCGCCGACCTGCCCGCCCCGGTCATCAACCCAAACGCCACCATCGTCCTTGGCAAACGCTATCTGCGCAAAGGCCCTGACGGCCGCCCCCTGGAGGATGAAACCGGGCTCTTCTGGCGCGTGGCCCTGGCCATCGCCAGCCAGGAGGCCAACTACGGCGAAGAGCGCGACGTCACGGCCACGGCCCGGCAGTTCTACGACCTCATGACCTCCTACAAATTTCTGCCCAACTCCCCCACGCTCATGAACGCCGGAACGCCGCTTGGGCAATTGGCGGCCTGTTTCGTGCTGCCTGTGGGCGACTCCATGGAGGAGATCTTCGACGCCGTGAAATTCGCCGCGCTCATCCACAAATCCGGCGGCGGCACGGGCTTTTCCTTCTCCAGGCTTCGGGCCAAGCACAGCCGGGTGGGCTCCACGGGCGGGGTGGCCTCGGGGCCGGTGTCGTTTATGCGCATCTTCAACACCGCCACCGAGCAGGTCAAACAGGGCGGCACACGGCGCGGGGCCAACATGGGCATCCTGCGCGTGGACCACCCCGACATCAAGGAATTCATCACCTGCAAGGAACACGAGCACGCCCTGGACAATTTCAACATCTCCGTGGGACTGACCGAGGCCTTCATGCAGGCCGTGGACGCGAACCGCGACTACGACCTCATCGATCCCCGCGACGGGATCGCGACGGCCCGGCAAAGCGCCCGCGAGATCTTCGAGCTTTTGGTCCGCAAGGCCTGGGAGAGCGGCGATCCGGGCATCGTGTTCTTAGACCGCATCAACCGCGACAACCCCACTCCGGCCCTGGGCGAGATCGAGAGCACCAACCCCTGCGGCGAACAGCCCCTTCTGCCCTACGAGGCCTGCAACCTGGGCTCCATCAACCTGGCCCTGATCTTTTCCCCCGCCGCCCCCGACGGCGTGGACTGGGAGGAACTGGCCCGGATCATCCGGCTGTCCGTGCGCTTTCTGGACAACGTCATCGACGCCTCGCAATATCCCCTGCCGATCATCACCGAGATGGTCCGAAAAAACCGCAAGATCGGCCTGGGGGTCATGGGCTTCGCCGACCTGCTCTACCGGGTGCGCGTTCCCTACGACAGCCCCGAGGCCCTGGTTTTGGCCGAGCGGCTCATGAGCTTCATCCAGGCCGAAGCCCAAAAGGCCTCCGCCGCCCTGGCCGCCGAGCGCGGCCCCTTTCCGGCCTTCGACGTCTCCGTCTTCCCGGCCAAGGGACAAGGGCCCCTGCGCAACGCCACCACCACCACCATCGCCCCCACCGGCACCCTGTCCATCATCGCCGGGTGCTCCTCGGGCGTGGAGCCGCTTTTCGCCTTGAGCTTCGCCCGCCACGTCATGGACGGCGAAAAACTCGTGGAGACCAACCCGTATTTTCGCGCCGCCCTGGATGCGGCCGGGCTGTCCCGGCCGGACATCATCGCCGAGGTGGCCCGCAAGGGCTCCGTGGCCCACATGGAGGAGATTCCCGAGGCGTTGCGCCGGATTTTCGTCACGGCCATGGACATCGAACCCGTGTGGCATTTGCGCATGCAGGCCGCCTTCCAAAAATATACCGACAACGCCGTGTCCAAGACCGTGAACCTGCCGAACACGGCCACCAAGGAGGAGATCGCGGGCATCTACCGCATGGCCTTCGAGCTCGGCTGCAAGGGGGTGACGGTCTACCGCGACGGCTGCAAGACGGCCCAGGTGCTGTGCACCGGCGAGGCCGGGCAGGAGGAGGCCCCCAAGGCCGCCACCCGGGTCAAGACCCGGCCCGACGTGGTCTACGGCTTCACCCAGAAGGTCAAAACCGGCCTTGGCGAACTCTATCTCACGGTGAACGAGGTCGACGGCAGGCCCTTCGAGGTCTTCGCCACCATCGGCAAGTCCGGCCGCTCGGTCACGGCCAAGGCCGAGGCCATCGGACGGCTGGTGTCGTTGGCCCTGCGCTCGGGCGTGGACGTGGAGGACATCGTAGGGCAGTTAAAGGGCATCGGCGGAGAGAACCCGGTGTTCCAGAAAAAGGGGCTGCTTTTGTCCATCCCCGACGCCGTGTCCTGGGTGCTGGAGAGCCGCTACATGGCGGGACAGACGGTCAGCGACGGCAACGGCTCCCTGACCACCCCCCGCTGCCCGGACTGCGGGGCGGAGCTGGTGTTCGAGGAAGGCTGCCACATCTGCAAGTCCTGCGGCTTCACCAAATGCGGCTGATGCCCGGGCCGCACCTCATACCCACGGCCACGGACAGGAACCTTGGCCCCGGGCGCGGCAGGACGCCTCCTGGCGACCGGGCCATAGGTAGGCCGTGGGGCCGCATCACGCGGCACGGACGCGCCGGGACGCCGGAGGACGGGCATCGGCCCTGACCGGTCGGTTTTACTGAAGGCGGCATGGAGCAACATGGTACGGGTGCGCAATCTCTCCTTTCGGTTCGGGGCGCGGTGGGTTCTGCGCAACGTGTCGTTTTCCGTGGGCCGGGGGGGATTCGTGTTTCTGACCGGCCCCTCGGGGGCGGGCAAGACCACGCTTTTACGCATCCTGCACGGCGCCCTGCCCCTCCAGTCCGGCCAGGCCAGCGTGGCCGGGCACGACCTGACGCACATGAAAAAAAGCCGCCTGCCGGCCCTGCGCCGGGATGTGGGCGTGGTCTTCCAGGACTTCAAGATCCTGCCCGGGCGCACCGTACGCGACAACGTCATCCTGCCCCTTGAGGTGCGCGGCATGCCCCGGGCCAAGGCCGCCCGGCGCATCAAGGCCGTGCTGCATGCCCTAAAGCTCGACGGCCTGGCCGACTGCCCCTGCGCCGAACTGGCCGGGGGCGAACAGCAGCGGGTGGCCATCGCCCGGGCCGTGGTCACCGGCCCCCGGGTGATCCTGGCCGACGAACCCACGGGCAACCTGGACTGGGAGCTGTCGCTGAGGCTTTTGGACGTCTTTCGCCAGTTCCACCAGCACGGCACGAGCATCATCATGGCCACCCACAACCGGGACATCCTGGCCGCCGTGCCCGAGGCGGGCATCCTGCGCCTGTCCGGGGGCGAGGCGGACCAGGGCGGCTATGACGTGACCGAGGCCGCGGGTCTTTCCGGCCCGGACGGGGCGTAAGGAAACCATGGGCATGTTTCTCCGCCTGATCTTTCGCGGCATCCGCGACCTGTTCCGCCATCCCTGGCCCCAGGCCCTGACGCTTGCCGCCGTGACGCTCACCGCCTTTTTGGGCGGGCTGTTCGCCATGTTCCTGCACAATCTGGAAACCGAACTGGTGCGCCACCAGGGCAAGGCCCAATACCAGATCTTCTGGAAAAAGGACGCCGCCGAACAGGCGGTCACGGCCCAGTGGGAGCAGTTGCGGGCCCGTCCCGAACTGTTCGAACTGACCACGTTTACCCCGGACCAGGCCCTTTCGGTCATGCAGGAGGCCCTGGGGGCCGGGGCCGACCTGTCCTGGCTGCGCGGCAAAAGCCCCCTGCCCTTCACGGCCCTGGCCACCTTCCGCATCCCTCCGGACGACCCGGACTGGCCCAAACGGGCCTTCGAGGACTTGAAAACGCTTGAGGGGGTGGCGGCGGTCCACATCAATCCCCTGCAGATGGATTTGTCGCGCTCGGTGGTGGAGATCGGGCGCACGCTTCTGTGGCCCACGGGGGTGTTCCTGCTGCTTCTGGTGGCCCTGGTGGTGGGGAACACGGTGAAGCTGTCGCTTCTGGCCCGGGCCGACGAGGTGGCCATCCTGCGCCTGGTCGGGGCCCGGAACTGGTACATCCGGCTGCCGCTTCTGGTCGGCGGCGTCACCCTGGGGCTGGGCGGCGCGGGGCTGGCCCTGGGACTTTTATGGGTGTTGCAGCGCTCCCTGGCCGAGGTTTTGAACGTTCCCCCCCTGTGGATCAAAATCGCCTTTCTGCCCCTGCCCCATGCGGCGGCCCTGGTCGGGGCCATGGCCCTGGTGGCCGCCGCCGCCAGCTGGGTCGCGGCCAGGGACCGGGGCTGACCCGGCACAGGCCGCCCAACCATCCATGCCTGCCTCCCCTCCCACGCCCTCCGTCGGCATCATCCTGGCCGCCCACGGCTCGCGCCTCCCCGAGGCCCGGGCCACCCTGGAGGCGTTCACGGCCCGGGTGGCCGCCCTATATCCCCACTGTCCGGTGCGGCTGGCCCGGACCATGGGCGAATTGCACCACGGCCGTCATCTGCGCCCGCTTCTCGGGGCACGCTCGGTGGATGCGGCGTTTCTGGAGATGGCCAGGCTTGGGGTGTCCCGGGTGGCCGTGCAATCCCTGCATGTGGTGGCCGGGGGGGAGTTCGGCGAGGTATCGGCGGCGGCGGGCCGCGCCCGGCGGGGTGAAGGATTTGCCGCCGTGTCCGTGGGCGGGCCGCTTCTGCCCCCGGCCGGGGATGACGGCGGACGCGCCAGACAGGCCGGGATCGTCCTGGCCGCCGAGACGCTCCTGGCCAGCCTGCCGCCGGAACGTACGCCGGGCGAGGCCGTGGCGGTCATGGGGCACGGGGCCAGGGGACCGGCCCGGGAGACCTATGCCGCCCTGGCGGCGGAACTTGCCCGGCGCGATCCGCTGGTTTTTTTCGCCACCCTTGACCGCACCAGGGCCGACGCCGCCCGGGAGGACTCCCACATCGGCCGCCTGCGCCGGGCCATCCTGGACAGCGGGGCCGGGCGGGCCTGGCTTGTGCCCTTTTTCAGCGTGGCCGGGGCCCACGCCCGGCGCGATCTGGCCGGAGACGAGGAGCATTCCTGGCGCGGGACGCTGGCCCGGGCCGGGATCGACTGTGAACCGGTCCTGTTCGGCCTTCTGGAGATCGAGGCCTTCGCCCGCATCTTTCTGGACCGCCTGCACGCGGCCCTGGCCGGGCTCGACGCGGCGAACGGAACTTCCGACGGGATCATTGCATGACCCTGCCGGGAACTGAGCCCTCATCTTGAAAATGCGTCTCAAAATCAATTAATCCCCACTCTGCCTGACGCACCCTCTGCGGGGAACGCCGTGTCGGCCATCGCAACAACGTTATTTTGTCTCCATTTCACTCCAACAACGCGCTTTTTGTAACAATATCCCTTTTCTGTTGCCAAATCGTCACGTTCATGCAACGAGTCTGAAATGGACGGGCTCAATCCGCATTGAAGCAAACGCGTGGTCAAGGCCCATAACCTCGAAAGCGCGGGGGAACCGACGTGCGCATCAACATCTCCTTCAAACTGGTCTTCCTTGTCGTGGCCTCGGTGCTGGTGAGCGGTGCCTCAGCCCTGGTGGCGTCGTACTATTCCGTGGGCGAAGGTTTCGAAAAATCGTTCATTGAGGCCATCGGCTCAGACCAAAAAGTGGTCCAGGACCGGGTGGACCGCATGCTTGCAGACTACGCCGGGCTGGCCCAATCCCAGGCCGTGCGGCCAAATGTCATTAACGGCGTGGCCACGGCGGATGCGGCCCTGCTCAAAAAGCTGGGCCAGGATCTGATGCAGACCGGGCAGACGGATTTCATCGTCTTCGTGGACGACAAGGGGACCGTGTTGTCCCGGGGCCACGACGACGCCGCAGGCGACAGCATCGCCAATCAGCAGTGCGTCCAAAAGGCCCTGGCCGGCTCCACATGCAGCACCTTCGAGCCCGGCAAGGTGGTCAAAATCTCGCTTCGGGCCACGGCCCCGGTGAAAAAAGACGGCAAGACCATCGGCGCCGTCGTGGTGGGCATGAATGTCTCCAAGGACGACGCCTTCGTGGATTCGGTGAAAAAGATCCTCGACGTGGAAACCACCATTTTTTACGGCAACGTGCGCGAATCCACCACCATCATGGCCGACGGCAAGCGGGTCGTGGGCACCACCATGGACAACAAGGCGGTCACGGACGCCGTGCTTGGCCGCAAAGAGATCCATGTGCTCAGTCTGTCGCTTTTCAAAAAGCCGTACATGGCCGTGTACTGGCCGTTTTTCGACGCCGACGGCAAGGCCGTGGGCATGTTCTTTTTGGGCAAGGACATGTCCGTGATCACGGCTGCGCAGCAAAACGTCTTCCTGCACATCCTCTACGTCTGTCTTGCGGCCATGGCCCTTCTGGCCGGGGTGGGCCTTTTCGCCTCCAAAAAGTTCACGAAGCCGGTGTTGCGGCTGGCGGCGTTCGCCCGCAAGGTCGAGGCCGGAGACTATTCCAGCACCCTTGACGTCAAGGTCGATGACGAGATCGGGGATCTGGCCATCTCCATGGGCAACATGGTGGCGGCCCTCAAGGACAAAATCGGCGAGGTGGAAAAGGCCCTGCAAAAGGCCGCCCAGGAGACGGAAAAGGCGCAGCGGGCCATGGATGAGGCCCAGGCCGCCAAGGAAGCGGCCGAACGGGCCAAGGCCGAGGGCATGCTGCACGCCGCCGGGAAACTGGAGGGCGTGGTCCGCGTGGTCAACGCCGCCTCTGAGGAACTCACGGCGCGCATCGACCAGTCCAGCCGGGGGGCCGAAAACCAAGCCCAGCGGGTGGGCGAGACGGCCACGGCCATGGAGGAGATGAACGCCACGGTGCTCGAGGTGGCCAAAAACGCCTCCCAGGCCGCCGAGACCTCCGATGCGGCCAAGAAAAAGGCCGAGGAAGGGGCCGTCGTCGTGGACCGGGTGGTCTCCGGCGTGGGCATGGTCCGGACCCAGGCCTTCGGCCTCAAGCAGGACATGGACACCCTCGGCAAGCAGGCCGAGGGCATCGGCCGGATCATGAACGTCATCTCGGACATCGCCGACCAGACCAACCTTCTGGCCTTAAACGCCGCCATCGAGGCCGCCCGGGCCGGGGATGCGGGGCGCGGCTTCGCCGTGGTGGCCGACGAGGTCCGTAAGCTGGCCGAAAAAACCATGACCGCCACCAAGGAAGTGGGCGAGGCCATCCAGGGCATCCAGACCGGCACCACGACCAACGTCAAAAACGTGGAGCAGGCCGTGCGCACCATCGAAGAAGCCACGGAACTGGCCACCCGGGCCGGGGAATCCCTGAAGGAGATCGTGCATCTGGTGGATCTGGCCGCCGACCAGGTGCGCTCCATCGCCACGGCCTCGGAACAGCAGTCCTCGGCCAGCGAGGAGATCAACCGGTCCATTGAGGAGATCAACGCCATCTCCACGGACACCTCCCAGGCCATGCGCGAGGCCTCCGGGGCCGTGACCGACATGGCCGGGCAGGCCCGGGAGCTCACGCAACTCATCGAAGAGATGCAGGCCGAGAGCGGCGAGGCCGGAACGGCCCGGCCCCTGCCCGGAGGCAGGCGTCCCAAGGCGCTGCGCTAGTGCGGCGCCCACAAACAAACAGGCATGTATTTTGTGAAGAAAAATCCTAAGCTCAAGGCGTTGCTTTTCGCCAAACCATAACGGCTATTTCCGAACGCAATGGGAGGGCCGCCCCCGGCGGCTTTGGGCCTGCCCAGGCAGGCGGCATGCTGAACTGATGATTTCATGAATCAAACGCCGTCTTTTCCAGACATGACGTACGCGACGCTGTTCAAGGGGCCGGGCCGCGAGGCCTAGCCCTTGGCTTTCAAAATTCTCCGGGTCGGGCCGCCCGCCCCTGCCCCCATATTCCGTTCCAAAAAAGCTATCCCCACGACTCGTTGCATGGTATCGTGTAATGAATCGCTCTTTTCGCAAACGGCATCCGCCCTGGGACGGACACGACATCCCGCTGTTCGAAAGACATGGAACCGACCCCATGAGACGCCCCGGCCCCACCACCCTGGCCGCCCTGGCCGCCGTGGCCATTGTCGGACTGCTCGTCGCCCTGGCGATCCTCTTCATGGCCCCGGAGCAGGAACAGAAGACCTGGACCGGCAAAACCCTGCGCGTGGGCTACGCCGAGGAATATCCCTTCGCCTTCCGGGACGCCTCGGGACGGGTCACGGGCGAGGCCCCGGAAACGGCCCGGGCCGTGCTGTCGCAGCTTGGCGTCACGGACATACAATGGGTGCTGGCCGATTTTTCCAGCCTCATTCCCAGGCTTGAGGAGGACGACATCGACATGATCGCGGCCGGGATGTTCGCCACGCCTGAGCGCGCCAAACGCATCGACTTTTCCCTGCCCACGGTCCAGGTGGGCCAGGGCCTCCTGGTCCGGGCCGGAAACCCCAAGGGCCTGTCTTCCTACGACGAAACGGCCAGCCGACCGGACGTGGTCCTGGCCGTTTTGGCCGGGTCCGTGGAAGAGGACTATCTGAAGGGCCTGGGCATCCCCGGGGCGCAGCTCTTTCGGGTTCCGGACGCGGCCACGGGGGTGGCCGCCGTCACGGCCGGGCGGGCCGACGGACTGGCCCTGTCCGCCCCCACGGTGAACCTCCTGGCCCGGGGCACGAACGGCGCATGCCAGGCCGCCGCTCCCTTCACCGGCCCCATCACGAACGGCCGGGAGGGCAAGGGGCAGGCGGCTTTTGGATTCCGCAAGGACGACACAGCGCTACGCGAGCGCATAAACGGCGTACTGGCCGATTTTGTCGGCTCCCCCAGGCACCTGGAATTGATCGGCCCCTTTGGATTCAGCGCACAGGACATGCCTGGCGACACGCAGCCGTAGTCTTTCGTCCCCCACGCACGCGTCAGCAACGCCAGACCCGGCCCGCCTGATCCGGCGCCCGGGCGCAGGAGAAAGAACTGGTGAGCCTCAAAAAAATCGCATCCACCCTACGCGAGGCCCTGCTGTCCGGCGACGTCTCCTTCTACGCCGTCATTGCGGTCACCGCCCTGTCCGGGACGCTGTTCTGGTTCGCCAGCGACGCCAGGCGGGAAAGCTTCCACACCTCGCTGCCGGTCATTGAAAATCTGCAACGGGCCCGGATCGAGGCCCTCAAGGGCGCCCTGGCCACCCAGCGGAGCCTGGCCGGGGAGGAGGGCGTGTCCCTGGCCGCCCGGGACGCCTTTTTCGAACAGGCCGCCCGGCGCATCCGGGAGGTGGCGGCCAGCCTGAACGCGGCCGGGGACGGCATGGCGGGAGATCAGACGGTTCTTAACGACGATCTCCACCGCTTTGAATCCCTGATCACGGATATGGCGCGGCTCTCGGCCCGGCGCACCACCCCGGAGGGCCGCGCCGACCCGGCCCTGGCCCTGGAGCTGCGCAGCATCTACGCCGCCCTGGAGGGCCTGGGCGATGAGTTGGAGCGTGGAGCCCGGGCGCGTTTCGCGGCGTTGGCCGCCAGGCAGGACGCCTTCACCACCTCGCTGCTTGTCTCCTGGATCTGTTTCCTGCTGCTGCTGGCGGCTTTTATCGGGGCCACGGGCAGGACTCGCCGCAAAAACGAGGCGCTTTTGCGGGAAAGCGAAGCCCGTTGGCAATATGCCCTGGAAGGCGCTGGCGACGGCGTGTGGGACTGGGACGTGCAGACCGGGGCCGTCAACCTGTCCCGGCGTTGGAAGGAGATGCTGGGCTTTGCCCCGGCCGAGTTGCCCGACACCTACGAGACGTGGCAAAACCTGGTGCATCCCGACGACCTGGCCATGGCCGAGGGTCGGCTGACCGCGCACATCCGGGGGGAAACACCCGATTATACGGCGGAATTTCGCATGCGTTGCAAGGACGGCTCCTACAAGTGGATACTCGACCGGGGCAGGATCGTGGCCCGGGACGACACGGGCCAGACACAGCGCATGATCGGCACCCATGCCGACATCTCAAGCCTCAAGACCGCTCAGGAGGCCCTGCGGAAAAGCCGGGAAGACCTGGCCGTAACCCTGCGCTCCATCGGGGACGCGGTCATGGCCACGGACGCGCAGGGCCGCATCACCCGCATGAACCCCACGGCCGAGCGGCTCACGGGATGGCCTGCGGACCAGGCCGCAGGGAAGCCCCTGGAAGAGGTGTTCGCCATCGTGGACACCCTCTCCCGTAAGCCCTGCCCCGGCATCGTGGACCGGGTCATGCGTTCCGGCGAGGTGATCGGCCTGGCCAACCACACCTCGCTTCTGTCCCGTGACGGCCGGGAACACCAGATCGCGGACAGCGCCGCGCCCATCCATGACGACACCGGGGCCGTGGTCGGGGTGGTGCTGGTTTTTTCCGACGTCACCGCCCAATACGCCGCCCGGGAGGAGATGCGCCACAGCGAGGAACGCTTTCGCACGGCCGTGCGCGAGGCCCCCTTCCCCATCATGATCCACGCCGAATCCGGCCAGGTGTACAGCGTCAACCGGGCCTTCACCGCGCAAAGCGGCTACAGCCTGGCCGATCTGCCGCACCTCGACGCCTTTGCCACCAGGGTGACCTGCGCCGACCCCTCCCTTACGGGGCTGGCGGGATTTCCCCCCTGCCCGTCCGAGCCCGGACGCACGATCCAGTGCCGCATCCTCTGCAAGGACGGGACCGACCAGTTCTGGGAGGTGGCCTGCGCCCCGCTTGGGGCCATGCCCGACGGCCAGTCCGGGATCATCACCATGGCCATGGACGTCACCGCGCGCAAGGCCGCCGAGGAGTCCCTGGTGGCGGCCAAGCTCCAGGCCGACGCCGCCAACCGCTCCAAAAGCGAATTCCTGGCCAACATGAGCCATGAGATCCGCACGCCGTTAAACGGCATCCTGGGCATGCTCCAGTTGCTCACCCTGACCAAGCCGACCGGGGAGCAAAACGAGTACATCGCCATGGCCGTCAAGTCCGGACAGCGCCTCACGGCCCTTTTATCCGACATCCTGGACCTGTCGCGCATCGAGGCCGGAAAGCTGACCATCACCCAGGCCGAATTCGCCCTGGACGACCTGCTGGCCGGGGTGCGCGAGGCCATCGCCCCGGCCTGCCGGGAACGGGGGCTGGCCCTGGAGATACGCGCCGCCCAGGGCGACAGCCGTCTGCGCGGCGACGAACTGCGCATCCGGCAGATCCTCGTCAACCTGGCCGGGAACGCCGTGAAATATACCGAGGCCGGGCATATCCGGGTCGAGACCTCGGTGCTGCCCGGGCGTACGCCGGGGCTGGCCACCCTGCTTTTCATGGTCGAAGATACAGGGGTGGGCATCGCCGACGACCAGATGGAACGCATTTTCGAGACCTTCACCCAGGTCGAAGGCGCCTACACCCGCAGGCACCAGGGGGCGGGGCTGGGGCTGTCCATCGTGCGCCGTCTGGCCCTGGCCATGAACGGTTCGGTCTGCGTGGAGAGCGAACCCGGGGCCGGCACGACGCTGTATTGCGCCGTGGAATGTCGGCGTGTCGACTCCGCTTTGCAGGCGGCGGCCGCCGGAAGGGCTGCGGCCTTCGCCCCCGCCGCCGGGATACGCCGCATCCTGGTGGCCGAGGACGACCCGGTCAGCCGGAAGGGCCTTGTGCGCATGTTGGAGAAGATGGGCTACCTGGCCAGTGGCGCGCAAAACGGTCAGGAGGCCCTGGAGGCCTTGACCCGGGAGGATTTCGACCTCATCCTCATGGACGTGCAGATGCCGGTTCTGGACGGGGTGGAGGCCACCCGGCGCATCCGCACCGAACCGGGTTTCGCGGCTGCGGCGGACATCCCCATCGTGGCGCTGACGGCCTACGCCATGACCGGGGACCGGGAGACGTTTTTGGCCGCCGGGATGAACGCCTATCTGGCCAAGCCCTTCGAGATGGACGATCTGCATACGATACTGGCCTCGATTCTGAAGGCCGAAGGGTCATGACCAAAAGGAGCGGAACATGGATGGGACGAGACCACGTTGCAGCCTGCACCCTCTGGCGATGTGTCTTGCGGCGGCGCTTGTGGCGCTTAGCATGACCACGCATGCGGCCCGGGCCGGGGAGACGGTGGTGGACCTGTGGTCGGGAATCGCCCCGCCGCCTGCGCCGGTCCTGGAGGACGCATCCCCGCCCAAGGGGAAAACGGCCCTCCTGATCCTGGACATGCAGCCCCAGACCTGCAACGCCGAACGCCGCCCGCGCTGCCTGGATACGGTCGCGGCCGTGTCCGCCCTGGCGGCCAGGGCCAGGGCGGCGGGCGTCCCCATCCTCTACAGCCTGACCCGCACGGGCAGGCCCGAGGACATTTTCGAAAGCATGGGGCGCACCTCCGCCGACCCGGTGGTGGCCGCCAGCGTGGACAAATTCCTGGGCACGGACCTGGAAAAGGCCCTGGCCGAGCGCGGCGTGACCACGGTGGTGGTCACGGGCACGGCGGCCCACGGGGCCGTGCTGCATACGGCCACGGGCGCGGCCCAGCGCGGTCTTTCGGTGATCCTCCCCGTGGACGGCATGTCCGCCGAGGATCCCTATACCGAGGCTGCGGCCCTGTGGTGCCTGGTCACGGGTCCGGCCAGCCGGGGCAAGACGACCCTCACCACCACGGCGCGCATCACCTTCTGACCCTCTCCGGCCGGAGGAATCCCCCTGCCGTGGCTGGCGGTTTTTCCGGCAATGGGCTACACCCCCGGCACATCATTTGTTGGAGGTCTTTTATGACAAAAATCGCTGTTCCGACCAAGGGCGGCCTGGTGGACGAACATTTCGGCCACTGCGAGTCCTTTACCATCGCCACCGTGGACGACGCCAAGACCATTATCTCCCGCGAGTCCTTCACCCCGCCGCCCCAGTGCGGCTGCAAATCCGACCTGATCCCCACGCTTCTGTCCATGGGCGTGTCGGTGCTGGTGGCCGGAAACATGGGCGAGGGCGCGGTCATGCGCCTGCGGCAAAACGGCATCCAGGTCTTTCGCGGGGCCTCCGGCCCGGTGGAAGAGGCCCTGGCCGCCTATCTGGCGGGAAATCTCGCCGACCGCGACGAACTGTGCCAGCACCACGGCCACGAGTGCGGCCACGGGTTGTAGCCCGGCATCCCTGGCGCCGACGACTGGATTTTTCCGTTGCCCGGCCGGGAACCGGCGTCCGCCGTGTCCCGGCCGTTTTGTCTTGGCGTTGCCGCGAAAGGCGCGCCCCGGCGGCGCCGAAATTGACGGGGCCGGAGAAAATGGCTAATCTTCTAAAAAATTTAGGGGTCATCTTCACCCCGTGACTTCCATTCCAGCGGCAAGCATGACTCACCACGCCCTGCGCCTTGCCCTCACGCTTGTGCTTGTGTGCGGCATGGCCGCCACAGTCTTGTGTTTCCCGCCGGACAGCCCCGCAGATACAACCCCCGATGCCTGCGAAACGGATCTTGCCGCAACCGCCATGGTCCTGACGGACCCGGATGGCGTCATGGACATCGTCCGGGTGGCGGCCCTGCCGCCCGAGGCCTTCTCCCCGGTAGGCGGCACTACGGTGACGTTTGATCCCGGCACGGCAGCCGCCTGGATCAAAATCCCCCTTGACGGGACGCTGCGACGCTCCGTGGGCACGACGTATCTGAGCCTGGGCTGGCCCCGGCTGTGGGATGCGGACGCCATTGTCGAACTCACCCTGTTCCACCGCACCGCCATGCCCTCCTCCGGCGACGGAGACCCGGCCGGATGGCGCAGCCTGCGGCTCGTGAAGGACGGCAGGCTCGGTCCCGAATACGCCTTCGCGACCCCCTTCTCCTTCGCCCTGGACTTTCCCCCGGGCCAATGGCCCGCTGCCCTGTTTCTGCGGGTGCAGGGCGACGGATTGCGTTTTCCCCTGGTCCTGCGCAGCCACGAGTCCATGACGGCCCACCAGCAATCGAGCATGGTCTTTTTCGGGATCTATTACGGCATCGTGTTCACCCTGGTGATTCTCAACCTGTCCATGCTGGTCACCCTGCGCGAGTCGGGCTACCTCTGGCTGACGGCCTATTCCCTGGCGGAACTGGGTTTTTTCGTTTCGGCCAACGGCTTTTTGCTCGACATCCTCGGCAGCCGGTCGCTTGCCGTGTCCTGGGCCTGGGGGAGCGGGATGCTCGGCCTTGTCGGGCTGACCACGGCCATGCTGGCCAGGGCCTTTCTCAAGACCCGGGAACGATCCAGACGCTTTGACGCGACGCTTCTGGCCCATGGGTCGCTCTGCGCCGTCTGCGGCCTGGGAGCGATGTTTTTTTCGTCCCATAGCGTGGCCGACCTGGAGGCCGCCCTGGTCACCCTGGGGCCTTTTCTGGCCCTCGGCGCGACCTATGCCTGCCGCCGACGCGGCGGCAAGGCCATGGTCTTTTTCTCCCTGGCCTGGGTGGTCTGGGCCGTGGGCGGGGCGGTGGGACTGGCCTCCTACCTGGGCCTTCTGCCCGCTTCTGCCGTCGCCTTCCACGCCTTCCAGGCCACATCGGCCCTGGCCGCCCTGCTTTTGACCATCGCCATGGCTGAACGGGTCTACATGCTGCGCCGCGAACGCGAGGTGGCCGAGGCCGGGAGCCAGGCCAAAAGCCGGTTCCTGGCCAGGACCAGCCACGAGCTGCGCACCCCGCTCAACGCCATTTTAGGGCTTGCCGACTATCTTCTGGGCTCACGCCCCACGCCGGATGTCCGCGAGGGATTGGGAACCATCCGGGATTCCGGACGGCATCTGCTGGCGGTGATCAACGACATCCTGGACATCTCAAGCATCGAGGCCGAAAAGTTCACCCTCGACGAAGGCGATTTCGATCTCACCCGACTCATCGCGACCACCGGGGCGATCTTCGAGACCAACGCCCGGCAAAAAGGCCTGGCCTTTGGCGTAGACATCGATCCCGCCACCCCCCGGGTGGTCCGGGGCGATTCCAGGCGGTTGCGCCAGGTGCTCATCAACCTGCTGGGCAACGCCGTCAAATTCACCCCATCGGGCGAGGTGCGCCTTGCCGTCGCCCCCGATCCGTCGGCCGGGCCGGACATGGTGGCCTTCGCCATACATGACACGGGCATCGGCATCAGCCCCGAGAAACGTGGCCGCATCTTCACGGAATACGGCCAGGCCGATGCCGACATCGGACGCCGATTCGGCGGCACGGGACTGGGATTGTGCATCGCGGCCCATCTTGCGCACTGCATGGGCGGGGGCATCCGGGCGGACTCCCGGCCGGGGCAGGGCAGCGTCTTCACCCTGACGGCCCATCTGCCCCCCGGGGAGGAGGCGGCCATCCCCCCTGATCCGGCCCCGGATGACGAGTCACCGGTTTTCTCGGAAAAGACCCTGCGGGTTCTGGTGGTGGACGATGACCCCCTCAACTGCAAGGTCAGCCTGCTGCACCTCACACGCCTGGGGGCCTTCGCCAGGGCCGTGTCCTCAGGCGAAAAAGCCCTGGCGCTCCTGTCCCGGGAACCCTTCGATGTGGTGCTTCTGGATGTGGAAATGCCGGGGACGAGCGGCCCGGAATTGGCGCGAACCATCCGTCAGGGCGGTCGGCCGGGATGTCCCCGGGACATCCCCCTGGTGGCCATGACCGCCCATTCCCGCCCTGATGCCGAGCGCATCAGCCGAGAGGCGGGCATGGACGGTTTTGTGCTCAAGCCCGTGAATTTTTACGAGTTGGCCGGATTTTTGCGCCGCTTCGCCCGGGAAGACGCCCCCGGCGCGGATAATCGCGGCACGGTCCAGGACGGGGTTTTGCTCCATGAGGCGGCCCGCCGCCGACTGGGCTTAAGCCGCGACGACTACGACATCGTCCTGCCCATCTGCCTGCGGGAGCTCCAGGCCAGCGCCACGCGGCTGCGGGAGTGCATGACCGCCGGGGACGCCCCGGCAGCCTTCCGTTGCGTCCACAACATCAAAAGCACGGCGGCCACCATCGGGGCCATGGCCTGCAGCCGGGCCGCCGCACGCCTGGAGACCGCCCTGCGGTCGCAGACCCCCCTGGCCGAACTCGCGGGCATGGCCGCCGAACTGGAGCACGCCCTGGCCGGGCTCGCGGACGGTCCCTCCCCCATAGCCGCAACGGCCCCGGAGGCGTAACCCCTCTGTCGCCTCAACGAAACGAGAACCGTTGTCATTCCCGCGCGGCAATGCTACTTTCTTGCATGATGTATGAATTGCGGGCAGCCCGGACGGATTGCCCGCGTTCCCAGCCCCTCGCCAATCGGCGAAGCAAGGCCGGGGAACAAAAAATGCAGGAGGTGCCATGAAAGGATGTCGCAGCGTCACGGCGCTTATCGTCGCCGTCGGACTCTTTGTGTTCACGGCCGGGGGGCTTTTTGCCGCCGAACCGGCCATGCCGGAAATCACCGGCGTGGTGTGGATGAAATCCACCCACCAGGAAAAACTGGCCTTTCTGGTCGGCGCCAGCAGCGTGGTGGCCATCGAGCACCACATCGACCTCAAGGAGGCCGACGATCCCTCGAAGTTCACCGAGGGATGGGTTTTGGCCTTCAAGGACAAGAAATGGACCGAGGTCGAAGGGAAGATCGACGACTATTTTGCCGCCCATCCGGACAAGGGCGACACGCTGGTCATGGATGTCGTGTGGAAGGAACTGATTCTGCCGACCATGGTGGCCAAGGGGGCAAAGCCGTGAAAAATATCATCATTGTCACTGTAATGGTGCTGACATTGGGGTTTGTGGCCTGCACCAGGATGACGCCCACCCAGCAGGGGGCCTTAAGCGGCGCGGCGATTGGCGCGGCAGCCGGGGCCGGGATCAGCGCCATCGCCGGCGGCAACGCCGGGGTGGGGGCGCTTCTGGGCGGCGGACTTGGGGCCGTGGCCGGGACCGTCGTCGGCAGCCAGCAGGAACGCCGGTATTAACGAAGAGAAAGCCCGGGCTTCCCCGGGCTTTCTCTTTTGCCTCAAGGCGGAAGGATCTCACTCGCAAAAACGGTTGGGGGGGGCGTATGATACGACGGCTGTTTGCCTATGCCGCCATGGTCTGTGTCGTGTTTCTGGCCGCCCAGCGGAATGCGTGGGCGGAGCCGATCCCGTTCGACGCCGATGACACCATCGACGAGATCCGGGAAAAAATCCGCCACAATGGCTACCAGTTCACCGTGGCCCCCAATCCGATCTTCAACCTCCCCCCGGCCGAGCGGAGCACATACCGCAGCCGCCGGGCCTCCCTGCCGCCCGCCGAAAACTCCCGTCTGGCGGCAAGCTCCGTCAGCGCCCTGCCCAAAAAGGCCCTGCCGACATCCTTTGACTGGCGCAGCTACAACGGGCATTCCTACATCGGGCCGATCAAGAACCAGGGCAGTTGCGGATCCTGCTACGCCTTCGGGGCCGTGGCCGCAGCCGAAGGCGTCTACAACGTGGCCATGGGCCGCTATGACGCCAACGTGGCCGACTTCTCCGAGTCCTTCATCGCCTGGTGCCTGGGCGAATACGGCCCGTATTACGATCACTTTGCCGGTTGCAGCGGCGCAGACTACGACTATGCGGAGCTTTTGGCCCTGACCGTGGAGGGCGTCACCTGGGAGGCCAACTTTCCGTATACGCCGAGCGACCCAGGCAGTTGCACCCATATGAGCGACCCCGTGGTCAAGTTCGATTCCTGGGGCCGCTGCGGCTGCAACGACATCGACGCCATCAAGACCGCCATCATGACCTATGGCGTGGTGGACGTGGCCGTCTACGCCGATTCCGCCTTCGACGCCTATTCCGGCGGCATCTATGAAGACACCCTGACCACCTGCCCCGGCTCCCCCTGCGCCTACACCACCACCAACCACGCCGTGGCCCTGGTGGGCTGGGACGACAACGGGGATGCAGAAAACAACGGCTACTGGATCCTGCGCAACAGCTGGGGCTCCACCGACTGGGGCGAGGGCGGCTACATGCGCATCAAGTACACCTCCGCCCGGGTGGCCTGTTCAGTGGCCTATCTGACCTATACCGCTCCAGCCGACACGCCGGGCTCGGTCCCGGCCGTCAACAGCCTGCTTCTGGGGGACTAACGCCGCAGGAAGTCGTCGCGGCGACAGGGCGGCCCGAAACGGCGGGCCGTATCGGAAAACGACGCGGGGGAAATCATGCGCATCATCCAGGAGTTCAAGGAGTTCGCGGCCCGGGGGAACGTGGTCGATCTGGCCGTGGGGTTGATCATGGGCGCGGCCTTCGGCAAGGTAGTGTCGTCTTTGGTATCCGACATGCTCATGCCGCCCATCGGCCGGATCATGGGCAACATCGATTTCAGCAACCTGTTCGTGAATCTCTCGGACACGCCCGCCGCATCCCTGGCCGAGGCCAAGAACCTGGGGCTGGCCACCGTCAACTACGGCGTGTTCATCAACACCGTCATCGACTTCCTCATCGTCTCCCTGGCCGTGTTTTTCCTGGTCAAGGTGGTCAACCGGCTGCGCGCCGCGCCCAAGGCCGCGCCGACCACCAAGGAATGCCCCTTCTGCCGGTCGGCCATCCCCCTGGCGGCCATCAAGTGCGGCCACTGCACCTCGGACCTGTCGGGCTGAGGCGGGACGGGCTTCGCACCTCCTCCAGCGAACGGCTGGTGGAAAAAATGCGGCCACGCCCAGGCCGCAGGGAAAAACGCCATGTGCCAGACACCCCGCCCACGCCTGGACCGTTTTCTGGAAAACCTGACCCGGCCCGGAAGGTTTGGGGCCAAGGTCCGATTGGTGATCGCCAACACCCTGCGCAAGATCTTTTCCATGCGCACCTGCTGCGGCCGCCCCGGACAACCGGGCTGCTGACAATGAGAACCTGTCGCCGGTCGGCGACAGACGAATCTGGAGGCACGGGCATCGTGTCCTCCACGGCGTCGCGGGACGGCGCCATGTCTGCGGCCCTGACGCCCCGGACTCCCGGAGGACACGCCTGAATAAGGCCTTGCATCCCTGGCGGCAACAAACCCTCTTTCCCGGAGCCACCGTATGACCATGCCGCTTTTTCTACGCAACGCGGCGCGTATCACGCCGCTGCCCGTCGGCGTGCTTCTGATCCTTCTCGTGTCCGTCTCCCTTTTCGGGTGCGGCAGCGACCAGCCCCCCTCCAACTCCCTGCAAAACGCCCCGCAACTTGCCCAAAAAAAAGCGGAAAGCGACACGGAGCGGCTGGCTAGGCTTTTGGCCAAAAAGCGCGCCAAGCCCAAGAAGCGTTTCGACAAGCCCAAGGAGGCCATGGTCTTTTTCGCCGAAAAGCGCGCCCCTGTGGGGGAAAAGGCCATCCCCTCCGAGCGCTACGTCGCCGCCCTCGAGCATATGAAAGGCATGGACATCTATTCCACGCGCCTGGACAGGCTCATCCCGGCGGGCAGAAAGGGCGACTTCCTGAATTCCCGCGAAGGGGTGCTGGGCCGGTGGACCGCAGTCGGTCCCGGCAACGTGGGCGGCCGGATCCGCTCCCTGGTCATCGACCCGGGCGCGCCCGCCACCATGTACGCCGGAGGCGTGGCCGGCGGCGTCTGGAAGACCGTCAATTCGGGAACCACCTGGACCCCCCTGACCGATCTGCTGCCCAATCTGGCCGTGTGCTCCCTGGCCATGGACCCGGGCAACTCAAACGTCCTCTACGCCGGGACCGGCGAGGGCTTCGGCAATTCCGACGCCGTGCGCGGCGCGGGCATCTTCAAGACCACCAATGCCGGGGCCGGTTGGACGCAGCTGTCCGCCACGGCCACGGAGGCGTTTTATTACGTCAACGACATCGTGATCAGCCCCAACGACTCGAACCGGGTCTACGCCGCCACCCGCAAGGGCATCTATCTGTCCGCCGACGCCGGGACCACCTGGACCCAGGTCCACGACGCCTCGACCATCAGCGGCTGCACCGATCTGGCCGTGAGCGACAACGCCGGGACCGACCGGGTGTTCGCCGCCTGCGGCCTGTGGACCACCTCGCCCACGGCCTACATCCTGCGCAGCGCCGACAACGGCCAGACGTGGCCCCAGGTCTACACCCAGGCCTACATGGACCGCACCTCCCTGGCCATCGCCCCGTCCGATCCCGACGTCATCTACGCCCTGGCCTCGAACAACAACAAGACCAAGGACTATCTCTACACCAACGG
Organism: Desulfolutivibrio sulfodismutans DSM 3696; assembly: GCF_013376455.1. Taxonomy (GTDB): domain Bacteria; phylum Desulfobacterota; class Desulfovibrionia; order Desulfovibrionales; family Desulfovibrionaceae; genus Desulfolutivibrio; species Desulfolutivibrio sulfodismutans. The sequence goes on along the minus strand of NZ_CP045504.1, from coordinate 3,344,980 downwards.
GCTTCTGGCCGTGCTCAAGTCCACAGACGGCGGCACGACCTGGAACGCGGTCTACACCAACACCAACGACTGCACCGTCCCGGCCGACATGCTCCTGACCAACCCGCAAAGCGCCATGTGCCCCTGCACCACCAAGGCGGAAAACTTCTCCAACCAGGGCTGGTACGACAACGTCATCGCCGTGGACCCCAAGGATCCGGACATCGTCTGGGCCGGGGGCATCGACCTCTTCCGTTCGGACGACGGCGGCCAGACCTGGGGCATGGCCTCCTACTGGTGGACCGAGACCAGCCGCCCCTATTACAACCACGCCGACCATCACGTCCTGGCGTTCCACCCCGCCTACGACGGAAGCGCCAACCAGACCCTCTACAGCGGCCACGACGGCGGGCTGGCCGTGACCGCCAACGCCCGGGCGGCCGTCACCCAGACGGTCTGCGACACCACGAATCCACCCCAGGTGGCCTGGACCAGCCTCAACAACGGCCTGTCCGTGACCCAGTACTACTACGGCGCGGTCTATCCCGGCGGGAATACGTTTTTCGGCGGGGCCCAGGACAACGGCACCACCCGGGGAACCACGGCCGCCGGTCCCAACGCCTGGACCACGCTTCTGGGCGGCGACGGCGGGGCCGTGGCCGTCAATCCTGCCGACACGGACATCCTCTACGGCGAATTCACCAACCTCTCCATGGTCCGTTTCACGGATGGCGGGGTCAACTACGAAAACTGCGTAAGCGGCATCACCGAAAAGGCCGCAGACTTCCCCTTCATCACCGTGTTCGTCATGGACCCGGGAAATCCGGACATCCTGTGGACCGGCAACAAGCTCCCCTGGCGGACCGTAAACGGCGCGACAAATTGGACCCAGGCCGGGGCGCTTCTGGCGGGCGACTCCTCCATAAGCGCCATGGCCGTGGCCCCGGGCAATTCGAACCTGGTGGCCATCGGCAAGACCAACGGCTACATCCTGGTGGGCACGGCGGCCCTTTCGGCAACTGCGGCCACCGTGTGGCCCTCGGCCCAGCCGGTCACCGGGAACATCTCCTCCCTGGCCTTCGACCTCACCGACACCCAGACCATCTACGCCACCTGCTCCAATTTCGGGCAGCACCACGTGCTCAAGTCCGAAGACGGTGGAGCGACCTGGGTCGACATCTCCGGGTCCGGGGCGTCGGGGCTGCCCGACGTGCCGACCTTCTCCGTGGTCGTGGACCCGGACGTCCCCTCGCGGCTGTACGTGGGCACGGATGTGGGGGTCTTCGTGACCACCAACGGCGGCTTGTCCTGGGCGGTGGAGAATACCGGCTTCGCCAACGTGATTACGGAATCCCTGGTGCGCGACGCGCAAAGCGGACAGCTTTTCGCCTTCACCCACGGCCGGGGGGTCTGGTACGTGCCCCTGCCGGGCTCAACGGGGGCCGTCCCGGCGATAGCGCCGCTTCTGCTGGGCGACCAGTAAGCCAGGGCCTAGGCCTTGCCTCCCGGAATCCGGCGCAGGGTGAGGACCGCATCCACGGTGTAGACCGCGACCCCGGCCCAGATGCAGCAAAAAGTCGCCGCCCGGGCCGGGTCGAAGGGCTCGCCGTAGACCAGAACCCCGAGCAGGAACATGCAGGTGGGCGCGATGTATTGCAAAATGCCCAGGCTGGTCAGGCGCAGCCGCCGGGCCGCAAAGGCGAAGGCCAGAAGCGGGGCCGCCGTGACCACACCCGCGCACAGCAAAAGCACATCCGTGGCCTGCCCCAGATGCAGAAACGCCCCGCGTCCATCCTGCCAAAGCCCCCACAGGTAGAACCCGGCCGGAACGCCCAGCACCGCCGTCTCAAAAAACAGCCCGGGCAGGGACTCCACCCGCATCAGCTTGCGCAGGAGCCCGTAGACCCCGAAGGTTCCGGCCAGGGCCAGGGCGATCCACGGCAGCCGACCGTGGGCCACGACGCTTATGCCCACCCCGATCACGGCCAGGGCCACGGCCAGGGCCTGGAGGCGGCTTAACCGCTCCCGAAAAAAAATCGCCCCAAGCACCATGTTCACCAGGGGGTTGATGAAATAGCCCAGGCTGGCCTCCACCACATGCCCGGAATTGACCGCCTGGATAAAAAGCAGCCAGTTGACGCCCAAAAGCAGGCCGCAGGAGGCCATGAGCAGCACATCCCGGCGGCGGGACAACACCCGGCGCGCCTCGCCAAGCCGACCCATGACCACCAAAGCCGCCCCGGCCGCCAGCAGCGACCACACCAGGCGGTGGCACAGAATCTCCACCGGGGCAACGTCGGCCAGGGACTTCCAGTAGATGGGCAAAAGCCCCCAGGAGACGAAGGCGAACAGGGCGGCGGCGACGCCGGACAGGGTATGGGGAGCGGGCATGGCTGAATCCTTTGCGGCGGGGCCGAAAACGGCCCTGGCCGGGCGCGGATCATGCCAAAGCCGGGGACGGTTGTGAAGCGCGGGGCGGCGTCATGGCGCACCCCCGCAAGGCATCGCCCTTGGGTATTTCAGGATGCCCGGACGCGTACGCCCGCAGCACGGACGCCGCAGCACAGAGCCGCAACCCTCGGGCCGGATGTGCCTGATGATGCTGGCGTCATGCCCCGGCATCGGGTAGAGCATTGCCGGGGGCGTGGCAGGCCGCACGGCGCAACCGGACATCGTGCGTGGACATGGGGACAAACTGACGCGGCAAGCGGGCGCAGCAAAAAACCGTCCCGGAGGGGCCATCCCCCCCGGGCCGGTCAAAAAAATACGGTGCGGGGCGTTGCGACTAGTGGTGGTCTTCCTGGCTGAACTGGCGGATGCGGTAGAAGGCCACGGCCACGATGATCGCCATGTAGATGTAGATGGCCGGAACGCCGTAGAAAGCCTGTTCGCTGGAATGCCCCATGTTGGTGATCAGTTCGCGTATGACGCTCATGGTCCGGTCTCCTTGTGGCCAGGATGTGAAGTTTCGCCCAAAGTCCGGCAAAATTCCTTCGAAACGCCGGAAAAGTCAAGCCCTTCTCCAGATGCGACCAACACTCCGGCCTGCCTGCCGCCGGGAAAAACAAGGAGATGCCCGCCGTGTTTGACGACAGACCCTTCACCTTCGACCGCGTGGTGCGTCTGGCCCTGACGGCCGGCCTGTTGTGGGGAATCGTCAGCCTGCTCGGCTACCTGAGCGACGTTTTGGCCCCCTTTGTCATGGCCCTGGTCCTGGCCTATCTCATCAATCCCCTGGTCAACCTCCTGGAGCGGCGGCTCAAAAAACGTACTTTGGCGGTGATTGCCGCCCTGACAGGGGTGACCCTGGCCGCCGTGGCCCTGATCCTGCTCGTAGCCCCCATGATCGTGGGCGAGATGACCCGCATGGGACGGCTTTTGTCCGAGTTCATGGACAATTCCGATCTGGCCCGGCGCGCCGCCGATCGTCTGCCCCCGGACCTGTGGAAGTGGGTCAGGGATTTCGCCGCCCGGGACGACGTCCGGGCCTGGTTCGCCCAAAACGATGTGCTGGGGTTGGCCAAGGAGGCCGCCAGCCGCATCCTGCCCGGGGTATGGGGGGTCATCAGCGGCACGGCCGATGTGATTCTGGGGCTGGTCGGGGTGTTCGTGGTCGGGCTGTATCTGGTCTTTCTGCTTCTCGACTACGCTAAGGTCCGCCACTGGCAAGATTATGTTCCCGAGCGCTACCGCACCGTGGCCGTGGACTTCGTGACCGATTTCGAAGGCTACATGAACCGCTATTTCCGGGCCCAGGCCATCCTGGCCTCGGCCGTGGGCGTGACGTGCGCCGTGGGGTTTTCGCTTATCGGCCTGCCCCTGGCCATCCTCCTGGGGCTTTTCGTCGGGGTGCTCAACATGGTGCCCTACCTCCAGCTTCTGGCCGTGCCCCTGGCCGTCCTGCTCGGGCTTTTGCATTCGCTGGAGGCCAACGCGGGGTTCCTGACGATTCTTGCGCTCATCGCCCTGGTTTTCATCGTGGGCCAACTGGTCCAGGATGTGATTCTGGGGCCGCGCATTCTGGGCAAGGCCATGGGCCTGTCCCCGGTGCTCATGCTCTTGTCCCTGTCCGTCTGGGGCAAGCTCCTGGGTTTTTTGGGCCTTTTGATCGCACTGCCTATGACCTGCCTGTGCCTGGCCTGGTACCGGCGGGCGGTGCCCGCTCCCGTGCCGGAAACAGCCGCATCCCCTGACTGATATCTGGCCATCGAACCTGGAAGCCCCTGATTACAAGTACAACATATTGGAATACTTATTTTTAGTATAAATATTGTCGTATCTTCAGGGACGAAACACCACGCTCGCAACCGCCCAGGCGGACATCCGGGATGTGCGGGAAACCATCATGATATCCTTGTTTTTTCCTTCAAATGAACGGTCTGTTTTTTTGAAACGCTCACTCGTTCCGCTACACTTGGTGATTGCACATCTCTAGAAACACATTCCCCCCTCCCCAACCACGAAGTTAAAGACGCCATGCCTGGCTGACGCCACAGATATCCCAGTCTTCCGGAGAATCGCTCTCCGGACAATGTCCCGGCTTGTTCTTGTAAAACATTTTTGCTATTTTTTTGTTAGTCATGGCATTGTGCCATGACTTTCCATGGTTCCCGGGCTGGTGCAAGCAGCATGAACAGGCCCCTCCCCCATATCCCCAAAGCCCGGCGGAAGTCGCTTCTGGCCGCGTTTTCCGTGGCCCTGGCGCTTTGCATCGTCTGGTTTTTCGCCGTTGACGCCTTTAGGACACGGGTGGTGGCCGAAAAACGCGAGGAGCTCCGCGCCCGTTGCGATATCCAGCATGTCGCCCTTGAATCCCAGATCGGCAGCCGTCTGGCCCGCCTGGGCGGCCTGGCCGCCTTCGTGGAGGCCAAGCTGCTCACGGGGCACACCCTTGAGGAATTTCCCGTCTTCGCCTCGGGCCTGGTCGGCGGCGATGCGGGCATCCGCTCCCTGTCCATTGCCCCGAACGGCATCGTGGACATGTCCTATCCTCCCGAGCAGAGCCGGTTGCTCATAGGCCACGACCTGTCCAACGACCCACGCCCCAAGGGCCGCGAGGATTATCGCCAGGCCGTGGAATCCCGGAACCTCGTGATCAGCGGCCCCTTCGAACTTTTGCGCGGCGGGCTCGGGCTGGTGGCCCGCAAGGCCGTGTATCTGCACGGCGTCTACTGGGGCATGGTCAACATCGCCCTGGACGTACCGGACATTCTGGCCGAGGCCGGAATTTCCCGGGAAATGGACGGGGTGTCCCTGGCCCTGCGCGGCGAGGACGGCCGCGTCTTTTTCGGCGATGACCGGATCTTTACCGAGAATCCGGTGATCCTGCGCGTAGAGCTCCCCGAGGGACATTGGGAACTGGCGGCCGTTTTGCGCGGAGGGTGGGACGCGGCCGTCTCCTTCCGGCTTTCGGTCTTCCAGATCGGCAGCCTGGTCATCGTCTTTTTGCTGAGCCTTTTGACCTACTTCGTGGTCAACCGCCAGGAACGCCTGAGCGCGGCCGTGGCGGTAAAAACCCGGGAGACCACCGCCGCCAACGAGGCCCTTTTCCGCAGCAACCGGGCCTTAAAGACCTTAAGCGGCTGCAACCATGTGCTGCTTCAGGCCACAAGCGAACAGGAACTTCTCGACGACATGTGTCGGGCCATCGTGGAGGTCGGCGGCTATCATGCGGTCTGGGTGGGTCAGGTTGAAGACGATGCGGCAAAAACGGTCCTCCCCCTGGCCAGCGCCGGAATCGATCTTAAGGCGGTACGACGCCTGGCCGTCGTGTGGGACGGCGACCAGCCGCGCGGCCGGGGGCCTGTGGGCCGGGCCATCCGGGAGAACCGGACCATTTTCGTAACGGACGCCGCCGCCGATCCTGGCATGGCGCCCTGGAGGGAGGACATCGGGCACAATGGTCCGCTGTCCATCATGTCCCTGCCGCTTCGCAACGATGCCGGGGTGTTCGGGGTGCTGTGCATCGACGCCCGGGGCGTTGGGGCCTTCGGGGACGACGAGATCCCGCTGTTGGAGGAACTGGCCGGGGACATGGCCCACGGCATAAGCTATCTGCGGGCCCTGGGCGAACGGGAGCGGGCCAAAGTGGATCTGGCCCGGGAACGGGAGCAGGCCCGGCGCTATCTGAACATCGCCGGGGTACTGATGGTCGGCCTGGACGTCTCCGGCCGAATCACGCTGATCAATCGCAAGGGACTTGAAATACTCGGCTATCATGACGAGCACGAGCTTCTCGGGAAGGATTGGATCGAGACCTGCATCCCGGACGAGGCCCGCCGAAGCCTGCGCGAGGTGATGGGCGGGATGCTGCACGGTTCAGGCGGGTTCCGGGACGTGTACGAGAATCAGGTGTTGCGCCGCGACGGCAGTCGGCGGCTGCTCATCTTCCATAACACGGCCCTTTCCGACGAGGCCGGGATGGCCACGGGCCTTTTGTCCTCGGGCGAGGACATCACCGAACGCAAGGCCGCCGAGGACCGGCTGCACCGTGAACTGTCGGCCAACGTGGCCGTGGCCGCCATCTCCCGGGCGCTTCTGGGCGGCGGGGCCTCCTTTACGGATCTCTCGAAAATCGTGCTGGGCGCGGCCCGGCAGGTCACCGGCAGCCAGCACGGCTACGTGGGCGTCATCGACGAAAAAACCGGCAACCTGGCCAGCCTGACCCTGACGGAGATGCTCGAAGGCCAGTGCAACCTGCCCGCCGACAAGGTGAAGACCGAATTTTCTCCGAACCCTGACGGCAGCTATCCCTGCCTGTGGGGGGTGACCCTCAACACCGGCAAACCCCTGGTCGTGGATGATCCGACCAGGCATCCCGCCTTCCGGGGGTTGCCCGGCGGTCATGTCCCTCTTGAAAATTTCATGAGCGTCCCGGTGGTGACTGAAGGCCGGATACTGGGACAGATCGCCTTGGCCAACGCCCCGGGAGGCTATGGCGAACACGAGGTGCGCACCGTGTCCCGCATGGCCGTGCTGCTCGGGCTGGCCATCGTGCGCAAGCGCGACGAAAACGAACTGCACCGGGCCAAGCGGCTGGCCGACGCGGCCAACGAGGCCAAGACCCAGTTTCTGGCCAACATGAGCCATGAGTTGCGCACGCCCATCAACGGCATCATGGGCATGACGCAACTGGCCCTGGCCGAGGAGCTGCCTGACGAGCAGCGGGAATTCTGGGAAATCGCCCGCGAATCCTCAGACAGGCTGATCCAGATCGTCAACAATCTGCTGGAGCTGGCCAGCATCGAAGCCGGGGCGCTGGAACCGGTCCTGCGCAGCTTTTCCCTGCGCGGCCTCATGGACTCCCTGGAGCGGACCCATGCCGTGGCCGCAGCCTTCAAGGGGCTCCCCCTGCACTTCGACATCGCGCCGACCGTGCCCGACCAACTGGTGGGCGACGATTTTCGTCTGCGTCAGGTGATCAACATCCTGGTGGGCAACGCCCTGCGCCATACCCAGGCCGGATCGGTGCGGGTCGCCGTGACCCCCCTGGAGACGGGGCAGGCCCTGGCCGACGGATTGGTGCGGGTGGCCGGGGATTTTTCCGGCGCCTGCCTGCTTTTTTCCGTGACCGACACCGGAATCGGCATCCCGGCGGACAAGCATCGGTCCATCTTCGACAGCTTCACCCTGGCCGAGGAATACCTGACGAAAAAATACAGCGGCTCGGGGCTGGGCCTGTCCATCGCCAAAAGCGTGGTGGAGCTTTTGGGGGGGACCATCCGGGTGGAGAGCGCGCCCGGGGAGGGCAGCACGTTTTCCTTCACCAGCGTGTTCTGGCCTGCGGGGGGCGAGACGGTCCAGGCGCAACCGGCCCCGGCCGAGGCTGCGTCCGAAGCCCCGGAACTGCCGCCGCTTCGCGTGCTGGTCGTGGAAGACGAGCCGGTCAACCGGATGGCTCTGGTCAAGTCCCTGTCGCGTCGGGGACATACGCCCGTGGAGGCCGAAAACGGCCTGGAGGCGCTCAAGGCCCTGGAGGGGGCTCCCTTCGATCTGGTGCTCATGGACATCCAGATGCCGGTGATGGACGGCCTGGCGGCCACCCGGCACATCCGCAACGGCGAGGTGCCGGGCATCGACCGGAACATCCCGGTCATCGCGCTGACGGCCTACGCCATGGAGAGCGACCGGGAGCGGTTTTTGGCCGTCGGCATGAACGGCTACGTGCCCAAGCCCTTTGAGATCACGACGCTGCTGGCGGCCATGGGGCGGGCGGTGACCCGAAAGGGAGCCGGGGACTAGCGCCGGGTCCGGGCGGGCTGCCTTCCGTACGCCACGCACGGGGGATGATGGCCCGGTTGGTCATGACCGGCGACGGTCCCTCCCCCCTGTCCGGCATCAGATGTATTCAGGCTGCAATTGCAGCAGAGAGGCTTTCAGGGTTTCCTCTCTCCCCGCACAGCACAACCTATTGATATGATTACACTTATTTTCTCTCAGCAGCTTTTATCCCGGCTTTTGAAGTTTCTCTGATGGTCTTCAACATCTCCTTGACTACATTCCCCCACGGGGCCTGCGCGTCGGGGTTGATGTTGGCGAAGGCGTTTTCGGAAGACATGTTCCAGTTGAAGGCCTTCTCCATTTCATCAATAGACATCTTCCCGCCGTTGAGATGTACGAAAAGCCTGCCCTGCCGCAGGGCGTGGCGGCGGTCCTTGAGGCGTTCAGCTTGATCGAAGAGAGCTTTTGCCATGCGATAGCAGAAGACCGCCAATAGGACGAGAAGACCATAAAATGTAAATCCCCTTACAAAGGCAGAAATCAATCTAATCCATCTGCTATTTGCTTGGTCAGAAGAAATAAATTTTATATACTCTCCTACTGCAACGCTTGACACATACTGACTATCATTTATATTTTCTATTTTATCGATGTATTTAGATAAATGATCTGGAATTTCAGCATATGCTTGAGGTTGTTTCGTTTTTTTAAAATTAGTATTAACGAACTCTGCAAACTTTCCACCGGTATCATTATCAACGGTATTTGCGAGAGCCACAAATGTTCCAATTGCAATTGCTACAAATGCTACACATGACAGAAAAAAACCATAAATGTTGTATGTTCTTGCCTTTCTATTTAAATAAGACAACGCTTTTTCGACGAATAAGTCTGTTACGGCGAGGTTGTACGCTCTTAAAGGTGGAGGAAGTAGTGAAAAAGGTTGCGATTCATCTCCCGAATCATCCTTCTTCTGGGACATTTTTCCATTTATAATATCTGTATTATTTCCAGATATCAAACGCAACGAATTTTGGTCATTATCCCAAAGAGGAAAATGTTTCCCACAATCAGTCTTGTAGCTGCTAGCATCGTTGGCAATTCTTTCGCTTAGATAACTTTGAAGTCCTTTTTTTTGCAAAATGCCCGCAGGAAAATACATATCTAGGAAATAATTTACATCATGGCTACGACTCAACTTTTCAACGTGATTAAGAATGCTGTGCCGCAGAAGAAGCCGACGATATACTTTGATAGTGATGTCGTCATGTTTAAAATCGCTCCTCGTAAGTCCAAATAGCGAAAAAATTCTTATTATGGCACCCAAACCAAACCATCTTGGATTCCAGCGCTTACCATCGATTGGTGCATCATCATAAGTTGACTCCAGCTGGCTATATATCTCTTTTTTAATTCTTTCTTTCACTGCTGAATCTGTAAGTTCTTTCGTGCTATTATTCTTTGTGTTACAAGTGCCAGTCAAGTATAAATACCTTAGCACGTTCAAAAGAACAAACACTATAAATGAAATGATAAGAAGCTGAACAATCAAATCCCATGCTGGCGATATAATATCCATTGAGACCGTTGCACGGAAAAATGGCACAATTCTATTGTAATTTTAGGCAATTATGCTATATTTTCTCCATCAAAAATAATGGAGGCGATCATGAGCGAGCGCAATTCCAATAAGCCCGGTATTGCCGACTACGTCGTGTCCCATCGCAGGCACAAGGAATGCTTTCTGGATGAGATTGATCGCCTCATTGATTGGAAGCCGTTTGAGAAGCTTCTTCGAAAAAAGCTCAGCCGAGTCGTCAATGCCGTTGGTAATCCTGCATATGCACCGTTGCCGATGTTTAAAATCCTTCTGCTCCAGAGGTGGTACAACCTGAGCGACGCGGCGGTGGAGGAATGCTTGTACGATCGGTTGTCCTTTGTCCGATTCGTGGGCCTTTCCCTTGATCATGACGAGGTGCCCGATTCCTCGACCATTTGCCGGTTTCGGCAGAGCCTGCTTGAAAAAAACGTCTTGAAGCGGCTTCTGGACAAACTCAACCATCAACTCCAGCGGCGCGGCTTACTGGTACGTGAAGGAGCCATCGTGGACGCGAGCGTCATCACCTCCTCGCGCCGCCCCCTCAAAGTAATCGATATTCTTCCCGAAGATCGCGAGGAAGATGACGACGAGGCGTCGGACGTAACCATCAGCTACTCCGATGACGCCGATGCGGCCTGGTTGCGCAAAGGGAACCGGGCTTATTACGGCTACAAAGTCCATGCGGCCACGGACAGCCGGGACGGCTTTCTCCTCGGCGGCCATGTCACGCCCGCCAACCGTTCGGATACGCAGGAATTCGTGGATATTCTTGATGAGATTGGCCCCATGCCAGGGGGCCGCATCTATGCGGACAAGGGATACAGCAGCCAGTTGAACAGGCATGTGCTCCAAGCTCGGAGACTTGCCGACGGCATCATGCATAAGGCCGCTCGCAACCGTGCGCTGAACCCCGCCGAAAAAGCGGCAAATCGTCAAGTTAGCAGCGTCCGGTCGAAGGTGGAACGGGCTTTCGGAACGCTCAAAAGAAGTTATGGCTTCTTCCGGACGCGTTACCTGGGGGTAGCCAAGGTTGAACTTGAATTTTTACTCAACGCTATGGCTTTCAACTTGAAAAAAGCGGTGCTCAAAGCGGGATGTTGAGGAACACTTACGCTAAGGAGTGACGAACGCCGCCTCAAGGTGAAACAAGATCAGCGCTGTCGGCTAAACGACGGCGGAAACAGACGACCGAGACCTTTCGAGAGAATTCCGTAACGACATCAGAGGATTGTGCAGCGGTCTCCCATTGGCGGTCTCCTTTACCTCTCCTGGAAACGAGCTATGAGTTTAATAGTTCTCGCATCCAAGACGATTAACAACTTTTTATAGAGGTCTTATGGAACATAACAAGTTAGGCGTGATCCTTATTACGGCGGGCGGAAGATATCAGAAAAGTGCAAATTGTCAATATCGACAATATGCTTGAATATGGTTTTAAAAATGATGGAAAGAGGAACGAATTTTGAGAGAGTCGGCGAGTATCAGTCTGACAGTAGTTCCTCACGCCTCCCTTTGCCTGTCCAGCCCCCGCAGATTCACCGCCTCGGCCAGATGCTCCACCCTGATGCCCTCGTCGCCATCCAGGTCGGCGATGGTCCGGGCGATGCGCAAGATCCGGGTATGCGACCGGGCCGAAAGCCCCAGCCTTCTCACCGCGCCCTCCAGGAAGCGGTGCCCCTCGTCGTCGATCCTGCAGCAGGCCGACAGGCGGCTCCCCACCAGCTCGGCGTTGACGTGGATGGCCGCATCGGCATAGCGCGCCGCCTGCCGCTCCCGGGCCGCCAGAACCCGCCCCCGCATGGCCGTCGAATCCACGGCCGAGGCCTCCTGGCGCAGTTCCTTGTACGGCACGGCCGGAACCTCCACCTGCAGGTCGATGCGGTCCAGAAGCGGCCCGGACAGGCGTGAGCGGTAACGCTGGATCTGCGGCGGCGAGCAGGTGCATTCGTGGCGCGGGTCGCCCAGGTAGCCGCAGGGGCAGGGGTTGAGCGCGGCCACCAGCATGAAGTCGGCAGGATAGGTCAGGGACATGGCCGCCCGGGCGATGGTCACCTTGCCGTCCTCAAGGGGCTGGCGCAGCACCTCCAGCACGGATTTCTTGAACTCCGGCAGCTCGTCCAAAAAAAGCACGCCCTTGTGGGCCATGGACACCTCGCCCGGCCGGGGGTGGCTGCCGCCGCCGATGAGCCCGGCGTCGGAGATGGTGTGGTGCGGCGAGCGGAAGGGCCGGGCCTCGACCAGGGCGGCCTGGCGGGGAAGCTGCCCGGCCACGCTGTAGATCTTGGTGACCTCCAGGGCCTCGTCGAAGCGAAGCGGAGGCAGCACCGTGGGGATGCGCTTGGCCAGCATGGTCTTGCCGCTGCCCGGCGGTCCCACGAAAAGCAGGTTGTGCCCCCCGGCGGCGGCGATCTCCACGGCCCGCTTGGCGTGCTGCTGGCCCTTGACCTCGGAGAAGTCCACCTGGAAATCCCCGGGCACGGGGCCGGGGTCGGTTTCGGGCAGGGGTTCGGGGGAAAGGGGCGTCTGGCCGCTTAAAAATTCCACGGCCTCGCGCAGGGTCGTCAGGCCGTAGACCGGCAGGTCGCGGACCACGGCGGCCTCCCGGGCGTTGTCCCGGGGCACCAGGATGCCCCTGGAGCCCATCTCCCGGGCCCGCACGGCCATGGACAGGATGCCGGGCACGGGCTTGAGCTCGCCGGACAGGGACAGCTCACCGGCCAGGAAAAGGCCGCTGGCCCCCTCAGGGGGCAGGATTCCGGCCGCAGCCAGAAGGGCCGCGGCCAGGGGTAGGTCGTAGGCGCTGCCCTCTTTGCGCATGTCGGCCGGGGCCAGATTGACGGTGATGCGCGCCGCCGGGAGCTTAAAGCCGCTGTTTTTGAGCGCGGCCAGCACCCGTTCCTTGCTCTCGCGCACCGCGCCCTCGGCCAGTCCGACCATGGCGAAGGACGGAAGTCCCTGCCGGGCCAGGTCCACCTCCAACTCGACCGGAAAGGCGTCGATGCCTAAAAGCGCGGCGGTGGCGACATGGACCGGCATGGCGTCACTTCACCAACATGCCGATCCGGTCGAAGCGCACATTGGGGATGCCGTTCCAGGACCAGTAGATGACCCAGGCCTTGCCCTTGATCTTGTCCCGGTCCACGAAGCCCCAGAAGCGGGAGTCGTAGGATTCGTCGCGGTTGTCGCCCATGCAGAAATACTTGTTCTCGGGCACGGTGACAGGCCCGAAGTTGTCCCGGCGGGGGGTGATGCGCGGGTCGGTGTGGCGGATATAGGGTTCGGTGAGCTTTTCGCCGTTGCGATAGACCTCTTTGTCCTTGATCTCGATGACGTCGCCGGGAGCGCCGATGATGCGTTTGATGAAGTCCTTGTCCGGGTCTTCGGGGAATTCGAAGACGATGATGTCCCCGTGCTTGGGCTCCTCGACGTCGAACAGCGTGGTTCCGGTAAACGGCATCTTCACGCCGTAGAGGAACTTGTTGACCAGAAGGTGGTCGCCGATCTGCAGGGTCTCCAGCATGGACCCGGAGGGGATCTTGAAGGCCTGGACCACGAAGGTGCGGATGACCAGGGCCAGGACCAGGGCCACGGCCAGGGCCTCAATGTATTCAAGAAGCGTTTTCTGCCATCTGGGGTTCATACGTTTTCCTTTTGCTTGCGCCGGGCGTCGCCCCCTTGCCCCGCAGGGTGGGGACGGGACCGTTTCCGGAACGTGTCGAAAGAACCGGCCGGGCCGGGCCGTCCATGCGCCGTGGCGGCGGGTGGCGTCAGGAGTCGTCCCCGGCCTTGAGGGCCGCCAAAAAGGCCTCCTGGGGAATCTCCACGTTGCCCATCCGCTTCATGCGGCGCTTGCCTTCCTTCTGTTTTTCCAAAAGCTTGCGCTTGCGCGTGATGTCGCCGCCGTAGCACTTGGCGATGACGTTTTTGCGTAAGGGCGAATTGCGCTCCCGGGCGATGATCTTGGTGCCGATGGCCGCCTGGATGATGACCTCGAAAAGCTGCCGGGGGATGCTCCGCTTGAGCCGCAGAGCCAACGCCCGGCCGTAATGGTAGGACTTTTCCCGGTGCACGATGGTGGCCAGGGCGTCCACGGGGTCGCCGTTGATCATGATGTCCAGGCGCACCAGATCCGAGGCCCGGTGGTCGATGATCTCGTAGTCGAGCGACGCATAGCCCTTGGTGGCGGATTTTAAGCGGTCGAAGAAGTCGTAGACGATCTCGGCGAACGGCATCTCATAGGTGATGATCACCCGGGTGGAGGTCAGGTACTTGATGTCCTTCTGGATGCCGCGCTTTTCCTCGCACAGCTTGAACACGCCGCCCACGTAGTCGTTGGGGGTGTGGATCTCCATGCGCACGAAGGGCTCGGACAGGGTGGCGATTTCCTGGGTCTTGGGCAGCTTGCTCGGATTGTCGATGAAAAGGACCGTGCCGTCGGTCTTGTCCACCTTGTAGATGACCGAGGGCGCGGTGGCGATGAGCGTGGCCCCGAACTCCCGCTCCAGGCGCTCCTGGATGATCTCCATATGAAGGAGTCCCAGGAAGCCGCACCGGAAACCGAAGCCCAGGGCCTGGGAGGTCTCGGCCTCGTAGCTGAAGGCCGCGTCGTTTAACTGGAGCTTCTCCAGGGCGGATTTCAAAATCTCGTATTCCGCCGCCTCCACCGGATACAGCCCGCAAAAGACCATGGGCTTGACTTCCTTGAATCCGGGCAGCGGGGCGGGCGCCGGATTCTGGGCCCCGGTGATGGTGTCGCCCACCCGCGCATCGCGCAGGTTCTTCATGTTGGCGCACAGATATCCCACCTCGCCCGGCCCCATGGAGGGGATGTCCACCGGCCCGGGGGAGAAGGCCCCCAGCCGGGTGACCTCATAGACCGCGCCCGTGGAAAAGATACGGATCTTCTGGCCCATGGCGATGCCGCCGTGCATGATCCGAAACAGCACCACCACGCCCTGGTAGGAGTCGTACCAGGAATCGAAGATCAGCGCCTGCAGCGGGGCGTCGGCGTCGCCCTTGGGCGGCGGCACCTTGGCGATGATGCGTTCCAGCACCTCGGGCACGCCCATGCCGGTCTTGGCGCTGACGGCCAGGGCGTCGTGGCAGTCGAGGCCTATGCCCTCCTCGATCTGGGCCTTGACCCCCTCGACGTCGGCGCTTTGCAGGTCGATCTTGTTTAAGACCGGGACCACCTCCAGGTCGTGGTCCAGGGCCAGGTAGACGTTGGCCAGGGTCTGGGCCTCCACCCCCTGGGTGGCGTCCACCACTAAAAGCGCGCCCTCGCAGGCCGACAGGCTGCGCGAGACCTCGTAGCTGAAGTCCACATGGCCGGGGGTGTCGATGAGGTTTAAGATGTAGTTTTTGCCGTCCGCAGCCTTGTAGGGGATGCGTACGGTCTGGGCCTTGATGGTGATGCCGCGTTCCCGCTCGAGGTCCATGCGGTCCAGGTATTGATCGCGCATGTCCCGTGAGGTCAAAAGCCCGGTGACTTCAAGGATGCGGTCGGCAAGGGTGGACTTGCCGTGATCGATGTGGGCGATGATGCTGAAATTGCGAATGACCGACGTATCCATCTGACTCCGGGGGGTGGTGGCGGCCAGACCGCGTTGTTGGCGTGGCGTGAAAGGTCGGTCTGGCACATAATGGAAGCGCGCCCCGGCGTCAATGCGCCCCAGGGGATACGGCTAGGCCCGGGCCATCTCGCGCCGGGCGGCCCGGGCCAGATTCCCGCCATTCCCCGGACTCGCCATGCGCGGCCGAAAGGGGTACAACGCGGTCCTTGCGCAGGGGAAACGGCGCGCCAGCGCCCTTTCCGCCGCAAGTTCCATGTCAGGGAGGATGTACGGTGCAAAGCGTCAATCCGGCCACGGGGCAGCTCATCCGGGACTACCCCGAACACGGCCCGGCCGAGTGTGCGGCGATCCTTACCGACGTCGCGCGCGCCGCCAGGGATTTTTCCCGGACCACCTTCGCCGGGCGCGCCCGGTGCATGACCGCCCTGGCCGAGCTGCTCATCGCCGAGGCCCCCGTCCACGCCCGGCTCATCACGCTGGAAATGGGCAAGCTTTTTCGCGAGGCCGAGGCCGAGGTCAAAAAATGCGCCCAGGTCTGCCTCTATTACGCGCAACACGCCGAGGCCATCCTGTCCCCCACGCCGGTACGCTCGGCCGTGGCCGAGTCCTGCGTCAGCTTCGAGCCCCTGGGAACGATCCTTGGCATCATGCCCTGGAACTTCCCCTTCTGGCAGGCCATCCGCTTCGCGGCCCCGGCCGTCATGGCCGGCAACGCCGTGGTCCTCAAGCACGCCCCGGGCGTCTGCGGCTGCGCCCTGGCCGTGGAGGATCTCTTCCGCCAGGCCGGGTTTCCGGAACATGTCTTCCGCACCCTGCTGATCCCGCTTGACCTCGTAGAATCGGTCATCGCCCATCCGGGGGTGCGCGGGGTGAGCCTGACGGGCAGCGTCCGGGCCGGACGATCCGTGGCCGCCCTGGCCGGGAAGCATCTCAAAAAAAGCGTGCTGGAGCTTGGCGGATCGGACCCGTGCATCGTGTTGGCCGACGCGGATCTTTCCGCTGCGGCCCGCACCGGGGCCGCGGCCCGGCTCCAGGGCTGCGGCCAGGTATGCATCGCCTCCAAGCGGTTCATCGTGGAGCGGCCGGTGGCCGATCAGTTCACCGAACTCCTGACGACGGCCATGTCCCACTACGTGCCGGGCGACCCCTTCGACCCGGCCACGACGCTTGGCCCCATGGCCCGCGAGGATCTGCGCCAGGCCCTGGCGGTCCAGATCAAAACCTGCCTGGACATGGGCGCGCGGCTGCTCCTGGGCGGCCATGCCGTGGAGGGGCCGGGATTCTATCATGAACCCACGCTTCTTGCCGACGTGGCCCCGGGCATGCCCGCCTACGACGAGGAGTTGTTCGGCCCGGCGGCGGCCCTTTTTGTGGCCGAGGATGCGCAGCACGCCCTGTTTCTGGCCAACGACACGCCCTACGGCCTGGGAGCTGGCATCTGGACGGCGGATGTGGACGCGGCCCGGGCCATGGCCCGGCATATCGAGGCCGGAACCGTGACCATCAACGGCATGACCAAGTCGGAACCGGCCCTGCCCTTCGGCGGGGTGAAAAATTCCGGCTACGGCCGGGAGCTGTCGGAATTCGGCATCCGTGAATTCGTCAACATCAAGACCCTGCGGGTCTTTTAAAGGAATCGGGACGCATGAACGAGGATACCCAGAGGGCCATCGCCGCCGCCGAGGCGGAGCTGGCCGGGTTTGCGGCCGAGAAAAAAGCCGTCGAGGAACGTATCCGGGAGTTGCGGGCCCGGGAGGATCTCAAAAACGGGATCTATTTCCCCAAGGAGATCTTCGAGGCCCAGCAGGACAAGCTGCGCCTGGAGACGGAGATGCTTTTCCGCCAAAACGCCGTCAAACGCCTGCGCCTGGGCGTGGACGGCTGACGGCGGGCAGAAAGAGGCCCGGCGCGCCAAGCCTGTCCGGGCCGGGACAGACCTGGCCCGGGAACGGGAACACCCCGGCCCAGGGGTCGGCTGCGGTTGCGCCCCGCCCAAAAATCGGCCGCCTCTGAAAAGGGGTCATGCCCCTGCGCAGGGCTCCTCACCGCTGTTCACGGCATGGAGCGTTTCGAAATACGCCCGTGCTGCGTATCGAAAAAACGCCTTTCCATTTGCCCTTTCACCATTCGTGTCCCACGGCTTCCCCCCCTACCGCTGTAACAGATAGTAGAGCCTGGGCGTATGGAATCCCTTGCGGGCGACCGGCAGGGGCAGCTTGGGCATGGCGGCGGACAGGACGGCGGACATCCCGGTCTCCAGGGTATGCCACAGCCCCTTGGGCGGCTGGTAGGCGGCGTAAAATACCTCGCCCTTGCTGTCGATTTCGGTCTTAAGCCGGGCGGCCAGTTCCTCGGGATACAGCACCTCGTCCACCAATCCCAGCTCCTTGGCCCGCCTGCCGCTCCAGACCTCGCCCGTGCCCAGCTTTTCGCGCACAACCGAAACGGGGATCTTCCGGCTCTGGGACACCTCGGCCACGAACGCCTCCATGCTCTCCCGGACATCCCGGGCCAGAAGGGTCTCCTCGGCCGGGGTGGGCTCCCGAAAGGGGTTGCCCATGTCCTTGAATTCGCCGCTTTTGTAGACCTTCATATTCACGCCCAGGGTGTCCGTGGCCAGCTTGCGGAAATTGAGCAGTTCGATGATCACCCCGATGCTGCCCACCTCGGCGTTTTTGGCCGCGAACACCTTGTCTGCGGCGCAGGCCGCGTAATAGCCGCCAGAGGCCAGGACGAAGCTGGAATAGAAATACAGGGGGATCTCTTCCCGGGCCTTGAACGTGGCCAGGGTGTTGCGGATCTCGTCTGCGGCCGCCACCTCGCCGCCCGGGGTCTCGAAGCGGATCACCAGCCCGGACAAGCCCCCTTCCGCGCGCATGACCGACAAGGCGTCGCGCACCACGTCCGGGGTCACCACCGAACCCGTGCCCGCCAGCACGTCGGAATCGGCAAAGCTGGCGATCGTCCCGGAAAGGTCCACCAGCCCCACCACCGAATCGTCCGCCCCGATGTCCTCCCAGGCCACCTCCTCGAAGTCGGCGTCGAGATAGACCACATGCCCCTTGTCCGTGAAGCTGTCGGTCTCGAAGGCCGAAAACGCCACGAAGAGCACAAGGCCCCAGAACAGCACGCGCAGGGCCAGACGCAGATAGTCCAGGGGACCGCTGACCAACCGGACCCTGACGGTACGGGGGGCGGGGGTGGGGGAACCGGGAATCATGGCGAACCTCGTTGTCGGGCCGGGGTGTAGAGCAGTCCGGCCGCGTTGGCGGTTAGTGGGCGAAGAAGGCCGAAGTGTGCCCCGGGGGGCGCCGCGAGGCAAGTGCGGCCTCCGGCGGGCCTATCCCAGAAAGTAATAGCCCACGGCCACGATGATGATGGTGGCGGCCCGAAAGGCCTGGTTCCAGGCGATGAGCCGGATGGCCATGGCCGGTTTGAAGATGCCCGCGTAATAAGGGAACTGGTGCCGGAAGGCGCGCATGGGCGTGGACAGCACGTTGCCCACGAGCAAGGCCATGACCACCTGCTTGACGTCCAGATCGCCCGCGCCGAGCAGGGCCCCGGCAGCGGCCAGCCCAGCCGTGAACTCGGCGGCCATGTGGAAGATGACGATGCTTATGGCCTGGGGCGACAGCCAGGGCATGCCCCCCAGGTGTTCGGACACGAATTTTTCCAGATAGCCGAAAAACCCGTGGGTGCTTAAAAAATGAATGCCCACATAGGTGGGGATGGTGAACAGCGCGATGGTTTTGATGCGCCGTTTAAAGCGGGCCCAGCTTTTTTTCAGGGCGCTGGCAAGCGTCACCCGGTCCTCGCCCAGATGGCAGACCACGCAGCCCTCGGGCAGGGGCGGCAGGAGCAGGCGGCCCACGAAAAGGATGCCCAGGGTGCGCAGGATGGCGGCCAGAAGGGTCAGGCCCACGTAAAGGAAGGCGGCCGAGCCCAGAAAGGGCGCGGTGATGAAAAACATGTTGGGCAGGTGCAGGAAATAGGTGGGCAGGCTGTTGAACAGGTTGGCCAGGACGAGCTCGCGCGGGGTGAGGCGGTTTTCGGCATAGGCCTCGGCGAGCATGGTGTTGGCGGCCATGCCGGAAAAAAAGCCCATGGAGAAGCTGGCCCCCACCACGTCCTTCATGTGCCCCACGCGGATGAGCGGAGCGGCGAAGCGGGCCATGAAGCGGGTCCAGTTGAGGGCCTCGATGAGGTTGGCCACCAAAAGGCCCACGGACAACGACACAAGCAGACGGGTCAGGGGCCACACCAACGTGCGCCACAGTTCGGCCATATCCATGACCTGGGCTCATATACCGGAGGCGTCCGGCGCGCCAGGGGAATCTGTCGGGGCCGGAGGACAGGCCCGAACTGGCTGCCCGTCGTGGTGTAGACTTGGGCGAATCTGTCGGGGCCTGGGGGCTGGCCCTTCCCCGAAACGCCGCCCCGGGCGTTTATGACGCCGTGCTGCCGGAGGTGGTTGCGACCATTTCCCGGCTGTCTTGCGGTCGCGTTCGCCGCACGTCCCGGCCCGCACGGCGGATGGCGGACGGGAGTCGTCGGGCGTGGCCGCGCATTTTCCGATGGACGCGGGAGATGGATTTGATTAAGCATGCACCTCGGCCGGGCGCGGGATTGATGGCCGCGCGGAACGAGCCCCTTGACAGGGGGCGGGCATGGGATTAGGAAGCCTGTTTCCGCGTGGGCCGTTAACTCAGGCGGTAGAGTATCTGCCTTTTAAGCAGAGAGTCGCTGGTTCGATCCCAGCACGGCCCACCATCTGCGTCCCCATCGTCTAGTGGCCTAGGACACCGGCCTCTCACGCCGGGAACACCGGTTCAAACCCGGTTGGGGACGCCACAAAAATTCAAGGGCTTACGGGAAAAATGACCGTAAGCCCTTTTTCGTTCCCAACGCTATTCCCAACACCCACGATACAATCCCAACAAAAAAGCGGCCCACCTCCACCCGGAAGCAGTCCGCACAATCTTTGCCTCATGGACCGTCCCTTGTCATCCTGACACAAGGTGGATGCCCTTTTGTAGTGCGTCTCGCCCCGGCCCGGGCCGCCCTCGCCCTGGCCGGGTTTTCATTTCCTCCTCCGCCTGCCCTCGCCCTGCCTTGTCAGCAAACGGACCGGAGTGCCAGTACGTTTGAGGTGTCACAAGTTGCCACGCCCCCAGGGGCCTGCCCTGGCACTTATTGGCGCCTTGCCACACGAAGCCCCGTCAAAATGGAGCCAACGTAAACAAAACCCGTTTTAAGCTTGATACTGAATAAGATTTCGAGATATTGCCTTAAAAACTCATACCATCGGCAAAGCCTATGGGCACGAAACACCGGAGGGGGCATGGCCAATTCAAGCTTTTCTGGAACCTATCCATCGTCAAAATACTTATTGCTTTCACTATTATTCTTATTCCTAACAGGCTGCGCTACACCATATAAATCTGAAGGGATCCTGGGTGGCTTTAGTGAAACACAATTGAGCGAAAATGTATTCAAAGTTTCATTCAGAGGAAATGAATACACGAGCATGGAACGAGCTCAAGATTTTGTATTATTTAGATGTGCAGAGCTTTCCAGGCAAAATGGTTATGATTATTTTGTGATAGTTGATGAAAAATCATATAACAAAATTAGTCAATATCAAACCCCTGCTTATTCAACAACATCAGGAAGTGTATCTCCATTTGGAAATAGCTTGCACTATTCAGAAAATACCACCTTTTCAGGAGGACAGACAATAACAATTTCATGTCCGAACACAACAAACACTATACACTGCTTTAAAAATAAACCAAATACAAGTGGTGCAATATACGACGCAAGCCTTATATGCAAATCAATTGGCTCAAAGTACAACATAAACTGTAGCATTTAATAATGAAATTAGGAAAACAAAACATAAACGCGACATTTTCTGCTACGCTCTCAATGAAATCAGGCGGTAGCCTAGTATTACAAGCCTGGAAAGAACGAAACAATCCGACGTTGTTTCTGTAAGTTTCTATGGCAGCCTGCTTCCGGCGTTGGGACTAAATCATCCGGCGCTGGCTACCGCTTTGCTGCAGAAGGAATTGTCCCCCCCCTGCAGCTTATGAAAATATCTTGCGATCCGAATCGTTATTACGATTTGGACTGGTGCTGGTTCGGCATGGCGGCACAATCGGGATTTCTCGTTGAGAGGACACCCGCACTTTTTATCGAAGAATAAAGGCTAACTCCTTTTCTGCCGCAAAAATCCTAAATTGAGACAATCCTGGGAGTCATTAAGTGCCTCTGCCGTTTGAACCGCTTAAGCAGAAAGAAACGCGGGTTGGTCGCTGGAGACGGATGTCCGCCGAGCATTGTTGACGCAGGAAACAGGGCTGCCTATTCTCTCTCCAAGTGTTTCCAGCTTGCGACTGTAGAGGTATTCATGAGGCACATTCTTGCGCTTCTCTTGGCGCTCTTTCTTTTTGGCTGCGAAAACACGGACATCGGATTGATGGCAGATGCGGCCCTGGACACGGTCAAAGCTGTTACCTTGACCAATGAGCAAGTAACCGCGATATCTCGCCGCGCCGCCCTGGCCTCGGATGGGAAAAACCGTGTTGCACCAGAAGGAAGCGCATACAGCCAGCGGCTTCGTCGACTGATCGCTGGGCACGAGAAAAGGGACGGGCGCGATTTCAACTATAAGGTTTACCTGGCCGACATTCCCAACGCATTCGCTATGGCCGATGGCAGCATCAGGATAAACAGTGGCCTGATGGACATCATGACCGACGAGGAAATACTCTTCATCCTCGGACATGAAATGGGCCACGTGGTAAAAAACCATTCCCGAAAACAGCTCATACTGGCCTTGTCTGCGAGCGCAGTGCGCAAGGGTCTGGCTGCACAGGACTCGGAAGTCGGCCAGATCGCTGCGTCAATGATTGGCGCCTTTTCAGAGCAATTGGCCAACGCCCAGTTTTCCCAGCATGAGGAACGCCAGGCCGACAGCTACGGGGCGGCCTTTCTCGAAGACATCGGAGGAGACAGATCCGCCGCTGTGTCTGCATTGAACAAACTGGCCACCCTCGCAGGGCGGCATACGTTTCTTTCCAGCCATCCCCACCCGGAGTCACGGGCCAAGCGTTTGCTCTCAGCGAAAACCGCCGATCCGGATGAAATGCCGTCGGAGGACCATGCCGAGGCCTCCCTCTTCGACAAGACCAGGGCCCTTCTGACATCGCTTTGGCGCCAGGTTCTCGCCGTGCTGCAGCAATACGGATAAAAACCGACTCGCGGCCTCCTTCACGGACGAACCGACTGTCGAAACACCCCGCGCCCCCCCTTCGACCTTCGGGCGGACAGCCCGGCGGACATCACGCGCCACGCATCCGGATATGACCCGGCACACGGCTCTGTTGCGGCAATCCTTGGAGGACGAGGCATTCCGGAACCCGAGGCCCCGCGCTGATCCTGGGACGGCGCTCACGTCCCTCGCCGTTTGCCGCAGGCGGGACATTCCCGCCGCAAAGGACGCTTTCTTCGCGCCAGGGCATTTGCTTCGGGCCCGATTCAGGGCACAATGCCGCAGATACGGAGGGGAGAAGCCATGTGCGGCATTTGCGGAGAACTGCGCCTGGACGGACGTGACATCCGGGAAAACGACATCCTGGCCATGCGCGACGCCCTGCGCCATCGCGGCCCGGACGACGCCGGAATCCTGATCGACGGGCCCATCGGCCTGGGGCATCGCCGCCTGTCCATCATCGACCTTTCGCCCCTGGGCCACCAGCCCATGCGCAGCGCCGACGGCCGCTTCGCCATCGTCTTCAACGGCGAGATCTACAACCACCGGGACATCCGCCGCGAACTGGAATCCAGGGGCGTGGCCTTCCGGGGTACATCCGACACGGAGGTGGCGGTCAACGCCGCTGCGGTCTTCGGGCCGCTTTTGGCCGTGCCCCGCTTTCTGGGCATGTTCGCCCTGGCCCTGTGGGATTTCCAGGAAAAAACCCTCTATCTGTGCCGGGACCGGGTGGGGGTCAAACCCCTGTACGTCCGACGCAGCCCCGGGGCCTGCCTGTTCGGCTCGGAAATGCGCGCCTTCATGGCCCGCCGGGATTTCGCCCCGGACATCGACCGCCGGGCCCTGTTCCGCTACTTCCGCACCGGCTATTTCGAGGGCCCGGACACGGTGTTTGGCGACGTGAAAAAGCTCCCCCCCGGCGTCCTGGCCACGATCCGGGCCGACGGATCCTACCGGGAGACCCGGTATTTCGACATCGGCGCCACGGCCCGGGGTTCGTACCGGGGAAACTACGCCCAGGCCGGGGAGGAACTGGCCGGATTGTGCCGGGACGCCTTTGCCCTGCGTCTGGTGTCCGACGTGCCCGTGGGCATGTTTCTCTCGGGCGGGGTGGACTCCTCCCTGGTCTCGGCCGTGCTCAAAAAGGACGTAGGCGCGGACATCACCCACTTCACCATCGGCTTTGCCGAACGCCGCCACAACGAGACGGCCAAGGCCGTGGCCCTGGCCAAAAGCCTGGGGGTGCCCCACAAGGTGCTCGTCCTGACCCCGGAGACTGCCCGGGAGGCCATGCTCGACTTCTGCGAGATCTACGACGAGCCCTTCGGCGATGCCTCGGGCATCCCCACGGCCATCCTGTCCCGCTTCGCCCGGGAGCACGTCAAGGTGGCGCTGTCGGCGGACGGCGGGGACGAGCAGTTCTGCGGATATACCGGCTACGGGCGCTATCCCCGGATTTTCCAGGCCTTGCAGCCCATCCCCAGGCTGGTGCGCCGGGCCCTGGCCCGGGGCCTGCGCGCCCTGCCCTGGGAACGCCTGGCCGACGCCCGCCTGCTGGGGGCCAGCCGCACGGCCCTGTCCCCGGATCGGGCCGCCCGGCTGGGGCGGTTCCTCGACCTGCTTGAAATCCGCGATCCCCGGGGACTGGTCGATCTCTACGCCGCCCGGGGCCTTCCGGAACAGGCCGTGAGCCGCCTTCTCGGCATGCCGCCGCCTGCGGCCGACCCCTTCCCGCCGCTTGATGTCCCGGACCCCACGGACGCCGCCGGGCTCGCCGACTGGCTCATGCGCCGGGACTTCGCCTTCTGGCTGCCCGAGGACATCCTGCTCAAGGTGGACCGGGCCTCCATGGCCGCCTCCCTGGAATGCCGCGACCCGCTTTTGGACCACCGCATCGCCGAAATGGCCTTCAGCCTGCCCATGGAGTTTCTCGTCAAGCAGGGACAGGACAAGCGCATCCTGCGCGATCTCCTGCGCCGCCGCGTCCCCGGGGGCCTGGCCGACCAGCCCAAGCAGGGCTTCGAGATCCCCCTGGCCGCCTGGCTGCGCGGCCCCCACGCCCCCCTGGTCCGGAACGTCCTTGGCCGGGAGAACCTCACGCGCGTGGGCATCCTGGAGCCGGACGAGGCGGGACGTATCAGGGACCGCTTTTTCGCCGGGGAGGGGCTTTACACCCAGCCGGTCTGGCTGCTTTTCAATTTCCAGATGTGGGCCGCCCGCTGGCTGGGCCGGGGGACGGAGGCGGCATGAGGATCGTGTGTTGCAACAAGTATTTTTTCCTCAACGGCGGCACGGAGCACTACCTGTTCCGCATCCTGGAGCGCCTGCCGCAGTCCGGCTGCCAGGCCGTGCCGTTTTCCGTGGCCTACGCCGGGAGCCGCCCCTCGCCGTATGCCCCGTATTTCCTGCCCCCGCCGGGCGACCCCGGCCAGACCCACTTCAACACCCTGTCCCGGGGGCTGGGGGCCGTGGCCAGGCTGCCCCGGCTGGTGGGCCGGGCCGTGTGGTCCTTTGAGGCCAAACGCGCCCTGCGCCGCCTGCTGGACGCCCTGGGCCAGGTGGATATCGGCTACATCCTCAACATCTACAACTACATGTCCCCAAGCGTCATCGCCGCCTTCAAGGAACGCGGCATCCCCGTGGCCATGCGCCTGGGGGACTACCACCTGTTGTGCCTGAACTATCAACTGCTTTACAAAAACCAGCCCTGTGAACGGTGCGTGTCCGGGGCCTATTTCAACGGCATGATCCGGCGCTGCGTCAAGGGCAGCCTCCCGGCCTCCCTGGTGCGCGGCGCGGCCATGTATGTCCACCGCCTGCTTGGCGTCTACGGCATGGTGGACGCCTTCGTGGCCCCCTGCGGGTTCATGCGCGAAAAGCTGATCCAGGGCGGTTTTCCGGAAAAAAAGATCCACGTCATCCGCCAGGGCGTGAATACCGATGTCCCTCCTGCCTCGGGCGAAAAGGGAAATTACATCCTTTATTTCGGACGTCTCAGCCCGGAAAAGGGGTTGGACCTGCTCCTTGAGGCCTACCAGGATCTGGCCCCGGACGTGGACCTGATCCTGGCCGGCCGGGGCGTCGGCGGCTACCAGGACCAGTTGCAGCGTCTGGTCCGGCCCGGCTTTACGCAGCGCATCCATTTCGCCGGGTTCGTGCAGGGTCCGGCCCTGTCCGGGTTGATCGACAAGGCCCTGCTCAGCGTCACCCCCAGCCGGTGGTACGACAACGCCCCCTTGTCCGTGCTGGAAAGCGCCATGCACGGCGTCCCGGTTTTGGCCGCGCGCATCGGCGGCATCCCCGAACTGGTCGAGGACGGGGTCACGGGCCTGCTGTTTGCGCCCGCTTCGGCGGCCGACCTGGCGGGCAAGCTTGGCTGCATGCTGGCTGACCGGCAGGCCCTGGCGGCCATGGGCCGGGCGGCCCGGGAACGGGCCCTGGCCCAGGGCTCCCTGGACGACCATATAACGAAGCTCATCGCCCTGTTCCGCTCCCTTGGCCCCTGCTGAACCCGTCCCGGGCATCGCCCCATCCGCTGACCTGCCCGCTTGTCCATTCGCTCGTTTTTCCCACCCGTTCTGCCCGCCCGGCCCGCCCGGCGCCTTTTGGCAGGAGCGCCCCTGGCGGCGACTTTATTGGCACGATTTTTGATTTATCGTGTGTGGAGTTCCTGGCAACGGTCTCGCGACAACGGGCCGAAAACTTGGGGCTGACACGGCTCAACAGCAAAGACGGCAACGGAAACAACGAGTTGAAACGCGTGACGGCAGCCCCTCCCCCCGGGAAGGATGGACAGGGGAACCTGATGGGGATCCTCACAGTTTCATCGAGTGAAACAGGTTG
The DNA here is from genome assembly GCF_013376455.1 of Desulfolutivibrio sulfodismutans DSM 3696. Taxonomy (GTDB): domain Bacteria; phylum Desulfobacterota; class Desulfovibrionia; order Desulfovibrionales; family Desulfovibrionaceae; genus Desulfolutivibrio; species Desulfolutivibrio sulfodismutans. Next base: position 3,318,489 of record NZ_CP045504.1, on the reverse strand, counting down.
ATTTCGCGAAGTGATACGCGTGCGCCGGGAGGGCTTGCGGGCGAAGGTCCGGGTGCTGCATCGCCGCCTGGGGAAACCTGCCTCGCACGTCTGCCCACACCGACTTGCCCGGGCGGAACAGAACAGACTTCGGCCATGTTCAGGGAATGCCGACCCCAGGAGACATCTGTATGACCACTTTGAAGGCGCAACACAAAGGCCCTTCCTCACGCCCTGCCAGCCGTATGGCCACGGGAACGCTGGCTCTGGTCCTCGCCGCATGTCTCCTCTTTGCCTGGGGGTGCGTCAGATCGAACAAGGATTCCTCCGATCCGGTGGTCACCGTCAAGGACCAGGCCGGGGTGCAGGAGGTCTTGGACCAGCAAAAAAGCCTGGAACTGACCCCGCAAAGCGTTGCGGACAACCCTGGATTCAAGGTTCTGGACGGCGAGGCCATCCCGGACATTCCCACCTACCGTCTGGGTTCCGGGGACGTGCTGGAGGTGGTCTACCACATCCGGCACGAGATCACGGTGAAGGACTACCGCCTCGACGTCCAGGACCGCATCAGCGTTTCCTTCCCCTACCATCCCCAGTTCAACGTCAGCGCCCTGATCCGGGCCGACGGCAAGGTCTCCCTGCCCCTTATCGGCGAAATCAAGGTGGCGGGGATGAGCATGAGCGAGGTGACGGCGGATTTGAACCGGCGCTACGCGGCCTTCATCAAGCAGCCCTCCGTGAACGTGGGCCTGGAGGAGTTCAACGTACGCATCGATGAACTCAAAAAGGCCATCACCACCGCCCCGCGCGGCCAAAGCAAGATCGCGCCCATCACCCCGGACGGCCGGGTGGGGTTCCCCATCATCGGCAACATCGACGCCTCGGGCCTGACCGTGCCCCAGCTGGAAAAGATCATCAACGAGCGCTACGCCAAATATGTCGACGACCTCCAGGTCACCCTGATCCTTTTGGAGATCCACAACAACAAGCTCTACGTCTACGGCGAGGTCAACGCCCCGGGCGTCTACGAATTGCAGGGACGGCTCAATCTGGCCCAGGCCCTGGGCCAGGCCGGAGGCTTCAAGGAGTCCGCCAACCTGCGCGACGTGCTGGTCTTCCGCAACAACGGACTGCTCAAGCCCATGGCCTACCGGGTGGACCTGCAACGCCTGCTGGACACCGGAAAAATGTATGACGACCTGTACGTGCAGCCCGCAGACATCGTCTATGTGCCCAAGGGGACGCTGGACGACATGAACGATATCATCGCCAAGATCTTCACCAAGGGGCTGTACGCCGTGGTGCCGTTCACCAGCAACTTCAGCGTCAATTACGACATCACCCCGTCGCTCAACGTCAATAATAATAATTAGCAGGAAAGGCGACCACCATGACCGACAGATACACCAACCGCGAAGCGGGCAATATCCTGCGTGAAATCATCTTTATTATCTTTTACCATAAAAGATTGATCCTCAAGATCGCCGGGGCGACGTTCCTGCTCTTTCTGGCCCTGGCGGTCCTTTTGCCCTCGAAGTACCTGTGCCGGGCCAAGTTCTCGGTGAGCATGAGCCAGCAGATCGATCCCCTGCAAAAGGACGTCTACACCGACTCCAAGAACCAATACATGCGGATGCTCTCGGGACAAAAGGAGATCATCCTGTCCAACCGGGTGCTCATGCGCGCGGCCCAGGCGTTGTATCCCGGGAAGACCGAGGCCGAGTACCAGAAGCTGGTGGCGAAACTGGGCAAGGACATCGAGGTGGGGCCGCCCAAGGGCGAGAGCTTCGAGGCCGCCAGCGACTTCATCCTGAGCTTCGACGACAGCGATCCCCGCATGGCCTACAACATGGTCAAAGAGGTTTCCCAGGCCTATCTGGCGGTCTTCGAGGAGATCGCCAAACAGCGCACGGAATATTCCTATGATTTCTTCAAGCAGCAGGTGGACAGCCTCTACGTGACCATGCGCGAGAAGGCGGATCTGCTCAAGGCCTACGAGAGCGAAAACGCCCTGGCCCTGGTGGACATCCTCAATCTCGAAGGCAACAAGGCCAACGCCGAGACAGGGGCCAAGACCCAGCTCAACGCGGTCCAGACCAAGCGCCAGGCCCTGCGCGAAGAGTTTGTGGGGCTGGAGCGGACCATCGCCGACCTGGAGGCCAGCATGGCCGGCGACCAGGGACCGGCCATCCTGCCGGACATGGAAGGCAGCGGCAAGACCATCACCGCCTACCGGTACAAGGTGGCCCAACTGCGCATGCAGATCCAGGAAATGGACACCCAGTTCACCCCCCAGTACGAGCCCCTGCGCCGCCTGAAGCAGGAGCTTGAGGCCAACATCGAACTGCTGCGCAACGAGACCGGGCGGTACCTGGAGGGGAGACGGATCCAGGCGGAAAGCATCACCAGCATGATCAGCGAACTGGATCTGGCCATTGCCCAGTTGGAGGATTCCCTGCGCGCCACGGCCCAGTTGCGCTCCACCTACGCCTTCCTCAGAAACGATTATGAGCTGGCGAAAACCGCCTACGCCGAGGCCAGCGCCAAGCTGGAACAGGCCCGGCAGGCCAACTCCCTGTCCCGGCCCGACCTGATCGTGACCCTGGTCGATCCCGCCGTGGAGCCCATGACGCCGTACAAGCCCAACCGCATCGGCCTGGCCGTCCTGGGCCTTTTCCTGGGGATTTTCCTGGGCCTGTCCGCAGCCTTCACCCTGGATTTCTTCGACCACTCCATCAAAACTCCGGAGGATATCGAACGCTGGTGCGACGTGCCGCTTCTGGGCTCCCTTCCCCACTCGGGGGCGTAGTCCATGCTCCTGGCCCTTGGCGTCGCCATCCTGGCCCTGGCGGGCCTGACGGGGCTCTTTATCCTGCGTCGGGCCTGGGCCGCGTCCCCGGGCACGTCGCATTATACCTTCTTTCCGATTTTGTTTAGTCTGTGGATCGTTTCGGTGGTCATGTGGAACACTTACTTCTGGTCGTATAAGATCCCCGGCCTTTTTGACCTCTCCGTGGAACGCGTTCTCTTCGTGCTGCTTGGCGTCGCGGCATTCACGCAAATCCTTTTCAAGACAGTGAATATCCATGGCGACCGCCGCATTGAATTTGTAATGATCGTTTTTCTTATTATTTGCATTGTATCCATGTTGATCAACGGATTCACATCATTATATCAACATGCTCCAAAGCCATGGTACATTTTTTTCACAGGTTATTTTACTCCATTCCTTGCTTTTTTCTATGTGAAATACTTCTTTCAAGACGACAGAAGCATAAAAATATTACTCGGAACGCTTTTTTCCCTTGGAATCCTTCTTTGCATCATTGCCATCATGGAACGATTCCACCTCGACGCATTGATCTATCCGTCCTACATAACAGACAAAACCATCCTGCTGCATCTGGATCGCTCCAGGGGGCCGCTGCTCAACGCCGCCTTCAACGGTCTGGCCATGACCATCTGCTTTGTGGCCGGCCTCATGCTGCGGCCCATGGTCTCGCCTGGACGCCGGTTCTTGATCCTGATCCTTCTGCCCCTTTTCTTCGTCGGGGTGTTTTTCACGTCCACCCGGTCGGCCTATCTCGTCTTCCTGCTGGCCCTTGGGACCGTGCTGTTTTTCCTCCGCAGCCGGGGGGAAAGATGGAAGCTGACCCCCCTCATTCTGACCCTGTGCCTGGTTGCCGTCGCGGCCAATACCGAGCGGCTGTTCTCCTCCAGCCGCGAGCGCGGGGGTATCGCCCAGATGGAGGAGGTGGACATCCGCTTCCAACTCATCGCCAAATCCCTGCGCCTGATCCGGGAGCATCCCGTCCTCGGCGTAGGCCTGGCCCATTTTTCCGTGTCGGATTCTCCCGAGACCTACCAGGACAACCAGCACAACCATCTTATCGGCATGGCCGTGGAACTGGGCGTCATCGGCGTGTCCGTCTACCTGTGCCTGCTCATCCTCATCTTCCGCAGGCTGTACGCCCTGGCCCGGAACCCCCGGGTGGACCGGGACGCCTGGGCCAACACCATCATCCTGCTCACCCTGGGGATCACGGCGGCCCTGGTGAACAACGTCTTTGTCGAGGCCTCCCTGTGCCCGTTCATCAACGTGGCCACCTTCACCTTCGCCGGGCTGGCCAGCCGACTGCTGGAGCATCCCGAAACCCTGGACGCGGTCATCTGATGCGGCCGTGGCCCTGCCCCCGCGCGGCATTCGCGGCAGCAGCACCAGGCAGGCCCTTCGTCGCCCCTTTGGCCGGGAGCGCCACGCCATGAGCCAGGAGGTCATGGACGGCATCCGCCGCTCCACCCTGATCATCGTGGGACTGACGCTGTTGGACAAGATCCTGGCGTTGGCCAAGGAGATGCTTTTCGCCTACCGCTTCGGCGTCTCCCGGGATTTGGACGTCTTCAACGTGGCCTACGCCTTCCCGGCCATCCTGGCCATGCTCCTGGGACAGGCCGTGGTCTCGGCCCTGGTCCCCCTGTACATGACCTGGCGGGAGCGGGGGCCGGGGGAGCTTTCGCGCAACCTGGCCAATCTGGGCTCGGCGGCGATCCTGTTTTTCCTGGTCCTGACTGTGGCCTGCGCCTTTTGGTCCGAACCGATCATGGCCGTGATCGGCTACGGGTTTCCCGAGGGGGAAAAGGCCCTGGGGGAATCCCTGGTGCGCCTTTTGGTCTGGCTCATCTTCCTGGAAGGCGGGGCGGCCGTGCTGGCCGGGGTGTTGCAGGCCGACAAGTCCTTTGCCGCCCTGTACGGGGCGCAGCTTTGCATCAATCTGGCCATCATCGCGGCCCTGAGCTTTTTCGGGGACATGGGCGTGCATGCCCTGGCCATGGGGTTTCTCATCGGCACGGGCGTCAAGGCGCTGGTCATGGCCGTGGTCCTGCGCGGGGCGCGTTTTCCCCTGCGCCCGCCCCGGCCGCCGGTCACGCCCTGCCTGCGCGAGTTCTTCCTTCTGGCCTGGCCCCTGGTGATCGGCGGCCTGGTGGTCAACTCCAACATCCTGGTGGACCAGGTCATGAGCACCGAGCTGCCCTCCGGGTCGGTGTCCGCCCTGCGCTACGCCTACCGCATCAACGACCTGCCGCTGCAACTGTTCGTGGTGGCGGCGGCCAAGGCCATCTTCCCCTTTGTCAGCGAGCAGGCCGAGGCCCGGGACGCCCTGGGCATGCGCCGGGTGTTCTGGCGCGGGGTGTTGTTTTTGTGCATGGTTTCGGCGGGCATGACGGCGTTCGTCCTGATCTTCTCCACGGAGATCGTCACCCTTTTGCTTCGGCGCGGGGCCTTCGATGATCAGGCTGTGGCGTCCACGGCCCTGACCTTGTCCTGGTACGCGGCGGGCATGGTTTTTGCCTCCTACGCCGTGCTCAACGGGGTGTTTTTCACGGCGCTACGAAAAAACATGACGCTTATGATCGTGGGCGTGATCACCATGGTCTGCAACGCCTTCTTCAACCTGTGGTTCATCCGGACCATCGGCGGCCCGGAGGCCGTGGCCATGTCCACCACCGTGACCGTGGCCCTGACCTGCACCATCTTTGTGGCCATCATCCAGCGGGCCCTGGGCGTCTTCCACGAACCGCCGCGCCTGTGGCCCTTTCTCCAGGTGGCCGGGGCCACCCTTTTGGCGGCCGGACTGGCCGTCGCCGTCCGGGCCGGGCTGACCCGCCTGGGCCTCACCGGGCTGTGGGCCTTCCCGGCGGCGGCCCTGATGTTCGGGGCGGCCTTTCTCGGGAGCCTGTCCCTTTCCCGGGACACGGAGATCCGCTGGTGCCTGGGCATGGTCCTGCCCTGGGGGCGGAACAGGACGTAACGGGGATGCCGACGTGGCCCGTCCCCGCCCCCCGGCCATTGCCTCGCCCCCCCGCCGCATGCTAGATTCCCGGGCATCTTCGCCTGGATGTCCGGCCTGGGTCTTGCCCCGGCGACGTCATACTATCCCGACTCATCAGGCCTAAACGGCTCACCACAACACAGCGGCACACATCCGCAAGGCGCTCGCCAATGCTACACAAACTGTTGGGCATGATCGATCAGGTCAGACAATATAACCGGGGCGAATTGGGGTACGGCTGCCTGTTTGTGAACATCACCAGCCGGTGCAACTCCCGGTGTCGCTACTGTGAGGCTTACAAGCTCGATGCGGCCCGGGAACTGGATCAGGCGCGGCTTTTCTCCCTGTTCGAGGAGGCCAGGCAGGCGGGCATCCCGCACATCTACCTCTCCGGGGGCGAGCCGTTTTTCCGCCGCGACGTGTGGGAGCTCATCGCAAAGATCCTGGCCCTGGATCTGCGGTTTTCCGTGGTCTCCAACGGCCTGTTGGTGGAAAACTTCCTCCCGGCCCAGCTCGACCTGCTCAAAAACGCCCAGTGGATCGACATCTCCCTGGAATCCTACCGCCCGGAAATCCACGACTTCCTGCGCGGCGGCAAGGGATTTTTGAAACGGACGACGGAAGGCATCCGCATCCTGAAAAAAAGCGACCTGAAGGTGAACATCAACACCACCGTCTGCCGCCAGAACTATGCGGACCTGCCCGGGGTCATCGCCTTCGCCAAGACCCACGCCGTGGACTACATCAACTTCCAGCCGCTGCACGTCTGGAACAACTACCATGACGTGACGGCGGACGATAAAAGCGACATGCTGCCCACCAGGGAGCAGATCGAGCATCTGCCGGACTATTTCCAGGAGCTTGCGGGGTTGGCCCGAAAGGAAGGGGTGCGCACCAACATCCCCCATGTCGCGCCGTGGATGCGCCAGTATTTCGAGCACTGTCTGGACGGGTCGTCCCTGTGGATGCGGCGCTGCCTGAACGATTTCTCCTGCCTGGAGATCGCCACCAAGCTTTTCGTGGACGCCGACGGATCGGTTCTGCCCTGCGCCCTGCTGTCCCCGGCCGGAAACGTGCAGGAGGCGCCGCTGTCCGCCCTGATAGAGAAGATGCGCCCGGTGCGCGAGGCCGTCCGGGACGGAAAGTTCCCCCCGGCCTGCAACCGCTGCTCCTGCCAGATGAGCATCAACTACACGTTCAGCGTGCTGCGCAGCCCCCTGCGCAACATCGGACACCTGGGCCGGTATGCAGCGTCCCTGGTCGGCGAGAAGCTGGGGCGGCTCCTGTAGGCCGCCTTCCCGGCCCCGCGAACTACTTCCCGGCCAGCCGCAGAGCCTTGGAGAGTAAGGCCAGAAACCGGAACGGCTGCTCGGCCAGCATCCGGCGGCACCGCTCCCGGCCCCGCCTCCCCATCTCCCGGGCCTCGTCCGGGTCGTCCAGCACGGCCCGCACGGCCCGCAAAAGGCCCTCACGGTCCCCCGGCTCATAGAAAAGCGCCTCCTCCCCGTGGTCGGCGTATTCCAGCACCGCCACATTGGCCGCCGCCACCACCGGCCGCCTCAGGGCCATGGACTCCAAAAGCCCGTTTTGCCCGGCGGCCAGGCGGCGGTCCCTGGTGGGCACCACCACCACGGCGGCCGCTTGGATGAGCCTCACCATCTCCGCCTCGGACACCCTGGTGCGCACGGCCCGCACGTTCGGCGGCAGGGGTTCGGGAAAGGCGAAGGTCTGGCTCAAAATCACCACCTCCCGGCCGAACCGGTCAGCCACCGCCAGAAGCCCCTCGAAATCCCGGTCGCTGTTGCCGTAGGCGAAGACGTACCCCGCGCATGGGACGTCTGGCAGTTCCAGATACTGGCTGGGCGGTTCGTCCGGATAAAACGACACGGCCGCCTCAGGCAGCCCGAACATTTCGGCGTAGATCGCGCGCTCCGCCTCGGAGGTGCACCACAGGGCGTCGATGCCGGGCAGGGCCAGGCGCAACACGGCCAGCCGCAGGCGGTAGGCCGTATCCGTGCGGGAGAGGTTTAGGTGGAAGTCCCGGACGATATGGACCGGCCGCAACCGGGGCGGGACAAGCCGCAACGCAAGCCCCGTGCAGACCCCAAGCGGCAGGGCCCAGGACAGGATCGCGTCGCTTCGCCAGGCCCGCGAGAGCTGCTTCACGGCCAGACACGCCGCCGACGCCCAGGCGGACAGGCCGCCCAGCCGGGACAGGACGCGCCGGGCGCGGTCGCCCAACCGGACGTATTCCACGGCGGCCAGTTCCCGACGCAGCCGGTGCAGAAGCCGCCACTGCCCCGTTTCGGCCCAGTACAGCCCAAGGCACACCCGACGCTGGGACAGGGGGCACAGGTTTCGCCGTGGCGGCCTTCCGGCCAAAAGCTCGGTGAAAAGTCCCTCGAAGCCGCAGGCCATGCCCGAAAGCGTGTGCCCTTGGCCCACCAGGGCCCTGGCCCGGCGGCCCATCTCCCGGCGCGCCGCGTCGTCGCCAAGGAGGTCCAGCATGGCCCCGGCCAGGGCCTCGGGGTCGCGGGGCGGAACCAGACGGCCGGTCACCCCGTCCCGGACGATCTCGCCCATGAATCCCACCCGGGTGGCGACCATGGGAACCCCGGCGGACAGGGCCTCCAGGGCGGCCACGGACAGGGTCTCCTGCCGGGGGTCGGAAGACAGCACGACCAGATCCAGGGCGGCCAGGATATCGGGCACATCGCGCCGGAAACCCAGAAACCGCACCTGGCCGCCAAGGCCCAGCCGGGCAGCCTCCCCCTCCAGAAAGGCGCGCTGCGGCCCGTCGCCAACGACCAGGAAGCGGACGTCGGGGGCCACGGCGGCCACCCGGGCGGCGGCCTGCAAAAAGACCTCATGGGCCTTGTCCGGGCGCAGGGCGGCGATGATCCCGACGGTTTTTCCAGCCTCGGAAAGGTGCAGGTGCCTGCGGGCCTCCTGCGGCGACAGTTCCGAGCGAAAGGCCGCCACATCCACGCCGTTGGGAATGGCCAGCACCTTGCGCACCGGCACGCCCTCCACCGTAACGAGATATCCGGCATGGCCCTTGGAGGCCGCCGCCAGGGCGTCCAGCCCCCAGACCACGCCCCGACGCACAAACATGTACAGTTCGTGGTGGCGGTGGCGCTTGAAGGTCTCGTTTTGCCAGTTGACGATGGCCCGCACCCCGGCCAGACGGGCGGCAGGCACGCCGTAAAACAGGCAGTTGCGGTGGTTGATGAGCAAAAGGGCGTCAAGGCGGTCCTGGCGAAAGACCCGGTGCAGGCGGAATATGGTCCGCAGGGGACCGCCTCCCAGGCCGGACCTGACCGGGACGCCGAGGGCCTCGATCTCCTGGCCCATGGGGCCTTTTTCCCCCAGGCAGTACAGGCGCGGCTCGAAGCGGTCCCGGTCCAGGCGGCGCAGGAGCTCCAAAAGGAGTTGCTCGGCCCCGCCGATGGCCAGGGTGGAGACGAGCACGCCAAGCACAGGTCTTTTCTTCATGCGCTCCCCACACTACCGCCCGTCCGGCAGACGCCACAGCCCCAGGCCGTTGAAGCCGACCCACAGGCCGCCCGGGCCGGGGGAAATGGCCGTCACGCCCACCGGGGCCGTCTCCGTTGCGACCCGGGAGAAGGTCGCGCCGCCGTCGCGGCTGACGTACAGCCCATCCGCCGCCTTGTTGTCGTAGGCTGACGTGCCCACGGCCACAAGCCCCGGCCGGGCCGGATCAAAGGCCATGGCCTGGACGGGGATGTGCGGCGGACGCGCCCCGGGCAGGGCCCGCTCCTTCCAGGAAGCCCCGTAGTCCTGGCTTTCCAGCAGGCGCTTTTCCGGCAGTCCGGCCAGAAGATGCCCGGGCCGGGAGGGATCGGCGGCCAGGCAGAACACGAAGCCTCCCGGGGCCGCAGCGGCCGTCCAGGTATGGCCGCCGTCCAGGCTGCGCCATATCCCCCCGGACACGGTGGCCGCCACCAAAAGGCCCGGCTTTTCCGCAAAGGCCAGAAGGCTCTGGGGACCGAAAAAAACGGGCCGGGACAGGCCGCGCCCGATGTCCGCCACGGCGGAGGCCTCGCCCCGGATCAAGGCCGGGACGTCCACCCGGAACAGGCCGTGCCCGCCCGTGCCGAGCATGACCGCGTCGTCGTCGGCCGGATCAATGACCAAAAGCGTGGGACGGCCGCTGGCGAAGGCCCCGGGCAGGGTCCGGGCCGGGACCGTAACCGGCAGGGCCTGCCAGGACGCGCCGCCGTCCAGCGTGCGGTACAGGTGCAGGGTACGTGTTCCGGCCGCGTCGCCGGACTTCCAGGGTTCGGCCAGGAGATAGCGTTTGGCCGGATCTTTGGGGCTTATGCGGATGTCCTTGACGTGGCCGTCGACCACCCCGGCCATGCTCCGGGCCCAGGTCGTTCCGGCGTCCGACGAGACCATGAGCCCGTTGTCGGCCGTGGCCGCCAGGATGGCTTCCGGCTGGCCGGGGACGGAGGCCAGGGCGTTGACCACCGTGTTTTGCAGGCCCTTGTGCCGTTGCTCGAAGCGGTTGCCGCCGTCGCGACTTTTCCACAGGTTCCACCAGTCGGCCACAAAGACGGTTTTGCCGTCCGGGCCAAAGGCCAGGGCCTCCACGGATTCCAGGCCCGTGGGATAGTTGGGCGGGCCGTCCGGAGCCAGGGTGAACGCCGTGACCGGCGAAAAACGCTGGCCCCCATTGTCGGAGACGAACAACAGATAGGGCCAGTAGTCCGGATGCGTGGCCAGAAACACCCGGCCAGGGGCGGCCGGGTCCAGGCCCAGGGCCTTAAACCGGGCCGGGGATTTGGCCCCCGGGGGCAGCCCGGGCAGGGGACCGGGCCGCTCCCAGGTGTTTTTTTCGGCGTCATAGCGCCACAGCCCGCTTCTTTCCTCCACGGCGAACAGGCCGGACTCGGGCGTGGCAGCCATGTCCGTGAGATTTCTCCCGGCCCCGAGCCCGGCGTTGGCCGCCACGAACCGGCCGTCGCGCACCACAAAGGCCCCGGCCGGGGTGGCGGCGAAAAGGTCGTCGCCAAGCCGGGCCAGGCTGTTGACCTTGCGGCCCTCAAGCCCGGGCACGGGGGTGACGGCCGGGGCGGCCTGCCGCCAGGCCACGCGGAAGACGCCCCGGGACCGGGTGGCCACGAGAAGGTCGTCGCCCAGGGGGACCAGCAGATGGGAGCCGAAAAAGCGGTCGCCGTAGCCCATATCTCCCAGCCGGGCCAGGGTGTCGCCGCCGTCCCGGCTGAGATACAGGCCCTCGTCGGTCAGCACGGCCAGTGTTCCCGGCCGCCCGGGATCGAAGGCCAGCCCGGCCACGGCCAGACCGCCCAGGCCCGCCCCGCGCGGCGCGAAGGTGTCCCCGCCGTCGCGGCTCACGAACAGCCCGGCCACGTCCGAGCCCGCAACGACCCGGTTCGGGTCGCCCGGGTCCACGGCCAGGGCCGTGAACCGCCCGCCGCCGCCGTATCCGGACGGGATCAGGGCCGGGCCTGCGGCCCAGGCCACCAGGGAATGGGCCAGAAACAGGGCGACGAACAGCACCAGCCTATTCATGATTGCGGACGCGCCGCGAGGACTTGAGCTCACCAGTCAATTCTCCCTGAAATGTCGCCCGGTAGCGGACGTTGGCCTTTTCCACAAAGTCGTATCCATTCATCCAGACCTGCCCGGTGACCTGCTGCCCGGTGAAGTCCAGGGTGAGCTCCCCGGCCACGGCCTGCACCTTGGTGGGCAGGGCCTCCTTGAGCACCTGGCGGATGCGCTCGCCCTCACGCTGGGTGAGCATGCCCTCACGTTTGAACAGGGCCGGGCTCAGATGAAAAAAGAAAATGTTCGGGGAGACGGAATAGGAGTTGGCGATGCGGCAGGTCATCCGCCCGGAGAGGGACTCCATCTGCGAGTCCTTGGAGTTCCAGACGAAGGTGTTTACCCCGTTGTCTTCCGGCCAGCCGTTGATGGTCACCACATAGTTGTTGTTCGAGTCCGGCGGCGCTGCGGACAGGACGAGCATGCCCCGGACGCCTTGAAAGGACTTTTTGCCGGCCAGCCCGGAGAGGGTCAGCAGATAGTATTTGGAATTTTCGTTCACGTCTTCCAGGGCGGTCTGCCCCAGACAGGCCCTGGCCGGAAGCCACAGGACGAGGGCGGCCAGGGCCGCCGCCGTCAGACGCCCGAGCCGCGCAACAAGGCCGGAATGGTCCGTAGGCATATCACCACGTCCTCCCACAGGCTGCAGTTTTCGATGTAGCGCATGTCCAGGGTCATCCATTCGGAAAACCGCATGGCGTTGCGGTTGGGCATGGTCTGCCAGTAGCAGGTCAGGCCGGGCTTGACCGTGAAGCGGCGGCGCGTCCAGTCGTCGGTCAGGCGGGTGTAGTCGCGAAGCGACATGGGCCGTGGGCCGACAATGCTCATCTCGCCGTGCAGCACGTTGAAAAGCTGCGGCATCTCGTCGATGTTGTATTTGCGCAGCCAGCGGCCGACCCGGGTCACCCGGGGGTCGCTCGAAATCTTGAAGACCGGCCCGTCCATCTCGTTGACGCCCTCCAGATCCGGCAGGCGCGATTCGGCGTCGACCATCATGGAGCGGAACTTGTAGAGGCTGAAGATGCGCTTGTTCAGGCCCACGCGCGGCTGGACGTAGAGCAGCGGGCCGCCGTCCTCGAGCTTGATGCGGATGACGGCCAGGATCATGACCGGGGCGAAGACCACAAGCAGCACCAGCGCCCCGACGACGTCGAAAACCCGCTTGTACAGGGGGCTGACCGGGGCCGCCACCGGGCAGATGGACAGGATGGGCTGCCCCGAGGGATCCTCGCCCGTCTTGCAGGAATTGGGCGGGAAAAACGAGCCCGGACATTCGCTGGGGATCCCCTGGTCCTCGCCGTCGCGCATGGCGGTCACGATGGCGTCGTAATGGCTGCGGATGGGCAGGCAGATGACCAGGACATCCACCACCTTCTCCCGCAGGATGGCGGGCAGGTCCGCAAGCCCCCCGAGCAGGGGGATGTCCTGGCCGCAGTAGTTGCCGCTGTCCACGAACCCCAGGATGGAAAACCCAAGGAAGGGATAGTCCTGGCTCTCCTGGTACAGTTCCAGGCCCCGGTCGTTGGCCCCGACGACGATCAGGTTGAGGCGGGTGCGCCGAACGAACCCGGACCTGAGCAAAAGCGACAAAAGGAAACGGAAGAGCGCCCCGAAAAGGGGCGATAACAGGAGATACAGGGGAATAAAGACCAGCGGCGAGGACTGGGCCCGCAGGATCAGCCAAAAAAACAGGGTCAGCCCCATGTCGGCCAGCAGCGTTTCCCGGCGGTCGGTCCACAACCGGCGCAACCAGCCGGGATGCACCCCGGCCAGCGTGTGATGGCCATTGCGACGAAGGCTCAAGTGGGCCGCCACCAGCACAAGCAGCTCCAGGGTGTTGGCCAGAAGCACCCGCAGGGAGATAAAAAAATCGCTCTCCCAGGAGGCCACGGACTCCGCCGGAAGGCACAGGGCCAGGGCCGCCAGGTAGGCCCCGGCCACCCCGAGGATGTCCGCCGATGTGGTCAGCCGTTCCACCAGCCTGCGCCGTTCTTCAAGAAGAGAGTATGACATGGCTTACCAAAGCCCTTTAAGGAAGTCGGGAACATGAAACAGCAGGATCATGTTCAACACGATGACCAGCACCGCAGCCAGGATCACATAGGATTTGACCAGTCGTCTGTTGTCGCTCATGGGCGCTCCGTTTTCCCGCGTTCCGGGGACGTCCGGTCCAACGCCCGGTTGTAAAGGGCTGCCAGGGCGTCGGCCGCCCTCTCCCAACTGAACGCCTCTTTCACCCGCCTTCTGCCCCGCTCCCCAATGTCGGATCGAAGGTCCGGGGAGGCCGCGGCCGCCTCCAGGAGGGTCCCCAGGACCGAGACATCCCCCACGGGGAAAAACCAGGGATGATCGTCCCCCAGGGCCTCCCGGTGCGGCGCGATGTCGCTGGCCAGGCACGGGATGCCGTAGGACATGGCCTCAAGAAGCGTCAGGGGGAACCCCTCCAGATCCGAGGCGGTGACGAAGACCATGGCCCCGGCGAACAGGGCGGCCAGTTCCGCATCGAACCGGTAACCGGTGAACACCACCGCCGGACATCCCCCGGCCTGCTGGCGAAGCCGCTTTGCATAGCCCGCCCCCGAGGCCTCGTCCCCGACCACGGCCAGGGGCATCGGGTCGGCCATGCCCAGCACGGCGGCCACCATGTCCTCCACCCGCTTTTCCGGGGTCAGCCGCCCCACGGACAGGGCATAGCCGCCCGGGTCCAGGCCCATGTCCGCCAGGCGCCCGGTATCGGCCTTTCCCGGGAGGGCGACGCCGTTGTGGATGACCTCGCAGTCGCAGTGAAACCGCTCCCGGTAGGATATGGCCAGGTCTTTTGAGACCATGATCCGCACATCGGTCAGCCGGGCCGAAAACCATTCGCCCAGACGCAGGGCCAGGGCGGCCGGGCCGTTCCATTTGCGCCGCCGCCAGTCCAGGCCGCCACAGGTGAAAAAGACCGTGGCCCGGGGCAACACAAGGCGCACCAGGGGCAACAGCAGGCACGGCCCCTGGGAATAGACGTGCACGATGCGCGGCCGGGAAACAAAGGCCATGTGCAGCACGGACAAAAAGGTATGCACCAGGGCCTCGAAATGGGTGGAACGCGGCGCGGGCAGGGTCTTGACGGCGACCCCCCGATGGCTGGCCACCCCGGCCTCCACGTACCCCCGGCGGGCGTAGACCAGGATGTCGAAGCCCCTGGCCGCCAGTCGGGAATACAATTCCTCGCATTGGCGCTCCACGCCGCCCCAGGTGGCCGGGATGCCCCGGGTTCCGGTCACGGCGATCAGACGTCCGGCATCGGTTGCCCGGGTCATGCGCATTCCTCTGGCGACGTTCCCGCCCCCCGCCCGGCGGCGGCGGTGACGGCCGATTCCCTGTCCGCCGGATGACCGCGTGTCTGGCGGCGCAAAAAATTCGTTTTCATAACGGTGATGACCGAACGCAATACTAGGCCCACATCGCCTGATAGGCCGCCGCAACGTTCCGGATGTCGAAAAACCGCCGGGCCTTGTCGCGGGCGGCCTTCCCCAGGGCCCTGGCCATGGCCGGATCGGCGATCAGCGCGACAATGGCCCGGGCCATGGCCCGGACGTCGCCAGCCGGAACCAGCAAGGCCTGCCCGGGGTCGAGGAGCTCCCGGTTCCCCGGGATGTCCGTGGCCACAATGGGCTTGGCCGCCGCCATGGACTCCATGAGCGACAGGGAGGTCCCCTCCCAGACCGAGGCCACGGCCACCATGTCCGCCGCGCCAAGCAACTCGGGGATGTCGCTGCGCGCCCCCAGGAAGCGGACCCGGTCGGCAACGCCCAACTCCCGGGCCATACGGGCCAGATCGTCTTCCCGGCTGCCCGCCCCGGCGAGGCACAGGCGGACCCGGGGCTGGCTTTCGGCCATCTCGGCCAGGGCCGCAAGCAGGATGTCCTGGCGCTTCTGGTCTTCCAGACGGCCGATGTTCAAAATCAAAAAATCGTCCGGCCCGGCCCCGCACTCGCGACGGGCCGCAGCGGACGGGACCATGGCCTCGAAACGGGCCACGTCCACGCCGTTGACCACGCAGGCCAGCCGGGGCGGCGCAAGGCCCAGCTCCCGGCGAAGGACATGCTCGGTCTGCCGGGACACGGCCACCACCCGCCAGGCCAGGCGGTACAGGACGGCCAGGGAGACGCGGTGCAGGAGGTTTCGCGGATCGCCCGCCGGGCGCTCATGATACAGGATGGGGTTGTGGACCGTGACCAGGGTCTTGCGGACCCCGGCCAGCCTCCCGGCCACTATGCCGACGATCTCGGCGTCCCCCAGGTGGCACTGCACCACGTCCGCCTTCAGGCGTCGGCTCAGGCGCACCACGTCGCGCACCCCGCAAAGGAAATACGCGAGGAAACGCCCGGGAGAGAAGATGGACGGCCGCTTCCGGCCCAGGGCCGCAACCTCGGCCCCCGCCGCCAGGAACCGCTCCCGCATGGCCAGATCGGGTTGCAGGACGCACACGACGGTCTTCTGCCCGGGCGGCGCCTGCCGCGCCAAGAGCAGAACCAGTTCCTGGGCGCCCCCGACGTTAAGGGCGTCGATCACATGCAACACCACGCGCGCAGTCATGTTCCCTTTGTCCGCGGGGACTATTTCAGGAGTTTGTAGAGCGACTGGGGAACGCTGTAACGCCGGGCGTTGAGAATGACCCCCTGCGGCGTGACGCCCGCGGCCTTGAAGGCCTCGAGCAGGGCGTTGAGCACCTCGCGCCGGGTGATCGCAAAACGGCAGACCAGGAGGTTCACGTCCACGGACTTGGCCATGGTGGCCGTCCATGGGGCAGTCAGCACGGATTGGGCGTCGATGATCATGATGTCGCAGCGTTCCCGGGCGTAGGCCAAAAGCGTTTCCATGACGTTGCGCTCGGGCAAAAGCCAGGGCAAGGCATGCTGCCCCCCGGCAAGGGTGAGGCTCATGACGTAAAGCCCGGGAACGTCGGAGGCCATGACCAGACTGTCCAGATCCTCGCCCGTGGTCAGCCGGTCGATGACCTCCTCGGGGGATGGCCCGGCCGGGGCCTCCGCAGCGGCCATGGAATCGGCGATATTCACGTAGAGCACCTTGTGGCCGTAGGTCTGGGCCAGGTAAAGGCTCAAACGCTCGGACACGTAGGTTACGCCCTCTCCATTGGAGGCGGAGGTCAAAAGCACGCTGCTGGGGGCCTTGCCCCGCGTCAGGAGGATGTTGCTCCAAATGGCGTCAAATTGCTGCTTGAGGCGGGGAAGAATCCGATCAAGGGACAAAATCTCGCAGAACCGCTCGTTCTTTCGACCGAATTCCGTGGCCTCCGTGTCCACTGTTTCGTTTCGCACGATGCGAAACAGACGCTGATTCTGTCCGTTACCGCCATTTCGGACAATTCCCAAAAGCCTTTCCGTCGATCCCAGACCATTTGTTTTCGGCATGCTCAAACCTTTCTGGAAAAAGTGCGGTACGATGAACCTTACAGCATCAACGTGGAATTCCTGTATACCCGTAATCTGAAAAAAATGCACCAAGGAAGTCGCAGCCGCACCCGTATATTTTCGTTCGATCCCTCTGTCTTCCGGAGCCGGAGACAAACGACGGCCAGCGCGCCTTCTTCACTGTCACTGGATGCTTAACCCATTGCCGTTGCTCCCGTACGGAGATATCATCAGCACTATGAACCTGCCCGCCCGTTGTGTTCCCCCGGGAGTCAAGCCATGAAGCTCGGCTGGAAGCTCTTCTTTCTGCTTTTGGGCTTTTCCCTGGTGCCGTTCGTAGCCTTGCGCCTCAACGCCGTGCGCGGCATGGAGCGACTGGGGGAGGAACTGTCCGGGCATGTGACGACCTTTTTGGTCCGCGAGGCAACGGGCCGCATGGCCGATCTGGTGGAAGACCATGCCCGGCTTCTGCAGGCCAAGCGGGACAATCTGGCCCTGCTCCTGCGGCTCCAGGCGGGCGAGGTGCAAAAACGTCTGCTCGGCCCCGCTCCGGACTCGGCCGCAGGCAGTCCCTTTCTGATCAGACTCCGGAACCCGGGCCAGCCGCGACACGACGGGTCGGCGGATTCGGGCTATCGGCTGCTTGGGCCGGACGGCGTCCTGTCCCCGGCCGTGCTCACGGACGCCCCCCTGCTCTTCACCGCCCCGCCCGGCGTTTCCCTACGCGCCCTGCGCCCGGAGATGGCCCGGCTCAGGCCTCTGGCGGACGATGTCGCACATCCCGGCCGACCTGACGGCCCGCCCCTGTGGCGGGTGGTGGCCCTCGCCAACGGCCTGACCGCCGTGACAACTACCGAAGGCAGGCATCCCGGACTGTTCGATCCCCGCGACTCCTTCTGGTACCGCTCGGCCATGGCCGCCGGGCCCACGGACGATCCCGTGTGGACCCTGCCCTACATGGCTCCGGCCCTGGAGCGCATCGTCCTGACCGTGGCCCTGGCCATGCGCGACGCCTCGGGAGAAACCCTCGGGGTCACGGCCATCACCACCCCCCTGGACGATCTGCTGGCCGAACTGACCCCCGGCGGACACATCTCCCACGAACTGGCCTCGTTTCTGGTCACCGCCGTCACGCCCGCCGATGCTCGGGAGGGTGAACGGCAACTGCTGGCCGCCGCCGGATCGCGGCCCGGGCGCGGCCGCCACGGCTGGCTGACCCGGGTGGAGCCGGAACATGTGCGCTCGGAAAACCAGGAGATTTTCACCGAGGTGGCCCGGGACGTGGCCGAGGGGCGGGCCGGGGTGCGCCGTCTGTCCTTCGAGGGCCGCGACAGCCTGTGGGCCTATGCCCCGGCCGGGCCGGGGCAGGCCCTGCTCCAGATCGCGCCTGTGGCCGAGGTGCTTGCCGAGGCGTCGGCTGCGGCAAGCTACGTGGAACGGCGCATCGCCGAGCAGGTCGCGTTTTCCGGCATCGTGGCCGCCGCAGTCATGCTGGTGCTCTTTCCGGCCACGCTTCTCGGGGCGCGCACCGTGACCCGCCCGGCCGCCGATCTGGCCCGGGCGGCGCGCAGGCTGGCCACGGGGGATTTTACGGCCCGGGCTCATCCCAAAGGCCACGACGAACTGGCCGAACTGGGACGCATCTTCAACGCCATGGCCCCGCAACTGGCGGACAGGGTACGCATGCGCGAATCCCTGGAACTGGCCATGGAGGTGCAGTTGCGGCTTTTGCCCAAGGCCCCGCCCCGCCTGGCCGCGCTGGATATGGCGGCCTTGAGCATCTACTGCGATGAAACCGGCGGGGATTATTACGATTTTTTTGAATTCACGGGCGCCAAGAAGGGCCGGGTGGGCATGGTGGTGGGCGATGTGTGCGGCCATGGCGTGGGGGCGGCCCTGCTCATGGCCACGGCCAGGGCCCTGGTGCGCCCCCGGGCGGCCCTGGACGCCACGCCCGGCACGGTGGTGGCCGGGGTAAACCGGGATCTGTGCCTGGACACCATGGGCACGGGCCGGTTCATGACCCTTTATTACGTCGAAATCGACCCGGCCGGGCGGTCCCTGCGCTGGGCGCGGGCCGGGCACGATCCGGCCATGCTCTACGATCCGGGAACCGGCTCGTTCACGGAACTGGGCGGCCGGGGCATGCCCTTGGGCGTCCTGGACGACGCCGCCTACCAGGACATGCAGCTTGAGGCCGTCCCGGCCGGGGCGGTGCTGGTGGTGGGCTCCGACGGCATCTGGGAAAGCCGGAACGCCGATGGGGAGATGTTCGGGAAAACGCGCCTGGAGCACGTCGTGCGCCAGACGGCCGAACGCGGCGCAGCGGCTGTGGTGGCGGCCGTGGCCCAGGCATTGGACGATTTTCGCGGCGACGCCCCCCAGGAGGACGACGTGACCCTGGTGGTCGTGGCCTTCACCTCATGACAGGAGAATGTCGCATGTACCAGACCGAACACGAGGCCAAGTTCAAATACTGTCCGTTGCTCATGACCCATGACGACAAGATGAAGTTCTGCCAGGGGCCCATGTGCATGATGTGGCGCAACGCCTCCTCGCCGCAAAACGAGGACAAGGGCTATTGCGGGCTGGCCGGGCGGCCCGAGGGCGCGCGGGGCTGATGCGCCTTTCGCCCGCACCGGCGCCAGGGTCGGCGGGCCATCCCTTTGTATTGAATACTGGAAAAGTATGAAAATACTTTCGTGCAAACTTCCCGCTTTCCAGAGACGCGCGAGTATGCGACAGCATTAGTGTCTTCCCGGTTTGCGCCGACCCGTCGGCACTGTTACGCGGCACGGTGAACCTGCCCACCGCCACATCCGGATTTTCGTGCGGCGGTTCACCCAAAAAGGAGGTCGATACGAAATGGACCCGGCATCCCTTGCCCCGCCGCTGGTGACCATTCCCGCCCCCTGGGGAATCTTCGAGGCGCTTTTGCTTCTGACCTTCACCGCCCATCTCCTGTTCATGAACGTCATCCTGGGCGGGACGTTCATCGCCCTGGCCAGCAACGGGCGCAGGCGCTCCCCCACCCCGTCCCTGGCCAGAACCCTGCCCACCGTCCTGGCCCTGACGGTCAACCTGGGTGTGCCGCCGCTGCTTTTTGTATCCGTGCTCCTTGGCGGCTATCTGTACACGGCGGCGGTGCTGTCGGCGGTCTCTTGGCTGGCGGTCCCCGCCCTGGCCATGGCCGCCTATTATCTGCTCTACATATTCAGCTACGGGATGAAAAAAGGCGTCACACGCACCCCGGCCCTGGCTCTGGCCGCAGTGCTCCTTTTGGGCGTCAGCTTCATCATGACCAACATCATGAGCCTTTTGCAGCGCCCCGAGGCCTGGATGGCCTACTTCGCCACCCCCGGGGGAACCATTTTGAATCTCGGCGACCCCACGTTTTTCCCGCGCTGGCTGCACTTCGTCACCGCCTCCCTGGCCGTGGGCGGTCTTTTCATCGCCGTGAAAAACGCCCCGGCGGCGGCCCGGCACGAGGTGGCGGCCAAGGCCAGAATGTCCCTGGGGCTGGCCTGGTTCAACCGGGCCACCATGGTCCAGATCGCCCTGGGGGTCTGGTTTCTCCTGGCCCTGCCCACCGAGGTGATGCTCCTTTTTATGGGCAAAAGCGGCCTGCATACGACGGTCTTTCTGGCGGGTCTTTTGGCCGTGGCCGCCGCCCTGGCCTTCGGCCTGCGCGGCCAGCCCATGCGGGCGGCCCTGGCCGTCGTGGCTACGGCGGCGCTCATGGCCGGCATGCGCGACTTGGTGCGCACGGCCTATCTGGCGCCGTACGTTCATCCCGACAGACTGGCCGTGTCCCCGCAGTACGGGCCCCTGGCGGTCTTTCTCCTCTGTCTTTTGGCCGTGATCGGACTCAGCTGGTACATGGCGACGCTCTACAGGCGTTCGCAAGGGAGGGCCTAGGACATGGACTATCCTGTCTGGCAGATCGCGGCCACCGGCGGGGGGTTCTGGATCGCGCTCATCGCCACGGTCCACGTCTTCGTGGCCCATTTCGCCGTGGGCGGTGGGCTGTTCCTGGTTTTGACCGAGACCAAGGGACACCGGGAGAACTCCCCGGCCATCCTGGACTACGTCAAATCCCACACCACGTTTTTCCTGCTTCTGACCATGGTTTTCGGCGGGCTTTCCGGCGTGGCCATCTGGTTCACCATCGCCGTGCTCTCCCCGGGCGGCACGCTCACCCTGGTCAACGCCTTCGTCTGGGGCTGGGCCACGGAATGGACGTTTTTTTTGGGGGAAATCGCGGCCCTTCTGATCTACCACTATTCCTTCGGCAAGATGGCCCCCAGGGACCACCTGCGCGTGGGCTGGCTCTATTTCATCTTCGCCTGGCTGTCGCTTCTCACGATAAACGGCATCATCGGGGTGATGCTCACCCCCGGGGCCTGGGCCACGACCAACGACTTCTGGGACGGCATGTTCAACCCGTCGTTTTGGCCGTCGCTTTTCTTCCGGTCCTTTCTGGCGTTTCTGCTGGCCGGACTGTTCGGATTCGTGACCGCCGTCCGAGTCAAGGAGCCCGCCGCCCGGGAACGGGTGGTGCGCTCATGCGTCATGTGGGCCGTGCTCTCCCTGCCGCTTCTGGCCCTGTCCGGCTGGTGGTACCTGACCGTTTTGCCCCCATCGACCCTGGACTTCATCCTGCGCGGCTCGGCCGAAATCACGCCGTATCTCCAGGCGTTGCCGGTGATCGCCGTGGCCGTGGGCGTCTTCGCCCTGCTGATGGCCGTGCGCCTGCCGCTTTCCGTGCGCACCCCGGTGGCCGCCCTGCTCCTGGTTCTGGGCTTTGGCGTGGTGGGGGCCTTCGAATACATCCGCGAGGCCGGGCGGCGGCCCTTCATCATCCAGGAGCGCCTATGGTCCACGGGCATCGCCCCGGCCCGGGCCGAACCCCTGTCCGACCCTTTTTTGCCCCGCGCCGCCTGGGCCAGGAACAAGGACGTCACTGCGGAAAACCGCCTGGACGCCGGGAGGGAGCTCTACGCCTTCCAGTGTCTGTCCTGCCACAGCCTGTCTGGCCCCATGAAGGACATCCGCAGATATACCGGACATATCGGCAACGAGGGCGTGGCCGCCTACATCATCGGGCAGGGCCGCCTCTTCAAGCAGATGCCGCCCTTTGTGGGCAGCCCGGCCGAACGCGACGCCCTGGCCGCCTACATCACCTCAACGGTCAACGGCCGTCCCCTGGACAAACCCGTGGTGGCGGACATCAAGACCCTGCCCCTGGACATTCCGGCCTTTGCTCCGGACACGGCCTCACACCTGCTTTTGTCCTGGTGTACGCTGGGCCTCAAATGCATCACCGACGCCGACGGCTTTTTCACCTTTCTGCCGCCGGGCAGCGCCGTGGGCGCGGTCCTTATCCGACGCGACGTGGTTCCGGAGGTGGTCACGGACGGGGTGGAGATCACCTACGCGGCCCCGGAGGGGTTCAAGCATCCCTCCAGGCATGTGGACTTCTGGAAGTACGCCCCCTCGCTCATCGGCAAGGAGCCCAAGCCCGACCAGTCCGCCGGGGGCAAGGGCCTGGACGGATCCCTGGCCTACAACGAAAAATCCAAGACCTTCGAGGCCGCCGGAATCCCTGTGGTTCCCTATGCCGACGACGGGTCCGTGAACCCCTATCCGCTGTTCACCCTCACCGCCACGGACAAGGCCACGGGCCAGGTGGTGGCGCAGACCAAAACGGTCCTGCCCGTGTCCACGGAAATGAGCTGCTGGAAATGCCACGGCGGCGCGTTCCGCAAGGGCGGGGTCACGGGCATCGCAGGGGGCACGGCCGAAGGCATATTGACCGTCCACGACAAGCGCAGCGGCACGGATCTGGCGGCCAGGGCCGCAGCCGGACAGCCCGTCATGTGCCAGAGCTGCCATCCCGACGCCCTGTTCGACGCCGCAGCCGATCCCAAACGCCTGAACCTCTCGGCGGCCATGCACGGCTTCCACGTCAACTACATGACCGGCCAGGGCGAGGATGCCTGCGCCAACTGCCACCCGGACAGCCATACGGGAGTCACCCGCTGCCTGCGCGACAACCACTCCGCCAAGGGTATCGGCTGCGCCTCCTGCCACGGCTATCTGGAGGACCACGCCCTGTCCGTGCTTCGCTCGGAACAGGCGGCAGGCAAGGAGCGGGCGGAAATCTTCATGAAAAACATCCGTCCGCGCCTGGTTCCGCAGACCGCAGACATCAATCCGCGTCTGGCCTGGATACAGGAACCGGACTGCCTGACCTGCCACAAGGACTTCACCATGGCGGAAAGGGACGCCAAGGCCTTCAACGTCTGGGTCAAGGACCGTTCCGGGCTGTACCGCAGCCGCAAGGAAGACACGGGAAACGTGCCCTGCATCGCCTGCCACGGCGCGCCACACGCCACCTACGTGGCGAACAACGCCTACGGCAAGAACCGGGACAACGTGCAGCCCATCCAGTATATGGGTTTTTCCGGGGTCATCGGCAGCAAGGGCCGCTGCGACGTCTGCCACACCGTGGAGATGGAGGGCAGCGAGGTGCATCACCCGAACATGGTCAGGGAGTGATCGACAATTCCCACGCGGGATGAAGGATAAACGGGCGGTGTGACGCGATGCGTCCCACCGCCCGTTTGCGTT
Organism: Desulfolutivibrio sulfodismutans DSM 3696; assembly: GCF_013376455.1. Lineage (GTDB taxonomy): Bacteria > Desulfobacterota > Desulfovibrionia > Desulfovibrionales > Desulfovibrionaceae > Desulfolutivibrio > Desulfolutivibrio sulfodismutans. The sequence goes on along the minus strand of NZ_CP045504.1, from coordinate 3,295,037 downwards.
GCAGGCCAGGCGGCGTCAGGAGACGTCAGGGGGGAGCGGCCCCGGCGGCCTGTTCGATGACCCGCATGCGCCGCCATTTGCCGCCCCGGTAGCGCAGCCACATGAGCCCGGCCAGGGCCACGACGTAGGCCGTCAGAAAGGCCCAGGCCGCATACACCCCGGCCCCGAAGGTCAAAACCGCCGCATAGGTGGGCAGGATCATCACCAAGATGGACGCCCGTTTCCATTTGGTCGCGTAGAGGAAATTCCCTCCGACGTTCGTTTCTCCCCCTGACGCGCCACCGCACTCGCGGACCCGCGAGCAAAATATTTCTTGACGAATATATTCATCTCGATAATATCATGCTATCTTTAAAAAATCGAATAACTAACGATTTGCCAGAAATATTGTCCCTTTTTTTGCGTTATTCCGAGCAAATACCTTTCAAGTAACAACTAGGATGTATTTTTCGATTCAAATACAGTAAACCATGAACACCGGACAGGAAGAAAAAACATGTTCACAGGAAAGGACATCCTTGAGGTCGCCACACGCCATCTCGGAGAAAAATACGTCTACGGCTGCGAGTGCCCGCTTGGCAATCCAGCCTGGACTGGTCCCTGGGACTGCGCGGAGTTCGTTTCCTGGTGCGCCTATCAGGCCTACAAGATCGTGTTCGGAGCCAAGCCCGAGGGGCTGCACAAGGCCAACGCCTATTCCGGCTACTGGGCCAGCGATGCCCGGGAAAAAAACGCCGTTATCGCCCTTGCCGACGCCTGCGGCATTCCTGGCGCCATCCTGGTCCGCATTCCCAGATCCGACGCCGTACATCGCGATGGGCATGTGGCCATCTCGCTCGGAACGGGTGAGGCCGTGGAGGCCAGGGGGACGCGCTTCGGGGTGGGAATCTTCCCCGTGGCCGGTCGCCCCTGGAGCATGGGAGTTCTCCTCCCCGGCGTCACCTACGAGCCGCCCAAGGCCATTTTGGGGCTCACTGACGCCGCCACGCCATGTTTCGAGTTGGATTCGCCCTACCAACGAGGCCCGGCAATCCGGACCATCCAGGCCGCCCTGGCGGCCAACGGCATACACCCTGGGGCCATGGACGGCGTCTTCGGCCCCATGCTTCATGCCGCCGTGCTGGCCTTCCAAGCCGCCCGGGGACTGACGCCTGACGGCATCGTTGGTTCCGAGACGGCACAGGCGCTTGGAATATCTTGGCCTATCCCGCTCTTGGCCGACGATCTGTGGAGTGCGGCGTCCCCCCCTACTACTCCGGCCCGGCCTGACGAACCCGGCCCCGAGGATGTACGCCCAGCGAACGCCGACCCGGCGCAGGATAACGCCGTCACCTTCACCTTCGAGTTTGCCTCGGGGCGGCATTACGCCACCGCCTCGACCGGCATGCGACTGTGCCTGGGCTCGCCTCAGCACCATGTGGACGACATGCCCCGGCTGGGTTTGGCCCAAAAGCCCGCCCATCTGGCCCACCTCGCCATAGCCGGGGTTTACGACCCGAAAGACTTCGACGCCAGCCACCCTGGCTGGAGCGCCTTTCTCCACCCGACCATCCTGGCCGAAAGCGGCGGCTATTTCGGACGGATTAATTCCTACGATCGGGCGGGATTCACCTTCGGATGCCCCCAATTCGCCGCCCATACCCCGGGGGCCAACCTTATCCTGCTCTTTCGCCGGCTTCTGACGCTGCCGACAGCCCGTTCCTACTTTCCAGACCTGAGTTTGGAAACGGATGGGCAGGGTGAACCCCGGGTCCATTGCCTGGATCAGCACGGGCGTATGCAAAACCTGGAAACGGCAAGCCAGGTGTTGCGGCCGAATGGGCGCACGGAGCTGCAGCTGCTGGACTTCATGCGCTATCTCAACGCAAACCCGGTGGAGGTAGATCAGGCGGAACTTCTGGCCCTGGCCCGACTCATACTCTGGTGCGTGGAGGACGACGAGGCCCGGAGGGCCCAGGTGGATCTGGCCGTGACGACCTCCCAAAAGAAACTGGCCGCCGCTGCAAAAAAGATCCCCGACCTCGAGGGAAAGCCCTGGCAGGAGGCCTGCATGGTATTCGACATCCTGCACCAGGGGCGTGGGCGCTATGCCGATATCGCTGCCGCCCTGGAGGAGCATGATCCGCTTGAGGCCTTAAGCAGGGTCAGCATCGGCCCTCTGCCCGTGCAGCGCATCAAGACCGTGCGGGCGGTGATGGACGCAATCACGCAGCAAGGCGTGCTCAATGACTGGTCGCCATGGGATGACATTTTTGGCTAAATGGCCACATGGAATATCGGCATAATATCCATAAAGGAGGGAATCAAAACCATGCTGCGACTTGTAATACTTATTATATACATTTCAATGATCTTATCATCACCTGGCACAGCACTCGCGACACAAGGCTTTATAAAGGAAGGTGTCAGAGCTCTTTCATCCGAACCAAACTACCCATGTAGAAGTCAAGGTAGTGAATGCTATGGAATAGTTGACTATCTTCCTGTCGGGACCGTGCTAGAATACGATGAGAACCAAACCATATATATAATCCACCTTGACGAAGGATCACGACATGCATATGTGCCTACACAATGCACATCTGGAACACCTTGCTACATTTTAAAAAAACAGATTAAAGACATCGGAAACGACAGATACCTCATCGTTTCAAATCCAAGCGAACCTGTTAAAACCCATACGCTTAATTCGAGCATCGACAATCAGACATGCACAAATGACAACACTTTCTCTTATGACGCAACCGCATACGCAAAGATCATAGCGGAAGAAAACGACTTTTACATCATTGAAATCAATAATGTAAAATCAAAAGTGATGAAGCGATACATTGAACACGGATATGTCAAACTTATAGACAAAAACACTGCCCGTGAATCGGTAACTTCTATTGAAGAACAGGCTGTGGCAGACTCATTCAGAGACCTCATCGCCACGGCCGAAGAAAGAATAACGGAAAAAATACCTGAAAGCTTGGTTACAACTTTTTTTTCCTTCCCGGAGCGTCTCCTCTGCCTCTCAGAGGCAGCTATCTCTGCGGAATCCGGATTCAAATTTCTTAGCAATGGACTCAGTATTAATTTCGACTTCGAACTATTACAAAAAGACACTATTCTCTATCCACAAAAAGTCTCACTTCGCATCGGGAACAAGCATCTTTCTTTCTTCAGTATCTCAACAATTAAATGCGAAGACGGCAGACCAAAAATACTTTCAGGATATTACATCGTTCCTATTAACAACCAAAACAATATTTTTTCAAATACATCGTCAGTCTTCATATCAAACAATAGAAACGTAAATAAAAAATGCAAAGCATATTCTATCGAACATGTCAGAATGCCTTACATTATCCACGATCATCGATCATATACAGCTGCCTACAAGAACATAAAAAATCAAACCGACAACAGCGATTCCTTCCTCGACAATCAAGATACCAACTTGCGCGATCAAATTTATCGCTATATCTTACTTGAGAACTCCTGTTTTACTCGCACAGAAGCCGTGAAATAACGTGAACAGCGACGCATGGCGGCCCGGAGTCGGATACGGGGCATCCGGCAGCGGGCTGAAGCGCCATACCACCACCTCCCCGATCCGCCATATGGCGGGACGAACGCCTATCCCGCCCCCTCGATGACCCGCATGCGCCGCCATTTGCCGCCCCGGTAGCGCAGCCACATGAGCCCGGCCAAGGCCACGACGTAGGCCGTCAGAAAGGCCCAGGCCGCATACACCCCGGCCCCGAAGGTCTCCACCGCCACGTAGGTGGGCAGGATCATCACCAAGATGGCCGCGCCGCCCATGGACAACATGAGATAGCGGCTGTCGCCCGCCCCCTTGAGCGCCCCGAAGAGGATCATGCCTACGGCGTCGAAGATCGAATAGACGGCCACGAAACGCATCAGCCAGACCCCGGTTGCGGTGATGGCCGCATATCCGGCGGCATCCAAGTCCCGGGGCCGGAACAGAACCAAAAACACCTCGGGAAAAACCACGAACAGCAGGGCCACGGCGGTCATGTAGCCCAGCGTCAGGCGAAGCGTGGCCATGGTGTCGCGATGGGCGGCATCGGGATCGCCCGCGCCCAGGGCCTGGCCCACCAGGGTGCTGGCCGCAACCGAGAACCCGACCATGGGCAAAAAGGTCAGGGTGTTGATGGAGAAGACGATGTTGGTGGCCGCCAGTTCTTCCTTGCCGATGCGTCCCACCAAAAAGACGAAAAAGGTGATGGCGAAGATGTCCAGGAAGAACTGGACGCCGCCGGGCAGGCCGTATTTCATAAGCCGCGTGAAAAGATCGCGATCCAGGGCCCATGCGCTTCTGACCCGGAAAAGCCGCTCGTTTTTTTGGGTGAAGATGAGCGCCGTAAAAAGCGCCGCGCTCACGGCCCCCCCGGCCACGGTGGCCAGGGCCGCTCCCCGGATGCCCAGTTCGGGAAACCCGAAGGCCCCGTAGATCAGGGCGTAGTCCAGGGGGATGTTGAGGATCGCCCCCGTCAGGTTAACCGCCATGACCACCCGGGTCAGCCCCCGGCCGGTGAAAAAACCCGAAAAGGCGGCGTCCAGGATGGCGAACACCCCGCCCAGCATCAGAATGCGAAAATACGGCTCCTCCAGGACGCGCACGTCGTGCGGATGTCCGGCCAGGGCGAAAAGCGGCCCGGCCAGAAGCGAGGCCGCCGCTGAAAACACCCCGGCCAGCAGGCAGAACCACACCCCCTGCCACAGGGCCGCCCCCACGCGCTGCGGACGCCCGGCCCCGGTGTACTGGGCGATGAACACCCCGGTGTACCCGGCCGTGCCGATGAAAAAGGACAGAATGGCGAAGGAGGCGATGCCTGCGGGCATGGCGGCGGCGATGGCGTCGAGGGAATAGTTGCCCAGAAACATCCGGTCGGTAAAAAGCATGAGCGTGGTGGCGCCCATGCTGACCACCAGGGGCAGACCGATGGCCAAAACGCGCCGGTAGGCGCCCCGGTGTGCGGCTGTGGAAGACATGATGTGGCTCGCGATGTGAAAAATATTTCCAAAGAAAAAGAGTATAGCCTTACCTGTGAATCGATTGTGCGTCAAGGATGAGGCGAACTTTGCGCCCCGGACCGCCGGGGCCCGCAGCGGTGGGCGGCAGCCAGGCCGCTGGCCGGAGAAGGTACGCCTGTCCGCGGGGTTCCGCCCTTGGATGCATGGATTGGACCTGGCTTCCGGAGAATAGACCTTGCACAAACACTGCACATTGATGTTGGAGGATAACTTGCGGTGGACCCGGATGGTTGGACAGTTTTGCGGGGAGGTGGAGCTCTCGTCCGGTTGCTGCTCATGCCGCCTTCGAGGCTATTTGTCCTTCTCTGTATACGTCCATGAGGCGACAACCGTCAAAGGCCGTATGCGGTCGCTGCTCATTGTAAAAGCGGACCCGGTTTCCAATCGCCTGCCGGGCCTGGATGGCGGTTTCCAACTCTCGCAGGGAGAGGCGCGCCCATTTCACGTAAGCGCCACAGGCGTTCGATGAAGGCATTGTCCATCCACCGGCCCTTGCCATCCATGAAAATGGATACCTCGGCGTCCTTGAGAGCCTGGGTGAATGCCTGGCTGGTGCATTGCGACCCCTGGTCCATGTTGAAAATTTCAGGAAACCCATACCTCTTCATGGCCTCTTCCCGTGCGACGATGCAGAAATCCGTATCCATGGCGTTGGACAAGCGCCAGGACAGCACCGCCAAGATGTGCCAGTCCATGATCGCCACCAGATACAGGGCTCCGCGATTCATTAGCACATGCGTGATATCGGCGTACTACGCGTGATTTGGTCGATCGACCTGTAAACCACGCCGCAGGCACGAATAAACCTTGCGCTCAGGATGCGGGACGCTGGTCCTTGGTTTTTGATAAATGGCCAGCGCCCCATCTTGCGCATCAAGCGCCTGACGCGAGCACGCCCCACCACGATGCCCTGATTGTTTCCGTGCCGATGCATCTGGCGTGACCCGTAAAACGGCGTCTCCAAAAATTGCTCGTCAATACGCCGCATCAGATCGAGATTTACGACCTTTTCTCCCGTGGGGCGATGATACCATGTTGATCTGGCCAACCCGAGCATCCGGCACTGCCGGGAAATACTGCATCGCGGATGATCACGATCAACCATCCCGCGCCTTCGCTGGCGACGCACCGTTTTGCGAAGGCTCGCTCTCAAAAATCCTTTTCCACCGTGAGTTGGCCGATCTTGGCGTGCAATTCCTTGATCTCGGCAGCGGCATCTATTTTCACGGCCGCCGTTTTCCCGGAAAAGGACGCCACCATGCCTTCCTTGGCTTGACGCTTCCAGCCCGCGATCACCGTTGGCGTACGTCGTACTTGCTGGTCAACTCGCCGGACAGGGTTTCAAACGCCACCTTGGCCTTACACTCAGCCGAAAACTTCCGTCGCTTGGACATCGGAAACCATCCTCCTCGCTTGAGGAGCATAGCTTGACCGACTGTCCAATTTTCCGCGACCACCTCAGACGTCACTGCGAGAGGACTCTTCGGCTGAGAAACTGGCGTTGCATTCCACAAATAAATGAGGTGACTTTCACAACACCTTGAAATAAACTACACTTATAGGTATTGACGTAGATCAAACTTTTCAAAAATCGCACTCGGCGTGTTGATCCGACAATGCCTCTCCTGCCGAATAGGCTGCCATGAGCCGATGCGTGCCCTGGTATCGGCGTGGAGCGATGAAAAAATAATCGCCAAGCCTACGTGGCCTGGCGACTCACGACAGATGATGCTCGAATCAATCTGAAACGCTTGTATCCGACAACTTAAACTGTACCATGTATCAGGCCTAACGTCTCTGTAATTTTAAGAAGGAAGAAGATGACACACACAGGCAATCCTCTGCTGGTAATCGGCGTTGGACGCGGAGGAACTTCTCTTTTGACCGCATGCCTCGATGGACATCCAGACATCAGTATGAGAAGCGAATTTCATACAGCAAGGGTGCTTATTGGAGATGATTTTCCTGTTACATCAACAGAAAACATACTTAATGAAAGGCTGCAGGCCCTCCGGTCCATTTTCGATGAAGATATTTCGCGACACCATGGGAAAATATGGGGGAATAAAATTACAACAGAGCAGTTGTATGGACTTGAAGAGTGCAACACAATAAATGTGTCATGCGTTGACGTTCTGTCTCAGTTTGTTTCCACAATGCATGGGTATAGGATAATATACATTGCGCGGCACGGAGCCTCGTGTATCGATTCCAAGGTTCGAAGAACTGGTCAACCCCTGCTGCGCGCAGCACTCCGCTGGTGCTATGGAGTTCGGGTATTTGAGCGTCTCATGCAGTTGGGGGCCATCACGTATTGGTGCAAGTATGAGGATCTGGTCTCCGAACCACGAAGGATCCTAAATGAAATGTGTGCCGCCCTCGATATCGATTTCAACGAAAACATGCTCGGTCAAACACAGAATCCGTTGCTCATTCCAGAATACCGGTATGAGCGATTTCTCTCAGAAAAAGCGTATGCCATTCCGGAATTGCCTCAGGAACTTGCCTCCTTCATCCGTCCATGGCTCCACCGGATGGGCTATTGACGGCTGACCTTTCCCCCAAAAGATATCCCAGTTATGAGTTCGTGACTTCGGCCAGCGAGGTCGTGCCCATGAGGAAGAGCCGATACAGCGAGGCACAGATCATCGAGATTCTCAAGCAGGCGGAAGCGGGGATGACGGTAGCCGCTTTATGCCGTGAGCATGGGATGTCCGATGCGACGTTTTACAAATGGCGCAGCAAGTACGGCGGCCTGGAGGTGTCCGAGGCGGTACGCTTGCGGGGCCTTGAAGAGGAAAACCTGCGCCTGAAACGGCTTGTCGTCGAGTTAGCTCTGGATAACCAGGTGCTCAAGGAAGTCCTGGAAAAAAACTGATAGAGCCCGCCGAACGCCGCTTGGCCGTGCGCCACACCATTGAGGCGCATGGTTATTCCGAGCTGCGGGCCTGCCAGTTGATAGGCATGAACCGTCGGACATACCGGCGGCCAGTCAAGCCGGATCGAGACGCCGAACTACGCCGCCGGTTGCGTGAACTGGCTGAAGATCGCCGACGTTTCGGCAGCCCTCGGCTGCACATCCTGTTACGACGTGAAGGTTATGTCGTGAACCATAAACGGGTCGAGCGGGTGTACCGGGAAGAAGGGCTATCGTTACGGCTGAGACGACGTCGCAAACACCCGAGCCGTTTACGCGTGGTGACGCCTGGCCCCACGGAGTCGAATCAGCATTGGGCGATGGATTTCGTAAGCGACAGCCTGGACAATGGCCGCCGCATCCGGGTGCTGACGGTGGTGGACCTTTGGGACCGGCGAAGTCCTTGCCTGGAGCCGGGTCAATCCATAACGGGGGAACGTGTTGCCAGGATGCTGGAAGCGTTGAGGCTCAAAGGAGAATGCCCCCAGACCATTCGATTGGACAATGGTCCTGAATTTACCAGCAAGGCGTTGGACGCTTTGCGCATGCGCACGGAGTCAAACTAAGGAGGCGATGCCTGCGGGCATGGCGGAGGCGATGGCGTCGAGGGAATAGTTGCCCAGAAACATCCGGTCGGTAAAAAGCATGAGCGTGGTGGCGCCCATGCTGACCACCAGGGGCAGGCCGATGGCCAGAACGAGCCGGTATGCGCCCCGGTGTGCGGCATTGGAAGACATGACATGGCTCGCGATGTGAAAAGTATTTCCAAAGAAAAAGTGTATAATATTACCTGTGAATCGATTGTGCGTTAAGGATGAGGCGAACTTTGCGCCCCGGACCGCCGGGGCTTGCAACGGTTGGCGGCAGCCAGGCCGCTGGCCGGAGAAGGTACGCCCGCCCCGGTGTTCCGACCCCGGCATGACGGCCCAGAGCGAGCTGCCAGTGGATACGCCTTGCACAAACACTACACATTGATGTAGGATAAAAAATCTTCAAAATAGACGCTTTCTTCTTTCCGACGTCACGCCCGCCCGCAGTCGCCGTCCGCGCGACTGCCGCATCTTGAGCAACGCACTGGCCGCCCAATGACGATGTACACGCGCTTGTTCGCGAAAAGTCGCAGGACGCCTGCGCCATCTCGGGAGGGAAAAACGTGATTTGCACGAAGAATGCTTTGCGCATGGCCTGGTTCGGCATGGCCCTGTTCGTCTTCTGCGGCCTTTCAAACCTGGCCACGGCCCAAACCTGGACCTCCCTGGCTCCCACGCCCACCGGCAACACCCTAAACGATGCCTACAGCCCGGACGGCGGGACAACCACCTATTTCGTCGGCGATGCAGGGACCATCCTCAAGCGCACCGGATCCACCGTCACCTTCATGACCTCCGGAACCACCGCCCCCATAAAGGGCATCCACGGCCGCTCGGCCACAGACATCTGGGCCGTGGGCGGCAACGGCGCGGCGGCAACCGTGTCCGATCCCACCCGTTCGGTGCTCCTGCATTTCAACGGCACGACCTGGACGGCCACAACGCCGCCGACTGTCCAGGGCTGGGACGGCCTGTACACCATGGCCGACGTCTGGGTGTCCGCCACGGGCGGGGCCTATGCCATCAGCGACCTGTCCGGCGCCCCGGCCAAATGGAACGCCGCCCAGAGCAAATGGGAGTTCGAGGGCGTCACCGACCCCCTGGGCGTGGTTTCCGACTGGGGATTTCGTCTGGAGTCCATCTTCGGATTTTCCGACTCCGACATCTTCGCCGTGGGCACCTACGGCACGATTCTTCACCGCGACGCCACGGGCTGGACGGTCATGGCCCAGCTGGAAGCCGGAGGCTCCATGAGCTTCAACCTGCTCCAGGCCGTCTGGGGGCCCGACGCCGACAACGTGTTCGCCAGCGGCAATTCGGGCCAGATCTTCCGGCTGAAGCGGTCCGTCTCCCCTACTACCTGGGTGCAGGTCAACACCGGCGGCGGCATCCTCGACGGATACGATTTGTCGGCCATGAGCGGTTCAGGGGCAAACGACATCTGGTTCGTGGGACTGGCCGGGGTCATCCGGCAGTGGGTGGGGACGAACAACGCCCTGGTCAACCGCGACGACCCGGCCATGAAGGCCCGCCACGCCATCGTGCCCGCTTCAGGCGGATACCTGCTCGGCGGCGACTACGGCCTGATGGAGAGCATGAACGGGACCACCGGGGCCAGGCAGACCCTGAACACCCCGGCCAAAATCACCACGAACCTGAAGGCTGCGGTTTTTACCGACCGCCTGTGGATCGTCCCGGAATGGACCGGCCAGTCCATCGGCATCTACGCCTGGAACGGCGGCCAGATGACCGCCCACCCCATCGCCACCCTGGCGGAAAACAGCTTCACCAAGACCTTCAAGGGGTTTTCCGCATCGGACATGTGGCTGTCGGTGATCGACACCGCCACCATGAACGGCCTCACCCTGCGCGGCAACGGCTCCAGTTGGACCGCCTGGACGCCCCCCGGCAGCGTGGGCAGTTCCCCGCCGCTGCTTGACGTGGCCAAGACCGCCTCGGGCGGCTACGCCGTCCTCCAGGACGCCAACGGCAACGGCAGTCCCTGCATGGTGGAAAGCACGTTCATGAACTGCCTCAATGGCGGAATCGACTACTACTACAAGTCCATGGCCGCTTCCCCCAACGGGGACGTGCATGCCGTGGGCCTGGACGGCAAGGTGGCCCGGTGGCACAGCGGGGCTTGGAGCACATCCGTGGTGGGCGCAAACGGCGACGACCTGTACGCCGTGGCCGCCACCACGAACATGGTGGTGGCCGTGGGCGAAAACGGGGCCGCCTTCTACAGCACCGACGGCGCCTCCTGGTCCCCGGTGACAGGCATCCCCCGCGTCGCGCCGCCGGAGGCGGGTTATCCGCTGTATTCCTTCTCGTCCATCGTTCATGCCGGAGGCGGCGTGTTCTGGGCGGCGCTCAACACGTCGAGCCGGTACACCGATGGCAACAAGGCCTACCTGTACCGCATCCAAAACGGCGTGGGGCAACTTGTGGAGGGTGGGTTCTCATCCCCGGTCTACGGGATGACGGCCAGCATCGAACAAAACGCGTCATTCACCGTGGGCGAGCACGGCGCGGTCATGACCACCAACCCGGACTTCACGGAAGTCACCGGAGGGTCCATCCCGCCGATGCTGCATCTGCTGCTCGGCCAATAGGCCCGGAGTGGCCGCCGTCCGGCTTCTGGCCGGACGGCGGCCGCGACGCCACACCCCGTACGCCGTACGGCGCTCCTTCCCAGGCGCCTCACGCCAGAACGTGCAGCCTCGACGCCTGCGCGCAGTACGTCTTGAAGGCTTAGGCCACGCCCACTCCCCCGGCACAGGTGCGCACAGCGCCGACGCCAACGCCTCAGTACGTCTCCACAATTTCCTTGAGCTTTTGCACCGACACGGCATGGCCGCCCAGACGCGGGATGGCCCGAGGATTGACGTTGCCGTCGAAGGGCCGATAGCCGGTGACGAACATGAGCTGGTAGCCGTTTTGGGCCAAAAGCTCCCCGAAAACGTCGTTGCCGTGGCCGTAGGGATAGGCGTAATATTTGGGATACGAGCCGAAGATTTCAAAAAAGCGTTTCCGCGAGGCGCTCAGGTCGGAACGCAAAAAAGCCAGGTAGGCGTCGCGGCTGCCATGCTTGCTGACCTGGAGCCGCGTGGAGTGGCTGAAGGAATGGTCCGCAAAGGTGACCTTGGGCCAGGCCTTGAGCTTTTCGATGTCAGCGGCGCTCAGGCTGGCCTTGGAGGCCGGATTGGCCATGTAGGCCATAGGCAGAAACAGGGTGAACGGCAGGTCATATTTTTTCAAAAGCTCAAAGGCCTGCATGACCGAGGACCAGCCGTCGTCGATGGTGATGACCACCGTGCGCGGCGGGAAACTCTCCCCACGCGCGATGTAGCCCGCAAATTCGTCCATGGAGAGGACGTTGGCGTTCTCCTTGAGATATTTCAGATGGGCCTCGAATACGTCCATGGGCATGGACATGCTGGACCGGTGGCCGTCGAACCGGTGATAGCCGATGACCGTGGCCGAGGCGGCCTGGGCGATATCCGGAACAACGAGCGTCAGGCACAGAAAAAAAAGTCGCAGGAGAGAGGGCATGCGGGTTTCCGTTGCAGTTTGGGTCCACACGGCGCGGCGCGGCTTTCGCGCCCGGCCGACGTTCCACGGGCCCTTGGCGACGGCGGACGGCCACGGCCGTCCGGTCATTGCCCGGGAGCGCCCGATCCGGCGGTTTCGCGCAGGTGCGCAGCCACGGCCATGATGGTGTTCACATAGGTCCGGCTGCGGTTGTAGCGAAAAAGGGCCTCGCGAAGGGCCGCCTCGGAGGTCTGGCCTCCCACTCCGGCTTTATTCAGGTAGTTGCCCATGCTCTCCAGGGCGTCGGCCTCGTTGAAAAGATCCGCCACGCCGTCCCCGTCGCCGTCCCGGGCCAGGGTCAGGGCGCTTGTGGGCATGAACTGGCTGACGCCGATGGCCCCGTAGACCGAGCCGGGCATGCTCAGGGGATCGCGGCCCAGGCGGGCGGCATAGTCCAAAAGGGCCACCAGTTCCCGGTAAGCCCAATCCCCCCGGTCGCGCGCCGTCTGGGCCAGCCAGGCTGTCCGGTCGGGAGCGGGGCGCTCATAGGCAAACGCCTGGGACACCAGGGAATAGTCCCGGGCCAGGGCCATGCCCGCCAGGGAGGCCACGGCCGGTTTGTCGCCCAGATAGCGGCCGCACCGGGTCTCCACGGCGCTCACCCCCACAGCCACCTCCTCGGGCAGGCCGTAACGCGCCCGCACCCGGGACAACATGGCCCGGTTGGCGGCCAAAAACTCCCGGGCCTCGGCCAGACGCTCCGGGGTCAGGGCGCTCTCGTAGACGCTCGGGGCCTCGATCGGCGGGAATTCCAGCCCGGCCGGGGCCTTGGCTGTAGAGGCCCGCAGCGCGGCCAAAAGCTCTGTGGTGGCCACGGCCCGTTCCGGCAGGCCGCACTCCCGCTGCCAGGCCCGGATGGACCACTTGGTGAGCCGCTTGAGTCGGCCGTCCGTCGGCCAGGGATGGTAACCCAGTTCCGCCAGCCGCGTCTGGATGTCGGTCACCAGCTTCAGGCCGTATTTCGACATGTACAGTTCGGTAAGCTTGGTGCTCATGGGCTCGGGATCAAACGCCATTTCAGGACGCGCAAACAGGGCGCGCACAGCGGCCTCGGGACGGCCGGACTCCACCAGCCGCCGGATGAGCGGCTCGAAGCTGACCGGAGCGACTGGGGCGACTGGGGCGGCCGGGGCCGTCTGGGTCGTCTGGGTCGCCAGGGCCTGGGCTGACGCAACCGCCAGGGCGCACGCCGCCAGGACGGCCACGGCCGCCATCGCTGCCCAGCGGTGCAGGCCCGCGCCGGAAGTCAAAAGAGCCTCCCCGCAACCGACCCGGGCGCGGACAGGCGCGGCCCCACCAGCCGCGACAGGACCGCCACCACCAGCATGGAAAAAAGGAGCCTCCCGAAAAACGTGCCCTGCATGCTGGCCCCAATGAGCGTCATGAGCAGGGTGTCCTCGATGAGCGCGTGGGACAGGCTCATCAGCGACAGGGAGGAAAACACGTCGCGCCGGGACAGCCTCCCCCCCTGGACCTCCATCATGATCAGCCCGCCGCCGTAGGCCAGGCCCATGACCAGCCCGATGACCGTGATGCTGGCGGCCTTGGGCCCGATGCCCATAAGCCCCAGAACCGGGGCCAGCACGCGCTCGAGAAGGTCCGTGACCCGGAACCGGGCCAGCACGCGCATAAGGACGATGAGCGCCAGGATGACCCCGAAAATCATGATCAGGCTTTTAGCCTCGCCAAGCGCCCAGCCGACAAGGGAGGCCTGGGCCGGGGCGGCGGTGAAGATCGCCCGGGCCGGTTCCGTAAGCATCCCGGCGGCGGCGAAAAACCGGTGCATGAGCAGACCGCACAAAAGCGCCCCGCCCATGCGCAGCGCCGTCTGGCCCCAGAATCCCACCCCGCACTTCTGGGTGATGCGGCCCTCCACCGGGAGGTTGTGGGCAATGAGGATCATGGTGGAGAGCACCGTCACCTGGGCCACGCTTAGGGGGTCGGGCCCCGGCGGCAGGGCCACGTAAACCAGGATGCCGCCGTAGATGTTGGTCAAAATGGCCGTGGCCCACACCAGCCCCATGTCCGCCGGAAGCCCGGCCAGCTCCATGAGCGGCCCAAGCGGCACGGCCAGATAGGCGATGAGGTCCAGTTCCTTGAGGATCTTGACCGCGATGATCACCGGGACCATGACCTTGTACAGATCCAGGCTGATGCGCACCGCGTCGGCCAGGGCCTTTTTGGCGGCGACGGCCAGGGCCATGCTCATTCCCCTTCGTCCTCGGACAAAGGCGGCAGGGACGGCCCGGAGACGGCGGCGTCCGGGGCGGGGGCCACGGATGCGGCGGGACGGCCCGTTTCCGGCTGGGGCAGTTCCCCCCCGATGGCCACAAAGGTATCCTGGTTCAGGAGGCCGGAGCGGAGGTAGATCTCCCGCCATTGGTCCACGCTGAAGGTGCGCCCGCCCATGGCCGCCTGGAGCTGCACGTCGCGCACGGTGGCCGCCAGAAAGCGCTGGGCCTGGGCGTTGCCTGCGGCGGACAGGCGCACGGCCGTCTCCATGGTCTCGGCCACGGCGTAGCGGGAGCGCACCGGCTCCACATAGGCCGCCGCCACATAGCGCACGAAATCATCCAGCGATTCGGGCCGGGGCTGGGCGGCCTTGGCCGTCTGCACCCGGGACAGGCAATCGGATACGGCCGCAGGGGTCATGGGCATCACTGCCGGAGGCGGCGGCGCGGGCGGCTCCTTGGCCGAAAAAAAGGTGCATCCCAGAAAGAGCCCGGCCACCACAATGGCGGCCAGGGCCACAAGCCGTATGAAACGCAGGCCCGCTTTGCCGGAACCGGCCGCGCCTGTCCGGCGGGGCATGGCCCGGCGCGCCCGGCGGGTGTTGGACGGCTGCGCCCTGCGTTGTGTCGTGATCCGATGTGTGCGCCCCTGGTACATGCTCCCGATTCCCTTCGAGGTCACTGTTGCAAAAAGGTCCGCGTAGCGGACGGCCGTGTCGCATTGTCCGCGAACCGGGGAAACAAAGCATTTTCCCTGACATTTGTCCACAAACGGCCGTGGCGAAGGCCTTGGACAGACCGTCTGGCCCCTAGGAAACGGGCCGGAAATACGCTAGGCAGTTTGAGCGGCCACATGTGCGCAGCCGCCCGGCGCATCGGACAGGCCGGGCGCATCTTCACCTCGCAGCCAAAGGACTCACGCATGGATGCCCTGACGGATTTCCGGGGATTGGACTTTCTCGAACAGATCACCCTGCTTCGCGACATCGAGGCCAAGGCGGACGTTACGGCCATTCCGGGGCTGTGCGACCTGATCGCCGCGCCCCTTGGCGACCAGTCCGTGGATCTGGCGGTCATCAACGTCCTGCAGGCCCTTTTCGCCCACGACGAGACCCAGACCGTGGCCGGACTGGCCTCTCCGTCCCCGGCCGTGCGCCGCCTGTGCCTGCGCACCGTGGGCCGCAACGAGTTTGCCGCCGCCCTGCCAGTGCTCCTGGACATGGCCGCCAGGGCCTGCACGTCCGAGGATCTGCAGGAGACGTTAAGCGCCCTGTCCCGTCTGCGCCACACCGCCAGCCTGGCCCTTTTCCGGAAGCACCTGGACCATCCCGACCCCCTGATCAGCGCCCTGTGCGCCGAGACCCTCGGGGCCCTGGCCGACGCCGAATCCCTGTCGCGCCTGGCGGCCCTGGTGGACGCGGCGGAGATCATCTCCGGCGACAACTGCCCGGTCACGGTGTTCAAGGCCGTGGGGGCCGTGGCGGCCATCGGCGGCGAGTTGGCCCTGTCCTATCTGGTCACCAAGATTCACCACAAAAATCCCACGGCCCGCCGGGCCATCCACGAGGCCATCATCGCCACCGGCCCGGCCGCCGTCCCCCGGGTGGCCAGGCTGCTTGGCGAGGGCGATCTGGACGAAAAGATCCTGTCGGCCAACATCCTGGGATTTATCGGCCACAAGTCCGGGGCCGAGGCCCTGGTCACGGCCCAGGATCTGGAGGAATTCACCCACCCCAACCTGCGCTTCGCGGTCTACGAGGCCCTGGGCCGGGCCCCATCCCTCAAGGGGCTGGTCTTTTTGCTCGACGGCCTGGCCGAGACCGATCCCATGCTGCTTCTGGCCGTGATCACGGCCCTTGAGGCTAACGCCAACCCCGGGGTGGCCAGAAAGCTCATGGAGGCCATGCAGGCCGATCCGGCCAAGGCCGGACTCGTGGCCCGGGCCATGGCCGACGCCGCCGCCGTGCGGCTTTTCGCCGCCCTCGTGTCCGAACCGGCCCTGGCCGAACTGGTGGTCGCCGAGGCCGAAACGAGTTGCGATCCGGAGACCATGGCGGCCTTCGTCCAGGTCTTGGAGGGCGCGCAAACGCCCCAGGCCACGGCCCTGGCGCACCGACTGCGCACAGCCAGCGCCGTGGCTTCCCCCCCGGAAGAGACGGGGCAGCGCCGCATCCTGGCCGTGGACGACTCCAAGGCCATGCTGGCCTTCTACCGCTCCGCCCTGCCCGGCCTGGGGTTCGCCGCGACCACGGCGGAAAACGGCCAGGCCGCCTGGGATATCCTGGAAACCTCGGATCCCTTCGACTGCATCGTGGCCGACATGAACATGCCGGTCATGGACGGCATCGAGTTGACCCGGCTGGTGCGCGGGGACATGGCCCATGCCGACACGCCCATCCTCATGGCCACCACGGAATCCACCGGCGAACAGGTGGATCTGGCGCTTCGGGCCGGGGTCACGGGATTTCTCAAAAAACCCTTCACAACCGAGGCCCTTTCGGCGGAGCTTTCCCGGCTGCTATCATAACCCGCAGACTCGCCCCGAGGAGAACGGGAATGGACCAGACGCGACCCCAGCGCGATCCCTTGCAGGCCCTGGCCCACCATGTGGCCGGGCACGCGGTCATGTCCTTCGCCATGGACTGCCCGGCCGTGAGCGCGGCCATCGACGGCCCCGACGACGATCCAGGCTACGTCCTGCCCGGCGACAGCCGCAAGCTGACCATCCGGCGGCGGTTTCTCATCGCCCTGGCCGGGCATCAGGCCGAGACGCGGTTTCTGGGCGAGGCCTTCGGGCTGCACGCGGATCTGGCCAGCGAGCGGCTGGCCTTCGACATGCTGCATGTCATGCGGGAATTCGAGGCCCTGGGCCTGCGCGGCATGGGGGCCTCGGGACTTTTGCGGGGACAGCTTGGCCGCATCCTGGCCGATTTGTTTGGCCGCCCGGCGGTGTGGGACCGGGTGACGGACGTGGCCGGGGCGCTGCTGGTGCGGCAGCGGTTGCCCCTCGCCGTGTTGCGGACGCTGATCCCGGCCGAGGTCACGGCCCTGGGCCTGCGGCTCCTGGACGAGACGCGGCAACCCGCCGGGGCGAACGTCTGCGCTGGTTGACCGGGCCCGGCCCGAGCATCACGGCCTGTACGTCCTTATTCCCGGTAGTCGACTGACTTCGATCCTCCGGGTCACCGGGCGGCGAGGGTTGGCGCTTGCGCCGCCATGTCGTGCCGGGGGATATCCTCCAAGGCCCGTCCAATCTCCTGGGCCGCCCGTTTGAGCTCATAATTTTTTTGCAGATTCATCCAGATGTCCGGTCCCGTTCCGAACCACCTCCCCAGCCGCAAGGCGGTATCCCCCGTGATCCCGCGTCGGCCCGCTATGATCTGGGTGATGCGGTTGGTGGGCACGCCAAGTTCCTTGGCCAATGCGTTGGCGCTCATGCCAAGGGCCTGCAACTCGTCAGCCAGGTGCTCGCCAGGATGTATGAGAATTCGCGTCATGACAATTTCCCCTCGGTACCGAAAATATTACCGCATGCCCGAGCGCGCCCCGTAGCGGCCCATGACCTTGGCCACGTAATCCTTGGTTTCGGGGATGTCCGGCACGCCGGTCGTGCGCGACACCCGGCCCGGCCCGGCGTTGTAGGCCGCCAGGGCCAGGGAGGCGTCGCCGCCGAAGCGATCCAGCATGTCGCGCATATACCGCACCCCGGCCTCGATGTTCGGCCCGGGCTCGAAGGGTTCCGTCAGCCCCAGATCCTTGCCCGTGCCGGGCATGATCTGCATCAGCCCCTGGGCACCCTTGGGCGAGACGGCCTCGATCACGAAACCCGACTCCACCTCCACCATGGCCCGCACCAGCTCCGGATCGATCTTATAGCGGCGGCCGTAGTAGCGGATCACGGCCATGAGCTTGTCTTGGTCCACGGCGCGCGGCACGCGCATGTAGAAATAGGGCCGGTAGTCCTTGCTCAGGCGCCGGTTGGAAAGATGGATGACGCCGCCCGGGGCGTCGTATTTGTAGATGACCTCGCCGCCGGGGGCGCTTGCGGGCAGGGAGGCGAAAAGGGCCAGACACATGGCGGCAAGGGTTCGGCGCATGGGCCGGAACATGGCCCAAGGCCCGGGCGATGTAAAGCCGACCCCCTATTCCAGAAAATACAGCTTGAAATCGGACACGCCCACTTGCTGCACGGCCGCGCCCGTGGCCTCGGTCCAGCCGAAGAGCACCCGCTCGAAGCGTTCGTGCTGGGCCCGCGACAGGGAAAATGACCGGGACAGGGTGGGTGGACCGGCCGTATAGGCGCTCATGACGTCGTCGCAGTCGGAGCAATCGATCCAGACCCGGATGCTGTAGGCATAATCGCCCAGGATGTCCGGGGCGTCGGCCCGGTCCACCTCCATGCGCATGGCGTGCGCGCCGCTTTGCAGCCAGTCCGGGCGGCCGCTTTGCGCGGCGTAGTCCCCGGCCCCGGATCGGTTCAGGCTGTTGCGCGGCATGTCGCCGGAGACGCCAAGCCCCACATTCTCCGTACCCTGGCGGGAATGGCGGTTGTCGTCCTGGGCGCAGGCATAGGAATGGCCCGACGACGCGCAGGAACCGGAATCGTCCTCAAACCCCCAGAACACCAGGGCCGCATGGTCGCCGCCCTGGCCGTCCGCCCGGGAATCGACCCGGTTGGGATTTTTCGTCCCCTGGTTGGCATAAACGTCGAACTCCACCGCAAATTTCGGCGGCGCGAGCCCCCGGCCGTCCGCCGTGGAACCCGGCCCGGCGTAGCCCAGAAGCTCGCCCATGCCCACCAGTCCGCCCGAGCGCGAGGCGTCGTTTTCCGTGGCGTTTATGACCGCGAAGGTGAAGCCGTCGCCACAGGCCAGGCCCGGCGGGACGGCGGCATAGGAAAATCGGAAATAGGCCCGCAGACCCTTGCCGAACAGGCATTTTCCGGACTCGCACCAGGTGCGGTTTCCCCGGTACCACAGGCAGCCGTAGGCATATTGGGTGTTGTTGCCGAAAACGGCCACCCTGTTGTTCAGGTCCACGGAGACGATGTTGCTGTTGCGGGTTCCCGAGGTCACGGGCAGGTCGAAGTCCTCCAGGTCGTTTTCAAAAGAGATATAGCCCCCGGCGTCCGACACCGTGCCCGGCAGGCAACAGACGGATTGGCGCGGGCTGTCCGGCAGGGCCGTGCCTGTGGCGGCCACGGCGAACGAGCCGTCGGCGTTGCGTTCGAGCACCTCCAGGGTGAAGTGCCCGGTATCCAGGGCGCAGGTCACGCCCGGCGCGTCGAGAAGGGCTTCGAGGTCGTTTGCGGAGAGGGTCGCGGCGTGGTTGAGGCCGGCCAGGGCCAGGTAATAGGCGGCGAGCGACGGGGCGTGGCTGGTCTGGGACTGGGACGAGGCGCCGGAGAAGACGGCGATGGCGGCGGCCAGAACGGCCAGCAGGGTGATGGCGGCGACGACGTATAGCAGTGACGCGCCGCACCGGCTGGTTCGCGCCGTTGCGGAATGCCTGATGTGCTGCGGAAACCGTGAAAGACCCGGGTGAGACATACGGAGAACGCTTCCCGGCGATGCATCGTGCGCCAGGGCCGACGCGGGGTTCGCCGATATCTGACGTATTTTGGTGAAGTATTAGCAGATGACAGAGGATGAATCTATTGGAAAATGAATTTTGCAATTTATTATACAATCTTTACTTATTTTTTGATATTAAACGTAAAATAAATATTTTGTCGCCAAAACGCTTTCCCGCCTTGTCGAGAAGTGAAACTCATCAGAGGTAGGTGATGTGACGGCGGGACAGAAAGAAAGAATCCCCTGTGACAGGGCCACGAAAGTGGACGCCGACCGGGGAGCTTTATTCCCGGAAACGGAGGCGGAAATTCATCAGTCGGACCTCCTGGGCACTGGCGCCGGTGGCCTGGGTGAAGCCCAGAAGACGGTCGGCAAGCGAGCGGCGAACGAGCGCAATCACAGAAGTATACGGAAAAATACTTTTTAACGCATTTAGTTCACACATAAAGATATAGCAATTTTACTCCTTCGGCTTTGAATTCCCATCATTTTGTCTAACTCCACCGTTCTGAACTGAAGAAGGCATTATCTTGTGTTGTGCTTCAAGCGTTGAATTCATGCCTTCAGACGGGGATGACGTATTCTTTTGATCTGATCTTGGCTCGCAATATCTAATCTTATATCCCATTCGCACCGCATCTTTTGGAGTAACAAAGGCAGAAGCGTAGCCCGTGAGTACACACATCAATATCACTGTTAATACTAGCGTATATCTCATTCATCTTCTCCCAATACTTGCACTGCCAAATCATCAAATGCTAGCGTATATTCAATGTCGCGCCATCTATCATAATACAACTTTCCCATTGCATGAATACCAATTTCTCTTCGATCATTTGGAAAAGAAGCTAAAGGAAGTGCCGAAAGCCTCACCGTACACCCGTCGCTCAAAAGCGTAGCGTTCGTCGCCGATGAATTCATGATAAATGTTACTGCGTTACTTGGCGTTTGGGGGTTTGTGCTCAATAGCGTAAAATAATCATAACTTGTGTTTGAGTTATTCCAATATGCTGCGTACCCGCTGGCATTATCCACAAGCACATTTGACGGCCACTTTGGAAATAGAGTACTATCCACCCATTCCGGAGAATAACGTCTCCGCAAAATATTTGAAGCAACGGCATCATATGAACGAGCATAATACGGAGAAGCGTCGCCATAAAAAGCAAGTACTTCTGTTACACGGTTACCGCTTCGCATAACATCCATCACTCGAACGACTAGTGTCGCATTATCGTTTAAATAACCATCAACATCATTTTGCTGACCAACGACCTTTGGATCCTCACTTGCTGGAGGACGTCTCGTCCCATAATCATATGGCGTACCAACAACAGCATATCCTAGCCATCGTCTCACCCCGCCACGCTGTTCCCAAAGGACGATGAGCATCTTGTCCTTAAACTCATTCGATGTTCCTGGCTTTATTCCATTTGGAATATAATCTCCGCATTGCGTCTTGGATTCAAACCGAAGGAAACTGAGCCCATATCCTTCGTTGTTATACCATCGAAAATTAATTCCGCTAGCAGCATGATCAAGATACTTCAGCCATCCCATCTTGACTTGAACATCATAACTCACATATCCATAATCATCATACACTTCTTTTATACTAGAGCTATCTGTCGCTGTAATCGTTGCCACATGATATCCGACGTAACAACTTCCATCTGCTATTCGATGTGCAGAATCAGCAATTCCGGTAAACGCCGCCCAATATTGATGTTGCCCGCCAGTTGCCACGTATGCTTCAATATCAACCACATCGCTCGTACCTTCAAGATCCACATTTGACCCTGAAAATGTTTTATTAACTTTTTGAATATTATGATCCGGCTTCTGCGACGGCGGTGTCGAAAAATCAGGAACGAACGCAATGTCGTAATTCGCCTCGCGCCCTGTCCCGCTGTTGGCCGTCCCCAACGAATTCATGACCGTCGCATCACCGGATAACGTGAAACTGCCCTCTTGAAGACTAAAGGAACCACTCGTTGTGTTTGACTTATTGGCGTAATTTTTTCCAGAAAGTGACAGGTAGTATGCCTGAGCACTGAGAGTCTGTGAGAGTTGCGCCTGACTCGACGACGACGAAAAATACGCCACTCCCCCACCAACGACCCCGAGCAGAACGATGGAGGCAATGACGTACAAAAGCGCCGAACCGCGCTGCGTCATACGGCAGTGGCGGCAGGAAAGGCTGAAAAAGAGAGCATTTTTGCGACTGCCCGACATGTTGCCCCCAGGTTCGTTACGACCGACCATCAGATGGAGAACAACTTCCTTGGGATGGACTCCCGAATCGATTTGCCGCCGCCCTGCTGCCAAGCCATGCAGCGCATACGGCGCACGCGGCGCTACCAGTTCGCCTGGGCGAAATTTGAGACGATACGAATATTAGAAAATTTATTGCTTAAAGTCACCACCCCGTCAACCGTCGCCAGAAGTCCGATCACCGTAGGCTTGTCCTCGGGCGTCTGACTGCCGTTGAAGGCGATATTGTTCTTCGCCAGTATGGTGCCGAACCAACGGCCGCTTTGTCCCGCCGTAAAATTCCCGTGTGTTTCCAAATAGACCCGGGCCGCCAGATTCGGGTCCACGCTCCACATGTTAGTATAGTTCGTGCCATCGGAGGAAACCAAGACCGTCACCTCGCCGCCAAACGCCACATCGCCCACCACGAAGATGGTGATATCGCCTCCGGACACATCGAGCCGCCAGTCGCAATCCCAGGAAAAATTCATGGAACTGAAAGAGTAGGTACCGGCATGAAGCGTAATGGTGTTGTTACCGGAAGCGACAAGCTTGCCATAGGAGCCCGGGGCGATGTCCTTGGCGTTTCCGTAACTCACGGAGATGTTCGTTGTACCGGCTAAATAGACTTGCAGCGGCGGCGCGTCCACCACGTCGCAGGCCGTAGGCGCGGTGGGCTTGATGCGCGGAGGCGAGGAGGCGTTTTGGGTGATGGACCCGGACACCTTGCCGCCCCAGGCGTTCACCGAGACGGTCCCCGCCGCCACGGCGTTGCCGTCGATGGTTCCGCCCCACAGGACATTGATGTTTCCGCCGGAATGCACGTTGGCATAGACCCGGGCCGCGTTTCCGAGGGTCACGTCGCCTGCGGCATAGACGCTGCCATAGACCGACCCGTTGTTGGAGCCGATGGAAACGTAGCCTCCGGCATGGACGTCGCCCATGACCTTGGCCCCGTTCTGGATGGTCACGTTGCCGCCGGCATAGACGCTGCCCTGCACCACGGCGTTGTTCGCGCCGATATACACATCGCCCGTGGCGTTGATGTCGCCGCCCACGGACGACTCGTTGTTCAGGGTCACGTTCCCCCCGGCGCAGACGTCCCCGCCAACGGCGGCCTTGTTGCCGATGACGACCCAGGTGGTGGAAATGACATCGCCGGTGACGGTCGATTCGTTGTTCAGGGTCACGGTGTCGGCCGAGACGCCGCCGTCAATCGTCGCCCCGTTGGCCACCACCGGGGTTTTTCGGGCCGATTCCGGAACGGTGCTCCCGCCGCTGCTCGCGGGTATATATACCCTGGAACCCATGTCGATGACGGTATTTTCCGTGGCCCCTCCCGCAGCATCCAGATAGCTGCCGGTCACGGTCGCGGAATAGTGTGTGGCGTCAATCTTACTTGTCGTCAGCGAGAACCGGCGATTGTCGGCGAGCGTATAGATGCCGGAATGCGCATCCAGGTCGGCAAGGAGGGCGTCCAGGCTGGCGGAGCTCGTCCGCATCGCCTCATGCCGCTGCTTCACATACGCCTGCCCCGCCAGCGCCGCATAATAGGCCTGCTCGGCCCGGGTGGCGGCCAGTTGCGAGGTGCTTGATGACGAGGAAAAGTAGGCCACGCCGCCGCCGATCACGCCAAGAAGCACGATGGAGGCGATGACGTAGAGCAGCGCGCCGCCGCGTGAGGAACTGCGGAGGGCGCGACGCGCGATACGCGCTGTCGCTATGAATCGGGTGGTTGCGGTGCGGCGGGGCATCCGGTCTCCATGCGTTTCAGGCATGTTGCGGCGTCCCCTAGATTTTTCCAGGGGCCACCCGGGTGGTGAAGGTCGCCGTGACGCCGTCGCTGTCCTGCATGGTCAGGGTAATGCCGATCAGCTTGGTGTTGGTTGCATCAAAACTTGTATCCGCCGCAGCTGAGGGGTCATCATAGTAGGCGAAAGTGCATCCGCCCACGCCGTCGACCAAGGCCACGCCGTCGTAGGTGAGCTGCCCGGCGGCGGTGGTGATGGTATGCGTCTCCGTCCCGCTGGGAAATTCTGCGGTATACGTGATCGATGTCGAAGACGACGCGCTCACGCTGGCCAGATAGGTAAACTCAATCCGCATCCGGTTCATCGCGATCTGCGCCTTCTGGGTGATCGCCAGGGCGTCGCGGGCGATGAAAAACCCCCGCACGGCCTGCCCCATGAAATTGAACACCGTCGCGGCCAGGATGCCCATAAGCACCAGGGCGGCGATGATCTCAATGAGGGTGAAGCCGCGTTGGCGGCGGGCGGCGGCAATGGTCATCATTTCGTAAAAAGGTAGGAAATTTTGGAGCCGGATTGGCCGGGCAGGGAAATGGTGACGCAGAGATAAATGCCGATGCTGGTATCCGTGGTGTTTGTGAAGGTATTGGAACCCGTATCAAGATAACACAGCGAGTTTCGATCAACATGATACGCAATGGTATTCATGCCGTAGGCATTGGTCTGGTCCGACCCCGCAGCGCCGATGCTCGTTTTGAGCGTCGCCAAATCCGCCACGTCCGGCGCCGCAGCAATCATGTTCTCCATCACCGCCTGCAAACTGGCGTCATTTTGCAGCGCCCGCAGCGGATCGGAACTGCGGGTGATGCCCGGCCCCATGAACGTGACCAGCATGGCCCCGGCGATGCCCAGCACCACCAGGGTGATGATGATTTCGATGAGGGAGAAGCCGCGCGGGCGCGGGCGAACATTATTGCGCAAAGCCGGTCTCCGAAAGGACGGTCACGGTGACGTCCGGATCGCCGTCAAAGGTGACGCTGGTTCCGCCGCCCGTGGTGGGCTGGCCGCGCCAATTGAAGGTGAAGGTTCCGGCTGTGGCGGTCACGCCGCCGTCATAGCTGTGCGTGGCCCCGGACTCGCCGGGAAGCACCGGAGCGCCGACGGACGGGTTGGTGGTGGACAGGGTGTAGCTGCCGCCGCCCACGGTGACGGTCCAGGGATAGATGTCGCCCATGGCCCGAAGCTGGGCATAGCGCAGGTGCGACTTGAAAATTTCGGCCTCGGCCACGGTTTCGGCGTTGGTGTCGGCGAACCGGGCCACGGCAACGGAGGCCAGGATGCCGAGCAGGACAAGGACGGCCACAACCTCGAGCAGCGTAAAGCCTCGATGTCTTACTGCACGCTTCACATCCGACTCTCGCATGGTCATGCCGGATAGACCTGGTGTAACGTACCACCGAACAGATCCCCCGGCGAAGAGAAACGTCGCCCTCCGCCGGAGGACATCGCAAAGCAATTATTCAAAGGTGACCGTTCGTGTCGTAGTCACCGTCGAGGACTTGTTGCTCCAAGCCGATGCGCCAGGTGTATTAGCGGTCGCACCGGTGATGGTAGCCGTGATGCCCGTCGTGCCCGAAGCGGCATAGGTGAACGTGAAATCGCCAAGAGGGGAACCGACGTTTCCCAGTTCCGTCACCGCAGCGGCCAAATCGTTTCCTTTCAGCAACTCGGAGGAGTAGGTAATGGTCGCCTGCGACGCGGCTGCGGCCAAGGCTCCCTCGATCACCGCATCCGCCGCGCTCTCTCTCAAATCAAGGTACTTCGGCACGGCCACGGCCGCCAAAATGCCCAAGATGACCAACACGGCGATAATTTCGATCAAGGTGAAGCCCCGTTGTCCCAGGGTTGCCCTTTTTTCCACGGCGTGATTCGACTCCATGCCACATCTCCTTACAAATTTGATTGTCGTTTCCACTCTGACCCGGCAGTCCGGTACGCCGCCCCGTCCAGCTTTACGGGAAAAAAAGAAAAAATTCCCGAGATACAGCAACCCTCACCCGCCCAACACACCCAACCACGGGCCTGCCGACCAGTTTTTTGCACTTTCGCACAGACAAGCACAATCCATGCCACTTCTCGCCCCCGGTCGCCGCCTACTTCACCATCTTGGTCATATCCCACATGGGCATGAAAATGGAAAGGGCGAAAAACCCCACCACCCCGGCCAGCCCCACGATGAGAATGGGACCGATGGCGTCGGCCAGCCGCCCCACGGCGTAGCCCACCTCGTCGTCGTAGTGCTCGGACACGGCTTTGAGCATGGCGTCCAGGTCGCCGGTCTCCTCGCCGATGGCCACCATGGACACCACCATGGGCGTGAAGTACCTTGCCCGTTGCAGCGGACCCGAGATGCCCCGGCCCTCGCGAATCTGGTCCTTGATCCGCCCGAACTCCTTGGCGATGGCCGCGTTGCCGATGGTTTCCGACAAGATGTCCAAGGCCTGGAGCACCTGCACGCCGCTGGCCTGGAGGATGGAGAAGATGGAGGCGAAGCGCGACATGGCGGCCTTGACGAACAGACTGCCCAGGATCGGTATTTTCAGCCAGAACGCGTCCCGGGCCACCTTGCCCTGCTCGGTGCGGAAAAACAGCCACAGCCCGCCGACGACCACCGCCAGCCCACTCAGAAACAGATACCAGTAAGAATTCAACGCCGTACTCATGTTCATGGCCACCTTGGTAGGCCAGGGCAGTTCAATCTTGGCTGTGGCGAACATCTTGGCGAAAACCGGCACCACATAGGTCAAGAGGAAAAAAAACGCCCCGCCCAGGGCGATAAGCACCGTCAAGGGATATTGCAGGGCTTTTTTGATGTCGGTCTTGACCTTGTTTTCGTGGCTTACGATGTAGATGAGCCGGTCCAGCACCTCGGGCAACATGCCGGACAGCTCTCCGGCCTTGACCATGCTCACGTACAGCTTGGAGAACACCGAGGGATGCTTGCCCAGGGCGTCGGAGATGGAGACGCCCTTGCGCATGTCGTCGCCCATCTTGGCGCAGACCATCTTGAGTTTTTTGTTCTCGGTCTGCTGCTCCAGCACCCGCAAAAGCTCCAGGATGGACAGCCCGGCGGCCAGCATGGTTCGGAACTGCTTGGTGAAAAGGATCAGATCCTGGGACTTGACCCGGGTCAGCGCCATCTCCAGGCCGGACAGGCCGCCCTCGCCCGAGTCCCCCTTGGCCGCGCCGCCCCGGCGCACGGCGACCGGGATGTAGCCCATGGCCGCCAGACGGGCCGTGGCCGCGTCGCCGGAATCGGCCTCAAGCTCGCCCTGGATCAGGGAGCCGGTGTCGTTGTAGGCCTCGTAGGCGAATTTGGCCATGTGGCGCGACCGTCCTTTCCGCGTGTCCTGTCATCCGCCCAGGCGTCAGTGCAAGACCGCCTGCTTGAGCACCTCGGCGGCCCAGGCGTTCAGGCTTTTGCCCTGGGACTGCGCCGCAGCGACCAGATCACGGTGCAGCTCCGGGGTCAGGCGGATGTTCACCCGCCCGGAATACGGCTTGTCAGGGGAAATGCCGTTTTCCCGACAGACCTCGAAATAGGTTTCCATGCTCGTGGCGAACTCGCGTTCCAGTTCCTCGCCCGTGGCCCCGTAAAAGGAAATCACGGAATTCACGTTGACCACCCGGCCGTGGAAAAGCTTCGTTCCCGGATCGTAGTCCACCGCTGCGACATAATCGTTATAGCGAAGCGTCGCCATTGTCACTCCTTAAGGATTGACGCCGCGATAGTCCTACACCACCACCGCCCCAAGGGCCTCCTCGAAGGTGGTCTTGCCCTCCAGGATCTTGGTGCGCGCGTCGTCGCGCAAAAGCCGCAGGCGGCCGTTGTCCACGGCGAACCGGGTGATCTCCTGGGCGGACTTGTGTTGGATGATCATGTCCGCGATGTCCGTATCCATGACCAGGATCTCGAAAATCCCCACCCGGCCCTTATAGCCGGACTCCCCGCACATGAAGCACCCCCGGCCGCGCACGAACTCCGTCTGGCCCGCGTCCTCCAGGCCCCAGAACCGCAGCGTCTCCCGGGTCGGGGTGTAGGCCTCCTTGCAGTGCGGGCAGATGCGGCGCACCAGCCGCTGGGCGAAGGCCACCACCAGGGTGGAGGCCACCAGAAAGGGTTCGATGCCCATGTCCATGAGCCGGGCCACGGCCCCGGCGGCGTCGTTGGTATGCACCGTGGCCAGCACCCGGTGCCCGGTGAGCGCGGCCTGCACGGCGATGCCCGCCGTCTCGCCGTCGCGCACCTCGCCCACCATGACCACGTCGGGATCCTGGCGCAGGATGGAGCGCAGGCCGCTGGCGAAGGTCATGCCCGCCCGGCGGTTGAGCTGCACCTGCCGGATGCCGTCCATGCGGTATTCCACCGGGTCTTCCAGGGTCACGATATTGATGTCGGGACTGTTGATCTCGCGCAGGATGGCGAAAAGCGAGGTGGATTTGCCCGATCCCGTGGGGCCGGTGGACAGAAACAGGCCGTGCGGCTTGTTGATGACCCGGCGGATCTTGGCCATGTCGTCCTCGGCCATGCCCAGGTCGGAGAGCATGAGCCCGCCGGAACTCATGTCCAGAAGACGCATGACCACGTTCTCCCCGTAGATGGTGGGCAGGGTGGACACGCGCACGTTGATCTCCTTGCGCTCCATCATGATGGTGAACCGGCCGTCCTGGGGCACGCGGGTCACGGCGATGTCCAGTCGGGCCAAAATCTTGATGCGCGAGACGATGGGCATGACCATCTGCTTGGGTGGCGAGGGCACGGGTTTGAGCTTGCCGTCCACCCGAAAGCGAATAGCCACGGATTCCCGTTCGGGGCTGATGTGCACGTCGCTGGCCCCTTCGCGCACGGCCTGGGACAAAAGCGAGTTCACCAGCCGCACCACCGGGGCCTCGCCGGCCATGTTCTCCAGGGAACTGACCTGCATGTCCTCCATGTCCGCCTCGGGCGCGGCCTCGGTGTCGATGCTCATGGATTCGATGCTTTCCAGCACCCCTTCGATCCCGGCGCTCATGCCGTAGATGACCCCGGTGAGCTGGGCCAGCTCCCGCTCGCTGCAGATGACCGGCTCCACCTCGCAGTTCTTATAAATTTCGATGTCTTCGATGGCCCCGATGTCCAGGGGGTCGATCATGGCCACCTTGAGCAGGTGCCCGCGATGCAGAAGCGGCGCGAGGCGGTTTTTGACCGAGAGTTCGGAGGGGATCACCCCGGCCAGGGAGGAGTCCACTGGATATTTTTCCGGGGAATACTTTTCGATGGACATCTGGCGGCTGATGACCTCCACGATGTCCGATTCCTTGACCATGCCCTGGCGCACGAGCTGCTGCCCGAGCTTGAGGCCGCTTTTTTTCCCGGCGGCCAAGGCCTGGCGCAATTGTTCGTCGGTCAAAAGACCGGCGGCGACCAGCATCTCGCCAAGGCGCAGGCGTTTTCGCGGCTGCATCATATGCTCCCGGGGCTTGGTTCAGGTTGGCGAATGGGGCGAAACGCCTGTCGAAACCATCACATCCTGGATGGTCTCCGGGCCGACGGCCAGGCCGCCGACCCGGATGTCCGGCGTGGCGTTATTGCGGCAGGGCCGCGTTCTGGGCCACGGTCCTGACCGTTCCCGACGCTCCGGCCCCAGCCGGTTCCAGGACGCTGTAGGCCACGGTGACGTCGTCGAGGTATTCCACCACCTGGGCCTTCACGGCCACCCCATGGGGAAGCGCGTCCAGCGCCTTCTGGGCCGAGGCCATGTCGCCGTGGTAGCGGTCCAGCACCACATCAAAGACCAGTCCTGACCGGGGCGAATAATGGGCGTACAAGACGGCCTGGGGCACGCTGTCGCGCAACGCGGACAGGGCGGCGAAGGCGGCGTCGAGGTCGGTCTTGCGGTCGAAAAGGACCACGCTGGCCCCCATGGGCAGGGGTTCGGTCTGGCGGGCCGGGAAGGCCACCTTGGCCCCCGGACGCACCAGGTCGAGATCGGCGATGCCCGGGTTGGCTGCCGCCACGTCGTTCATGACCCGCCTGCCGCCGCTGCCGTAGAGTCTGGCCGCAACCTTGGAAAGGGTCCAGCCCGAGCGCATGACCATCTCCCCCAAAACCCGGGGAGGGGCGGCGACGACCGCCGCCGGGGCTTGCGCCGGGGCGGCGGCCTGTACGGCGGGCGTCGGCGGCGTGGCCTGGAGTTCCGCCTGTGCCGGGACCGGCGCCGGGGCGACGGCCACGGGGGCCGCAGGCGCTGTCGCCACCTCGATGATGACCGGTTCGACGCCGATGGTCCTGAGGGCGGCCACGGGCAGATCGGCGGGCACGACGCGCAAGGCCTCCGGAGAGACGGAGGGCGGCGTTACGGGATTCGCCTGGGCCGCCACGGCCACAGGGGCCACGGAGGGCGTCGGGGCGACGACCGGGCTGGCCGCCACATGGGCCGTAGCCGTAAGTGGGGTCACGCTTGGCGCGGCCGGGACTTCGGCCGACGGCGCGGACGGCGTGGCGACGGGGGTTGCCGCAGGAGCCACCACAGGGGACGCAGCCGGGGACGCAGCCGCGACAGGCGTCGCAACCGGGGCGGCGACGGGCGCAGCGGCAGCGGCAGCGGCCTTGGCCGGGGCCGGGGGCGCGACAGGGGCCTGGGCGGCGGCCATGACCGGGGTGGCGGCTGGAGTTACCATCGGGGCGGACACCGGGGCGGCGACGGGCGCAACGGCAGAGGCAGCGGCCTTGGCCGGGGCGGCGGCTGGCGTTGCGGGCGAAGCCGCAACCGGGGCCGGGGACGCGACAGGGGCCTGGACGGCGACGGGCGTAGCGGCAGCGGCAGCGGCAGCAGCCTTGGCCGGGGCCGGGGACGCGACAGGGGCCGGGGCGGCGGCCACGACCGGGGCGGCGGCCACGACCGGGGCGGCGGCTGGAGTTACCATCGGGGCGGACACCGGGGCGGCGACGGGCGCAGCGGCAGCGGACTTGGCCGGGGCCAGGGGCGTGGCGGACGCCACGACTGGGGCCGCAACCGGGGCTATGGCAGAGGCAGCGGCAGGGGCCGCAGCAGGAGCGGCGACTGGGGCCGCCTCGGGCTTCACCTCACCGGATTCGGCCAACGGCTTCCGCTGCAAAAAGTCTGCGGAGGCGATCCATTGGCGCGCCGCATCATAATATCCAGGGATGCTGTCCGGGACGCTGGACACGGCCTCGCCCATGCGCAAAAGGCCCGTATCCAGCATCTCTACGGCCCGCTCCCGGCCGGGCCCCGCCAGCATGGCCAGAACCGCGGCCACGGGCAGGGCCGCCACGGCGGCGGCGCGCCAGGACAGGCCCCCCTCCCCCGCCGTCCGCCTGGCCGCCCGAACCTCGGCCAGTCCGGCCTTGGCCTTTTCCCGGCCTACGGTTTCCAACAGGGTGGCGTGGCACAGGCGCATGATGCGGCGCGGATAGCCCCCGCAGGCGCGATGGATGGCGAAAAGCGCGGCCCGGGTGAAAAGCGCCGGGTCGCGATCCTTCCAGGATTCTCCGGCAGCCAGGCGCAGCCGGGTGCGGATGAGGCGCTTGGTCTCGGAAAAGGACAGGGGCTTCAGCTGCACGCGGGTGTTGATCCGGTCGGCCAGATTTTTGCGCGACCGCAGGGCGCCCGCAAACTCGTTTTGGGCAAAGACCACGATCTGCAACAGCTTGTGGGTGTTGACCTCGAAATTGAGCAGCTCGCGCAGGATCTCCAGGCACGGCCCGGTGATTTTCTGGCCCTCGTCCACGCACAAAACCACGGTGGTGTCGCCGCTTGCGGCCGCAGCCAGCAAAAACTCCTGGATGGCCTCGCGGATGCGCGCCGCCGAGTCCTCGCCGTCCACCAGGATGCCGAAGGACACGGCCACGGCGGCCAGGAAGTCCCGGGGATCCTCAAAGCACGGGTCGAGCAACAGATGCGCCGATATGGCCGGATCGTAATTCAGGGTGCGCAAAAGCCTGCGGCATACCGTGGATTTTCCCGTGCCCACCTCGCCCATGACCACGCACAGGCCCCGTTTGAGGCGCACGGCGATCTCCAGGCGGCGCAGGCATTCGGCGTGGCGGGGGGAGTTGTGGAAAAAATCCGGATCAGGGGAATTGCCGAAGGGCTCCCGATCAAGGCCCAATATCTCATGGTAGCTCATGTCGCGTTCTCCTTTGCGCTCAGGCTAAAATCCAGGCCGGGATTCAAGATCAAGCCCATCCGAAGGCATGACCATGGCGTTGGCGTCCATCTGCGTCACCCTGGGTTGCGGGGCCGTGGCCAGGGGCTTGGGTGAAAGCACGGTGGGGGTGATGAAAATCAACACTTCCTGCTTGGTGACGCTGTCGCCCTTGGATTTAAACAGATAGCCAAGGCCGGGGATGTCCTTGAGGTAGGGGATGCCCGAGGCCGTATCCGCCACCGTGTCCTTGGTCAGGCCGGAGATGACGATGGTGTCCCCGTCGCCCACGATGAGCGTGGTGCGGGTTTCCTTGGTGATCAGCGGCGGGTTGCCTTGGACCCAGTTGTTCTGGTTGTTGTCCACCTCGTCGTTGGTGACCAGAATATCCATGCGCAGGCGGTTGCCGTCGATGATGTGCGGGATCATGCCCAGAAGCAGCACGGCGTTGCGGAACTGCACGTTGGTGCCGTACTGGGAGGAGGACACGTAGGGGATCTCCCGTCCGTTCCAGGTATAGGCCACCCGGTTCTCCAGGGTGGTGATGGAGGGGTTGGACAGGATGTTCACCGTGCCCTTCTCGGCCATGGCCGTGAGCTGGGCCTCCAGGTTGTTGCCGTTGATGTTGCCGAACAGGAAGTTTAACCCCATGCCGTTGCCGCCCAGGCCTGTGGACGCCGTGGTGGCCGCCGAGGTCAGGGAGCCGGACGTGGGGAAGTTGATGCCGAATCCCTGGCCGCTGGGGCTGGTGCCGTAATACTGGGTCAGGGTGCTTGTAGCAGGATCAATGTATCCAGCCGGGGTCATGGTGAACGGCGTGTTGCCCGAACCGGACTGGAGCTTGCCGCCCCATTGGACGCCCAGTTCCCGGGCCACGTCCTTGGTGGTCTCGATGATGATGGCCTTGACCACCACCTGGGGCCTGGGCTCGTCCACCTGGGCGATGAGCTTGAGCAGGCGGTCCATATCCTCCCGGCTGGCCTGGATGATGAGCGAATTGGTATGGTAGTCCGGGGTGACGTAGCCGCGCACCTTGCCGGGGCGGCCGATCTTTTTCTCGTCGTCTTCCTTGGTGTCCTCGTCATCCGAGCTGGATTTTCCGGCCCCGGTAATGACCACCCCGCCCGAGCCAGAGCCCGAGCCCGTGGTGGAACGCTGGATGTTTTCCAGCTTGGGACGCTCCTTGATCTTGCGGGTGGGGTCGAGAAAGACCCGGACCGTCTCCAACGCGTCGCCCAGGTCGGCGTAGTTGATCTCCACCTTGCAGGTCATAAGCGGATCGCCGAGCTTGAGCTTCTCCTTCTGGACCAGGATCTTTTCCTGCACTTCTTTCATCTTCTGGTCGTTTTCCAGATCCTCCAGGGTAACCACCCGGATGATATCGCCTTCCCAGGTGTAGCTTAAGCCGTTGGCGTGCAGGATGCTCTCGAAAGCCTCGTTCCAGGGGGCGTCGGCGATGTTGATGTTGACCAGGACGGAACGCGCCTTGTCGTCCTTGGCCTTGGGCTCAGGCGCAGGCCTGCCGCCCTGCCCCCCTCGGGGCCGCCCTGTCCGGGTGCGAGCGGAGGAAGAAGGGGCTGAACCTTGACCTCGACGGGCCTAAGCGTCGAAGAAACCACGATGTTCTGGTTGGCGGCCCGGGCCAGGGCCCGCAGCACGGCCACCAGATCGGTGTTGTACATTTTGAGGCTGACCCGGGTGGTGGGCAGGCGCTTTTCCTTGCCGATCTCCAGGACCACGGGCTTGGCGTTGAGCGCCGTCTCGGACACCCGGGTCTTCTGGGCGGACTCGATGGGTTTGGCCTCCACCGCCAGATTCTTGGGACCGGCCGTGGGCGAATAGCCTTGGGAGGCCTCCGCCTTGTCGTGCCAGTGATCGAAAAAGGGATCCTTTTCGGGCGGCTTGGAACAACCCGCCGCCAAAAAGGCCCCGGCCAGAAGGCAGGCGGCGATCATCGCCGCGAACCGGCCCAAGGTGGCGTCGTGGCCCGTCATCACTCCCATCGTCGTCTCCCGGTTCGCGGCCCTGGGGCTGCGAGTTTCAGCTCATTGGGCGAAAAAGCTCGGATCCTGGTACGGCAGCTGCACGAATTTTCCGTTGTCGACGCCGCGCAAGGTCACCTGCGGCGGGGTGATCCGCTCGACTAAAAAGCCCCCGGTCTCCAGTTCGTCGCCCTCGCGGTATTCGTAACCGTCTATGATCGCCAGGCGTAGCGCGCCCACTTCTACATATCCGGAGTACATCGGCATGGACGCGTCGCGCGCGGCATCGCTTTTGATGTCCAGGGACTTTTCGTAAAAAACCTTTGTGTTCCATGGCCGCAGGGCCATGTCCGCCACATGGGCCTCCATGGGGTTGGCCCCGGCGGTTTTGACCGCCTTGGCCTGGGCCTCGGCATTGGTCCTGGCCTGGGTCACGAGCTTGTCCGGGCCCTTCGTCAGGCCGCCGCGCCCGCCGCCGGTCATGGTGAACAGGGCCCCCCCGACGATCACCGCCGCGCCCATGATCCCGAGCAGCATCTTCTCCCGTTTGGTCATCGCCACATCCCCGCCTGCTTCGTGCTCATGGCGTTACTCCAGGGCCAGCCAGGCCACGACCTGATAGTCGAAGCCCTCGGAAACACGTTGGATGCGGATATTTTCAACAGTTTCCAGGGACGCCAGCCGCCCCATCTCCACCAAAAAATCCCTGAATTTTTCGGGTTCGCCCCGAAGCGTCACCCGCACGGACAGGCTTTTGGCGCCCCTGGCCAGGGAATCGGGGTCGGGGGTGATGGAGACGGCCTCGATGCCCGATGCGGCCGCGCAGGTCTCGAAAAGTCCCGACACGCCCGACACCCGGGACAGGGGCAGGGGCACGGCTTTGGCCGGGGGCAGGTTTTCGGCCATCCCCTGGTCCACGAGCTTCTTAAATTCCGTATAGAAGCCGATCAGGGCCTGCTGCTCCTCAAGCCGGGCCTTTTCCCGGGCAATCTCCCCGCCCAGGCGGGCAGAGGCGCGCAACACCGGATAGACAAACACGGACCCGAAAACGATCAGGCTCACGAACAACACGACCATGCCCATGATGGATCTGGTCGGGAGTTTGGTAGTGGCGATGCCCAGCGGGTTCATGTCCGGCCTTCCTCTTTCATTGTCCGGCCAACGCCAGGGAAACCACGAAATGCAGCGCCTGGACGCCGCCGATGGTTTCCACGTCGCGCTTGCTCACCGTCGAATCCCCGATAAGCGGGGAGTTTTGCAGGTTCACCAGATATCCGGCCAATACGGACTCGAAAAGCTGGCTGTCCCCTTCCACCACACCGTCGATGATGATTTTTTTGATGTACTTGACCGCAGGCTTGGCCGCCTGGGCGGCCTTTCCGGCAGCCCCCGGAGGCGGTGCGGTCTGGCGCACCGGAGGCCCCATGTCCACGGTCAGGCTCACAAGCTTGACCTGCGGCGGGGTCAGGGCGGTCAGTTCGCTGATGGCCCCGAGGCCCAGATTTCTTGCGGCAAAGGCCCGGATGGCCTCCTGGGTTTTGGTGGCTTCCTGGGCGGCCTTGTTCAAAAGGGCCGTATCCACCATGACCCCCTGGTCCCCGATCTGTTTGGAGATCCGCGCCAGCTCCTCGGCCCGGGCCCGGTTGCGGCCCGACTCAAACACCGAAAATCCAGCCATCAAGGCCAGGATCAGGCAGAACACGGCCAGGGTGGCCTGGTTCACCAGGGTCACCCGCCGGGCCTCGCGGCGTTCCTTGTAGGTGACGAAAAGATTGGGGGTCATGCGCGGCCGGGACAGGGCCACGCCCAGGGCCTGCTGGAACGCGCACCGCCCGGCCAGGGTCATGGCCTGGGGATCGGGGGACTCGCCGGAGGCTTTGACCCCGGCTGCACCAAGGGGGTCGAAGGGCTCGCAGGGGATGCCCAGATGCCCTTCCAGGTACTCCAGAAAGGGCGGAGCGGCCGCCAGGGGACCGGACACATACAGCGCGCCCACGGGATCGTTGCCCAGGGTCTCGCGATAATGCTTGAGCGTCATCTCCACCTGGCGGGCCAGCCGCGACAGGGCGGGATCGGCCAGATCCATGACCTCCTCGGCGGACAGCCCATGTCCGGGCCGACCCGGCGCAACACCCGGGCTTCCCTCTACCAGGGTCATGAGCACGTCCCGGGCGTCTTCCTCGTCCATCCCGTCGGCGGAATCGGCGACAGGCGGCTCAGCGCCAGCCTCATCCGCATCCGCCGGGACCGACTGAGGCGGCGACAGCGGTTCGGAGGCTGCCGATGCTCCGGACAGGTCGAGGGTCAAAAGCCTCGGCTCCCCGGCATCCGGCAGCCCTGCGCCATCGCCGTCAAGGTCAAGCACCAGCTCGCCGACCCCCTCATACCCCAGGGGCGTCGCCAAGGTCGGCGGGGCCGTCGGGGCCGTCGGGGATTCGAAAACCGGACTGGGCGCAGGGGCCGCCGTCTCGGCAAGCCCTTCCAGGACTGCCCCGGCCAGGGCGGTCATGGCCGCCTTGATGCCCCGGGTGAACACCAGATTTCCGTCCCGGTAAATCTCCAGCCGCGACCAGTTGTCCCCCACATGCAGCGTGGCCGCGCCGCCGGGAGGCGGCGGCAGGCAGCCGGATCGGAACACGTTCTGGTCCGCAAAGGCCGTCAGCGTCATGCCCGTCAGGGCATACCCGGCCCGCTCAAACGCCACCTTGCGCCTGGCCACGACCTCGCGGGGGATGGTGTGGGCGAAGACGGCGGCTTTGACCGCACCCTTCTCCACCATCTCGCCCCGGTCCTCGTAATCGAAGATCACGTTTTTTTCGTCAAACGACAGTTCCTTGCGGGCCGTCCAGAACACGGCGTTGTCCCGCTGGGACGACGGCACCTTGGGCACGCCCACAAGCCGCAGATCAGCCTGGGACGACGACAGGGCGCACCAAATCTCGGGATGGGGAATGCGCAGGCAGGCCCGGGAGACCACCGCGCCTAAGATGCGCGAAAATTCATCGGAATCAAAGGACAGGGAGGGATCGATGTCCGCCTTCTCCAGGGCCAACACCTCGAACTCGCCGTCCCGGCCGCGGATGGCGGCGACGGCCACGCCCCGGCGGCTCACATCCACGCCGACCACGACCCGGGAACGCCAAAACGGC
Organism: Desulfolutivibrio sulfodismutans DSM 3696; assembly: GCF_013376455.1. Lineage (GTDB taxonomy): Bacteria > Desulfobacterota > Desulfovibrionia > Desulfovibrionales > Desulfovibrionaceae > Desulfolutivibrio > Desulfolutivibrio sulfodismutans. The sequence continues at coordinate 3,257,749 of NZ_CP045504.1, read as the reverse complement.
AAAAAGCCCCCGGAACGAACGCGCGGCGTGTCCGCCGCCACGGCCCGGGACTTGGCCTCGTCCCGGCCTGCGGCGGCCGTGACCCCTGCGCCGCGAATCATGCGCAGAAGCTTTTCGCTGGAGGTGGGAGTCTGTCCTTTCCGCACGCTGTACCCCGTCTCGACTCCGTGTCCCATCGTCCAGGACCCAGGTCCGTTCGCCGTTTGCCCATTTCGCCTTTCTCGGAAAAGCGAAAAAATCGTAAATCAAGTCCCGGGTTCCCCGGATTCGCCGTCCGTATCGGCACGTGCACTGAGGGAGGAAAGATATCTGAACGTCTGATTCCGGATGACGGACTGTCCGTCCGCATCTGACTCCCCTGCCTCGCCGATAAGACTTTTTCAAAAGCCGTGCCAGGGATGCGCTCTTTTTGCATATCAAAAAAAGCACATCATTTCATATTGTTGAAATCATCCCCCCCGTTCCGGGGAGCTCGGCCCGGCCACCTGCGGCAGGGTCTTTCGGGGGTTCACGTTTCACTTTATTGAAAACACATACCAGCCGGGGCGTACCCATGCGGCGTCTTCCATGTCGCCCCGTCTTTCTGGTAGCCTTGCGGCGCTGCACACGGGCCGCCCGGAACGCGCCCGCCAACACTGCCACCTTCGGAGGCCCGGCATGGCCCAGATCGACGCCTTTTTCAAAATGATGCACGAGATGGGGGCATCGGATCTGCACCTGTCCAGCGGCTCGCAACCCATCATCCGCCTCAACGGGGTCCTTGAACGGGTGAAATATCCCGCCTTCGATCCCGACAGCCTGCGCAAGCTCCTCTACGAGATCACCCCGGAGCGAAAAATCAAGCTGTTCGAGGAGATCGGGGATATCGATTTCGCCCACGAGGCCCCGGGGCTGGCCCGCTACCGGGTCAACTACTTCATGCAGCAACGCGGCATGGCCGCCGCCTTCCGGGAGATTCCAAACCGCGTGGCCAGCCTGGACGACCTGGGGCTCCCGCCGCTGCTTGCGGAACTGGCCATGCTGCAAAAGGGGCTGGTCCTGGTCACGGGCCCCACGGGTTCGGGAAAGTCCACCACGCTGGCGGCCATGCTCGGACACGCCAACGTGAACCGCCGGGACCACATCCTGACCATCGAAGACCCCATCGAATTCGTGCATGAATCCGCCGGATGCCTCATCAACCAGCGCGAGATCGGCCGCGACAGCGCAAGCTTCCAAAAGGCCCTGCGCGGCGCCTTGCGGGAAGATCCGGACATCATCCTGGTGGGGGAGATGCGCGACCTGGAGACCATCGAACTGGCCCTGGAGGCCGCCGAGACCGGCCATCTGGTCCTGTCCACCCTGCACACCATGTCCGCCCCGAAAACCGTGGACCGAATCATCGACGCCTTCCCGGGAGAGCGCCAGGCCCAGATCCGGGCCGCCCTGTCCGAGTCGCTGCGGGCCGTGGTCTCCCAGACGCTGGTGCGCCGCGCCGACCGGCCCGGCCGGATCGCCGCCCTGGAGATCCTCATCGCCACCCCGGCGATCCGAAACCTCATCCGGGAAAGCAAGATCCACCAGATTCCAGGCGCCATGGAGACGGGCAAGAAATTCGGGATGCGCACCATGGAGGACTCCCTCATCGAACTGGTGAAAAACGGCCTGGTCGATCCGCGCGAGGCGGCCGCCAAGGCCTTAAATCCCGAACGGCTGCGCCCGTTTCTGCCGCCGGACGCCCTGCCGGACCCGGAGGCCGGGAAATGAGCGGGCGGGCGCGTCCGGTTCGCCATGCAACCAGCGGCGGCGCATCTCATAAAAAAACGCCGGAACGGTTTGACGGCATTATCATGAATGCTTTGCGTACGACTCAGGCCTGCGGATTTCGAGAACACGACACCAGGACATGGCGTCCCGCCGAGCATGGCGTGGCGACCGCCCGCCACCGAGGCAAACCATGATGGACCTGCATTTTCTGGAAAACCTTCTGGGCGCGGCCCTTGCGCAGGCCCCCGGGGCCTCGGACCTCCTGCTGTCGCCGGGAAGTCCGGTCATGGCCTCGGTGGCGGGCGCGCTGATCCCCGTGACAGCAGGCCTTCCGGCCATGCTGACCGAGGCCGACACGGCGGCCATGGCCCGGGCGCTTCTGGAGCAAAAACCCCACGCCAAGGCCGACCACGCCGCCACCGGCTCGGCCGACCTGGCCCTGGCCCTGCCGTCGGGAACGCGCCTGCGGGCCAACGTGTTTTTGCGCCTGGGGGCCACGGCCATGGTGTTTCGCCGCCTTCCGGACGCCATTCCCACGGCCGCCGCGCTGGGGCTGCCGCCGCTTTTGACCGAGGCGGCCGCGGCCCGGGACGGGCTGGTGGCCGTGGCGGGGTCCACGGGTTCCGGGAAATCCACCACCCTGGCCGCGCTGATCGACGTGGTGAACCAGACCCGGGCGGTGCATGTGGTCACCCTGGAAGACCCGGTGGAATACCTGCATCCGCCCAAGCGGGCCCTTGTCTCCCAGCGGGAGCTGGGGCCGGATTTCCAGGACTTCGCCAGCGGCCTGCGGGCAGCCATGCGCCAGGCCCCGCAGGTGATCCTGGTGGGCGAGATCCGCGACCGGGAAACGGCCGAGGCCGCGCTGCGGGCCGCCGAGACCGGCCATCTGGTCTTTTGCACGGTGCACGCCACGGACTGCGGGGGCATGGTTTCCCGGCTGGCCGGACTGTTCGACCCCTCGGAGGAACGCTCGGCCCGGGCCGCCCTGGCGGGCTGCCTGCGCCTGGCCGTGGCCCAGCGGCTGGTTCCCACCCTGGACGGCTCACGCACGGCGGTCTTCGAGGTCATGGCCCCCACCCTGCGGGTGCGGGAGATGATCGTGCATGGCGAGACCGACGAGGCTACGTTTTCCGAGGTCGTGGCCCAGGGCAAGGCCCACGGCATGCTGAGTTTCGCCAGTTCTCTGGGGCGGCTGCTCCTGGCCGGGCGCATCAGCGAGGAGACGGTGTCCTTGAGTGCCGCCGACCGGGCCACGGCGGTGGGGATCATCGACGCCGTGCGCCGCGCGGCCGGGAAAAAGGACGGGGACGCGATGCTGAAATTGGAGCTTGATCGCCGCTGACGCCTGCTTTTCCCGGATTTCCTTCGGCCTTCCCGCCGGGGTCCGGCAGGGCCGCCGCCGCACGCCCGGGGGGTGCATCCTTAAGCCCCAAGCCGCCGCTTCTCACAGGCCATGCCAGGCCCTTTTTCCGCTTCGAAAAAACGCCCAAGGAATCCCATGCACATCTATGCCGATGCCGACGCCCTGCCCACGGCCATCAAGGAAATCCTGTTTCGCGCCGCCATGCGCCTGCGCCTCGGCCTGACCCTGGTGGCCAACAAGACCCTGTACACCCCGCCGTCGCCGTACATAGACGCCATCCGGGTGGGCCAGGGCTTCGACGTGGTGGATGCGGCCATCGTGGAGCGCGTGGCGCAAGGCGATCTGGTGATCACGGCGGACATCCCGCTGGCCGCGCTGGTCATCGAAAAGGGCGCCCATGCCCTGAACCCCCGGGGGGAACTCTATACCACAGACAACATCCAGGGGCGGCTGACCATGCGCAACCTGCTCTACGAGCTGCGCGGCGCAGGAGTCGCGACCGGCGGGCCGCCGCCGCTTGGCAACAAGGACAAGGAGGCCTTCGCCAACCAGCTCGATATCTTTCTGACCCGGCACGCCAAGGGGTGACGGGGGAGGGGGCAGGGGGGAAAGCCTCCGGCGGCCAAAGGGGACGCGTCCGCTTTGGAATCCCCGAACGGGAAGGATGAGGCTCTTCAAGATGGCTATCGCGACAAACCCCACACCCTCTCCCCTACCCCCAGACATCCGGAACGAGAACATGCCTCCAGGCTTTGCAAGCCCGCCGCAGGCGTGATAGCAACCCAAAGCGGCCTCTCCGTCCCGACGGAGCCCCGCGCCCGGCCCCGCGACCCCAACCCGGATCGTCATGGAAAAAATCGCCGCCCTGCTCGTGCACCCGGACCCACAGGCCCGGTCCACCCTCCGGGAATACCTGGGCGGCGTGGATTTCATCCGGGTGGTGGGCGAGGCGGTCAGCGCCTTCGAGGCCGGGGAACTGTTGCGCGCCATCCCCTACGGCATCGTCTTTTTGGGCGTGGACCTGCCCGGCGGCATCTCCGGCCTGGACCTGGCCCGGACCCTGGCCGCACGCAAGCAGCGTCCCGGGCTCGTCTTCCTGGCCGCCGACGAGTCCCACGCCTTTGCCGCCTTCGAGCTGGGGGCCGCCGACTACCTCCTGTGGCCCGCCACGGCGGAACGCTTCGAACGCACCATCGAACGCCTCAGCCGGTTCAAGCCCGCCTTCCAGGAGATTTCCGCCCCATCGGCCTGGCAAAAGGCCGACGAACCGCCGGGCGACGAAGGCGGCGATGACGAGGAGACCGTGCGCCTGCCCCTGGAGGAAGAGGAGGAAGACCGCTTCATCTCCGCCCTCAAGCAGGCCTGGGACCTAAGCCAGTTCAAGCGGCCGCGCGACATCGAAAAGCTCCCGGTCACCCTGGACGGCCGGACCATCCTCATCCCCTACACCCAGATCATCTTCGTGGAGGCCTACGAGGACTATTCCTTCGTGCATACGGCCACCCAGAAATTTCTCACCTCCTACCGCCTGAAACTGCTGGAGGACCGCTTAAAGCCCCACCGGTTCTTCCGGGTGCACCGCAAATACCTGGTGAACCTGGATCTGGTCACGGAGATCGCCTCGCTGCCCGGCGGCAACTTCATGCTGCGCACGGCAGGCAAAACCCGCATCGAACTGCCCATCGGCCGCCGCCGCATCGGCGAGCTCAAACAGGTGCTCGGGCTTTAGGAGTTGTGACGTGCCGAAGCGATACGACGAGTCAAAAACCGGCGCGCTCGACGCCCTGCATGTGGAAAACCGGGTGTTTCGGCCCGATCCCCAGACCGTCATCGAGGCCAACGTCACCCCCGACGACCTGGAAGCCGCCCTGGCCCTGGCCGCCGCCGATCCCCTGGCCTATTGGGAACGGGCCGCCGAGGAGCTGGAATGGCACCGCCGCTGGGAGCGGGTGCTCGACGACGACGACCCGCCCCGCTTCCGCTGGTTCGCGGGCGGCCGCGTGAACATCGCCCACAACGCCCTGGACCGGCACGCCCGTTCGGGCAACAAGAACCGGCTGGCGCTGATCTGGGAGGGCGAGGCCGGGGACTGCCGCAAGTTCACCTATTACGAGCTGTTCCGGGAGGTGAACCGCTTAGCCAACGCCTTCCGGTCCCTGGGCCTTGTCCGGGGCGACCGGGTGACGCTGTACATGCCACCCCTGCCCGAGACGCTGATCGCCATGCTGGCCGCAGCCAAGGTGGGCGCGTCGCACAGCCTGGTGTTCGCCGGATTCTCGGCCCGTTTCCTACGCCAGCGCATCAACGACGCCCGCTCCAAGATCCTGGTCACGGCCGACGGTTTCTATCGTGGCGGCCGGGTGATCCCGCTCAAACCCGTGGTGGACGACGCCCTGCACGGGGTGCACGGCGGCTGCGCCGAGACCGTGCTGGTGGTGCCCAGGGTGGGCATCGACGTGGAGATGACCGCGCCGCGCGACCTTTTTTATCACGACGTGGTACGCCGGGAATCCGCCGAGGCCGCCTGCGCGGCCATGGAATCGGACGATGAGCTGTTTGTGCTGTTCACCTCCGGGACCACCGGCCGCCCCAAGGCCGTGGCCCATGCCCACGGCGGCTTCATGGTGGGCGTGCACCACACCTTCCGCGAGGTCTTCGACGTAAAGCCCACGGACATCTATTTCTGCACCGCCGACCCGGGCTGGATCACCGGCCATGCCTACGGGATCTACGGGCCGCTTTTGGCCGGGGCCACGTCCATCATGTACGAGGGCCATCCCCTCTATCCCCAGGCCGACCGGCTGTGGAGCATGGTGGCCCGGCACGGGGTGACGGCGCTGTACACCACGCCCACGCTTCTGCGCCTTTTGATGCGCTACGGGCCGCAGTATCCCAAGAAACACGACCTTTCGACCCTGCGCATCCTGGGGTCCGTGGGCGAGCCCATCGGGGCCGAGACCTGGCTGTGGCTGCACAAGCACATCGGCCGTTCGCGCTGCCCGGTGCTGGATACCTGGTGGCAGACGGAGACGGGCATGATGATGATAAGCCCCCTGCCCATCTCGCCGCTCAAACCCGGCTCCGTGGGCAAGCCGCTGCCGGGCATTGCGGCGGACGTGGTGGATGCGGCGGGCAACTCCCTGCCGCCGGGCAAGGGAGGCTTTTTGGTCATCAAAAAGCCCTGGCCGGGCATGTTCAAGGAGCCGACCGAGGACATGGGCGAGGCCCGGGCGTGTCTTTCGGATTACTGGAACCGCATCCCGGGGATGTATTTCGCCGGGGACATGGCCCACAGGGATGAGGACGGGTACTATTTCATCCAGGGCCGGGCGGATGACGTCTTAAACATCGCCGGGCGGCGCATGGGCACGGCCGAGCTCGAGGCGGCGCTTTTGTCGCACCGGGGCGTGGCCGAGGCGGCGGTGATCGGGCTGCCGGACAGGATCAAGGGGCAGGTGGCCAAGGCGTTCGTGGCCCCGGTTCCGGGCTATGAGGCCCAGTTCGACGGCGAGGACGGGCTTCGGGCGGATATCGCGCGGCATGTGCGGCGTGAGCTTGGGCCGATTGTGGCCTTTAAGGCCATCGAATTTCGCGAGTCCCTGCCGCACACCCGAAGCGGCAAGATTTTACGCCGGGCGCTTCGCGACGGCGAGCTTGGGGTGGAGAGGGATGAAGGGGAAACGCTGGAGGATGAATAGCGGCGACACCATTCCCTGGGCCGAGGCCTTTCCCGACCGGCATCCCGGGCATGTGCTGGCCGGGGCCAGGTACCGCGAAAACATGACCCAGAAGGCCCTGGCCGCCCTGATCGGCTGCCGCCCCAGCCACATCTCCGAGATGGAGCACGGTCGCCGCCCCATCGGCAAGGAGATGGCCAAACGGCTGGCCGCCGCCCTGAACACCACCTACAAGGTCTTCCTCTAAACATTCCGACCGGCCGCGGCCCTCCGTCAACCGCGCTGCCCCGAGGCGTCCTCATCCTTGCCGGGTCGTCCGGGCCGCTCACCGGACATGGTCGGCCACCCAGGCCGTTCTGCCTGGGCCGGGCGACCCCGACGCGCAGAAGAAAATATTTTTTGCCCAGCCCTCAAGTTTCCCCTGCCGCCTGCCGATAGAATAGTGCAGTTAGGAAACCTGTATCCTCGGCGGCGGCCATGATCGAAAGCACATCCCAAACCCTGGCCCGGACCCTGATGGCCACATCCTGGCCCCAGGCCGTCTCCCCTGACGCCGCCCGGGCCGTGGCGGACACCCAGGGCGTAACGGCCGCCAGCCAGGAACCGGCCCGCGCCGCCCAGTCCTCCCCCTCGCAGAACTTCTCCCCCATCGTCCTGTCCCCGGGCCTGGCCTCGCTTGGGTCCGAACCCGTGACCGGCGCGGACTCAGGCGCCGAAACCGGGCAAGACGCCAACCGGGAACGCACGGCGGCCAACCAGGGCCGCGCCCGCTACGCCGCCGGGTCGCAGACCGGGCCGCAGGCCCAAAGCGCCTCCCCCAGCCTGGACATGCGGGTCTAAGCGGTCACAGCCCGAAACGCTCCCCGGCATCCAAAAGGGTGACCCGTCCACCGGCCCCCACCCGCCCGGCCGCCTTGCGGTCCAAGGTCAGCCATGTCCCGTCCAACTCCCGGGCCAGGGCCGCATAACAGGCGTCATATCCGGTCAGGCCGCGTTGCACGAATCCCTCCGCCAACCGGGCCAGGGCCGTGGTCAACGGGGCCCGAAAAACCCCGCCGTCCAGAACCGGCACGATGCCGTCCTCGAAAATCTCCCGGCCGTTCGGCGCAATCCGCGTGAGCACGGAAAAACATTCAAACAGGAACAATTCGGGCACGGCGAAACGACCCGGCGACGCGACCATGGCCTTCAGAACCTCCTCGGCCTGGGGCGACGGCCCGCCCGTGAACCACCGGATGGCCACCGAGGCGTCCACCACGAAAATCACGACGCCTCTCCCACTTCGCCGCGGATCTCCCGCAGCGCCAAAAGACCCTCTTCAGGGGACACGCCGGGTTGCCGAAGACTGCGAACCCTGGCCAAAAGGGCGCGTTTTTTCTCCGTGGACTGGAATTCCCCAAACCGTTTTTCAAAATCGGCCGGGGTCACCAGGAACGCCTGGACGATCCGTCCTTTGCTGACGGCGATGGGCTCGCCGGTCCTGGCCAGACGTTCCAGCACCTCGCCCAGGCGGTTGCGCAGAGTCAGGGCATTGACGGTTTCCATGGCGGCCCTCCTCTCATGGTGTAGATGTATATCTCCATCTACACCATGCAACGCAAGACTGTCCAGGGGCGCGGCGCTCCCGCTGCCGGGCTATCTGGGAAACTGGACCACGACCGTGGTGCCGTGGGATTCGGAGGTTTCCATGCGGATGCGGCCGCCGTGGGTCTGGGCGATGAGCCGGGCCCCGTAGGTGCCCAGGCCCGTGCCGTCCTTTTTCCCGGCGGTCACGTATTTCTGGAAGAAACGGGAGCGGATCTCCGGGGGGACAGCCCCGGCGTTGTGCACGGCCACGTCCAGGGAGCCGTTCTCCGCCAGGGACACGGCGATGCGCCCGCCGGGCGGCGAGGCCTCAAGGGCGTTGCGCACCAGATTCGAAAGCATGGTGTAGCACAGCATCTCCTCGCCCTGGACCACGAAGGCGTCGCCCTCCTGGCGGGGCCTGCCGCGCACGGTGATGTCCATGGACAGCTCCCGGGATTCGAGCATCCCGCGCAGCTCCGCCGCGATGTTGTCCAGGATGGGCAGGATGTCCACAGGCTGGGGGGTCAATTCGTAGGCCCCGCGCTCCATGCGGTAGAGGTCCAGGGATTGGTTGATCATGTGCAGCATGCGGTATCCGGCGCTTTGCACCAGATTGAGCATCTCGGTCTGGCGCGGGGTGAGGTTGCTCTCGCGCCGAAACAACTGGGGCAGGGTCAGGATGGCCGTCAGCGGGGATTTGAGGTCGTGCCGGGTCATGCGTTCCACGTCCTCGCGCAAGGCGTCGGCCTTTTTGCGATCCGTGACATCCACCACGGCATAGCCCAGGATATCGCAGAAATGCTCCAGAAAATCGGCCCGCTTCTCCCGGGCGTAGCGTTTGGGGTTGCCGTCGAAAAAGCCGATGACCCCCACCATATTCTGCGGCCCGAATTTGTCTTTCAGGGGGTAGATGAAACAGGAGCCCAGGCGCGGCGCGCCGCCGCCGCCCAGAATCGAGGGGCCGAAAAAAAACTCCAGGTCCGGGGCCTCGGTCACCGGCCCCATGAACGAGGCCCGGCGCACGGGGTCGGGGATGGCCGCGGCCACGGCCCGGCGGATGGTCGACAGCGGGGCGCGACGGATGGTGTCGGGCAGAAACGGGGCGTATTCCGCCTCGTCCAGCAACAGCCCCACGGCGCGCAGATTGAAAAGCTTCTTGATGCCTTCCACAATGCCGGGCAGATCCTCGTGGGTGCGCATCTGCTCCACGATACGGATGCCCGAACGGAACTTTTCGAAGGTGATCAGGCTCGAATGGTAGCTCTCAAAGGCCGTCTCCACCTGGGATTGCAGGGTGACGGCCTGTTTTTTGAGCCGGTCCACCTCTTTGCGCAACCCCATGCCCTCCTCCCGCAAAAGCGCCTGGGAGGTGGCATGCATCTTGGCCGCCCGCTTGAGCTCGCCCACCAGACGCTTGACCCGATAGTCGTTGCGCTCCAGGGCGAAGGTTTCCAGTTCGGCGAGTTTGGCCGGGAGATCGGAAATGTCGAGGTGCGTGCTGGCCATGGAGTCCGTCATTATCCGCCCGCCGGGCAGGCCCGGCTATTTCCATCCGGTGAAGTTTCTGTTGCTGAAATACTGCCCGTACACCCGGGCATCCCCGGTCATGCGGACTTCGAGAAAGGAGGCCTGCCTGTCCGCACATCCGGCGGCCACGGCCGACACCATCATCATGATGCACAACGCGACAATGCGACGCATGCTCACCTCCGCGTCCACCCGCGCCACGCGGCGTCCGCATCCTGCCGGGACGTCTGGCGCATGCGCCACCTTCCTATTGATCGTGACCCGCGTCAAGGGGCACGACGCCCCGGGGACTGCGCCGCATGGACATAGAGGCACGTCCGCTCCCTTCCGATTCCGCCAGATCAGACGTATCGCCCGGCAATCCGCCGGAAACAGGCCGGGCGCGTCCAGTACGCGCCAGCCCCCCGCCGGGCAGCACCCCGGAAAACACGCACCGTTTTCCCTTGACTCGCATCGCTTGCGTCCATCTCCGCCATGCAGCCGCATCCGCCTCATTCCGTCGCCGAAAAAAGATATTGCATACTGTTTCCTTTTCACCGTATGCACGTACTGCATTGGCTTTGGTCGTCCCGTTCATCCCCGGCCCTGTTTTGCAGAGCGCGCCGTCAGCGTTGCACGAGCCTGCCGGGACGCCAGGAATCCCGTGACGGCCGACAATTTTGACATAAAGGCCTGCCGGGGCTACAAGCTCCAGACCTACCGCATTACCGACGCGCATGGGGATTTGCCGCCATGAAAAAAATTCGCCTCCCAGCCCTTGTGGCCCTCTTCACCGCTGTCTGTCTGTCGCTTGTCACGGCCATGGCCGCACCGGCCGCCGAACGTCCCGAAAAGGACCGCCAGGCCAAGGCCGCCCGCCAGACCAAGGCCCCGGCCAAGGCCCCGGTCAAGACCGAAAAACGTTCCGCCGCCCGCAAGGCCAAGGCCGCGCCCGTGGCCGAGGCCCCGCCCGAGGACGGCCGCCTGGACGTGAAATCCGCCCTGCTCATGGACGTCAACACCGGCGAAATCCTCTACGAGCAGGACGCCGACCGCCAGATCGCCCCGGCCTCCCTGACCAAGATCCTCACCCTGTACATCGTTTTCGAGGCCATCCAGCGCGGCGACCTGCGGCCCTGGGACATGATCCCGGTCACCGAGCACGCCCCGGCCGCCGGGGGCTCCAACATGGCCCTGCATCCCGGCGAGGAGGTCAAGCTCACGGAGCTCATCAAGGGCATCGCCATCGCCTCGGCCAACGACGCCTGCGTGGCCGTGGCCGAACGTCTGGAGCCGTCCATCCCCGACTTCGTTTCCCGCATGAACCAGACCGCCGCCGGCCTGGGCATGTCCTCCACCACGTTCAAAAATCCCAACGGCATGCCCGCCGAGGGCCAGTTGACCACGGCCCGGGACATGCTCAGGCTGGCCAAGACCTACCTGGAGCGCTTCCCCGGGGCCCTGACCATCCATTCCATGAAATATTTCAGCCATAACGAGATCATGCGCCGCAACGCCAACTCGCTGCTTGGCAAATACGACGGCGTGGACGGCCTGAAAACCGGCTTCGTCAACGCCTCGGGATTCAACATCGTGGTCACGGCCAAACGCGGCGACACGCGGCTTCTGGCCGTGGTCCTGGGGGCGCGCAGCCCCAAGGTGCGCGAGATCCAGACGGCCCGGCTCATCGACGAAGGCTTCAAGCTGGCCGAGAAGCACGGACAGCCCGCCAAGGTCGTCGCCGCCGCCCGATGACCGCCGTTCCCGGTCTGGTCGTGGCGGCCACGGCCAGCGGCCGGGGCAAGACCTCCCTGGCCGTGGGGCTCATGACCGCGCTTTCCCGGCGCGGCTTCCGGGTCGCCGCCTTCAAGGCCGGACCCGACTTCCTCGATCCCCGGCACCATCAGGCGGCCACGGGCCGCGCCTCCCACAACCTGGATTCCTGGATGCTGTCCGAAGAGGCCGTGCAGGCCGTCTTCGCCCGGTATGCGGCCACGGCCGACGCCGTGGTGGTGGAGGGGGTCATGGGCCTTTTCGACGGCTTCTCCGGCCAAAGCGACGCCGGGAGCACGGCCCGGCTGGCCAAGATCCTGGGGCTGCCCATCCTTTTGACGGTCGACGCCCGGGCCATGGGCCGCTCGGCCGCCGCCCTGGTCAAGGGCTTTGCGGAATTCGACCCGGACCTGGAATTTCTCGGGGTGGTCTTCAACCAGGTGGGCGGCGAGGGGCACCGGGAGATCCTGGCCCAGGCCATGCGAAGCGTCCCGGACATGCCGGTCCTTGGCTATCTGCCCCGCGACCCGGCCCTGGCCCTGCCCTCGCGGCACCTGGGGCTGTGCGACCCCTTGGAGGACGCCGATCATCCGGCCGTGTACGCCGCCCTGGCCGACGCCGTGGAATTGCGCCTGGACGTGGCCCGGCTGCTGGACAGCCTGCCCCTTTTCCAGGTGTCCGAGCCCGCCCCCGCGCCGCAGGGAGCCCCCCGGGTCCGGCTGGGCGTTGCCCGGGACGCGGCGTTCAGCTTTTATTACCAGGAAAATCTGCGCCTTTTGCGCGACGCCGGGGCCGAAATCGTCCCCTTCTCGCCCCTTGGCGACGCGGCCCTGCCGCCCGGCCTCCACGGCCTGTATCTGGGCGGCGGCTACCCCGAGCTTTTCGCCGCGAGGCTGGCGGACAATGCCGCCATGCGCCTTGCTGTGCGGGAGTTTTGCGCCTCGGGGCGGCCGGTCTACGCCGAATGCGGCGGGTTCATGTACCTCATGGAGGCCCTGACCGACGCCGCAGGCCGTACCTTTCCCATGGCCGGGGTCTTCCCCGGCGCGGCCGTCATGGGGCCGCGCTTCGCCGCCCTGGGCTACCGGGAGGCCGTCACCCTGGCCCCGAGCCTCCTGGGACCGGCGGGCACCACAGCCCGGGGGCATGAATTCCACTATTCGCGGCTGGCCGCCCCCCTTGGCGATGACTCCGGCATTCGGGCCATCTACGCCTTGTCCGGCCGCTCGGGACGTTTGGACGCCCCGGAAGGCTACAGCCTGGGCGGCGTCCTTGGCAGCTACGTGCATCTGCATTTCGGCAGCAACCCGGACCTGGCCCCGGCCTTCGTGGCGGCCATGGCCGCCGCCCATGCCTGACCGCCCCACCCTGCGCAGCGGCTTCACCACCGGTTCTGCGGCCTCGGCCTCGGCCAAGGCCGCCGCCCTGGCCCTTATGGGCCTTTTGCCGGACGCGCGCCCCTGCCCCATGGACATCCCCCTGCCGGACGGTGCCCGCCTGACCGTGCCGGTGTACGAGGTGGCGGACGCGCCAGACGCGACAACGACGCCGGGCACGCCAGACGCGACAAATACTCCGGACACGCCGAAGACGCCGGATGCGCCTACTTTGGAGACACCGACGCCGGACGCGGAGGTCGCGACCCCAGGGACCGGGACACCCCCGGCCGCCGCACGCCGGGTCCGGGCCGTGACCGTAAAAGACGGCGGCGACGACCCCGACGTCACCCACCAGGCCCGCATCGGCTGCACCGTGGCGTTCGACGCCTCCCTGCCGCCGGGCGACATCCGCATCACAGGCGGCCACGGGGTGGGCGTGGTCACCCTGCCGGGGCTGCCCGTGGCCGTGGGCCGACCGGCCATCAACCCCGGCCCCCTGGCCCAGATCCGGGCCGCCCTGGCCGAGGCCCTGGCCATGGCCGGGCAGACGCCCGCCCACGGCCTGACGGCGGTCGTGGACGTGGAGGACGGGGAGGCCCTGGCGGCGCGAACCATGAATCCGCGCCTGGGGATCGTGGGCGGCGTCTCCATCCTGGGCACGTCGGGCATCGTCAAGCCCTTTAGCCACGAGGCCTGGAAGGGGGCCGTGCGCGAGGCCCTGGACGTAGCCCGGGCCTTGGGCGTCGCCCATGTGGGCCTGTCCACGGGCAGGCGCAGCGAAAAGGCCCTGCGGCGGACGTTGCCGCAGTTGCCGGAGCAGGCCTTCGTGCAGATTGCCGATTTTTTTGGCTTTTCCCTGGAAGAGGCGGCCGGGCGCGGCTTTGCCGCCGTGACCCTGTGCGCCTATCCCGGCAAGCTGGTGAAGATGGCCATGGGACTTCGCAATACCCACGCCCACCTCACGGACACGGATTTTACGGCCCTGGCCGACTGGTGCCGCCAGGCCGGGATAGCCGGGACGATCTGTGCGGCCGTGGCCACGGCCAACACCGTGCGCCACGCCTTCGAGCTGGCCCGGGACGATCCGGCCTTTCCCGAACTGCCCCGGCTGCTTGCGCAAAAGGCCCTGGCCCAGGCCCGGACGTTTGCCGGTCCCGGGCCGAGGCTCGATGTGGTGGCCCTGGATTATGACGACCGGGCATTGTGGAGCGGACCTTGACGACGCGTTGCACTTCCGCGCAAACGCGACATCAGGCATCCAAACCACCCGGTCAGAACAAGAGCATTTGCAAAATAGAAGGATTCAAAATCTCGCCCAACCCTGTAAGCTGATAAACATAAATGCCGCCGGACTGCACGCAATATATCTTCTTTGACGCATCAACGAACACGTCTAGAGATTCATGATACCCCGTATCCAGCTTAAATACCGATTTATATTTCCCTCCATCCGCATAAATTAAAACTTCGTCGTCTCCATTATTTGCGATAAATGCGTATCCAAATTTTACATCAATACCCATTGGCCCAGAGAAAAAAGGAATTTGTGAATTTTGTACATTCACCCATTTTGAAATAAAGCCTCCATTCGATGTAAATTTTTGAACTCTTTCACCGTTATATTCAGTCACATAAACATATCCCAAAGAATCGACCGCAATTCCATGCGGATAACTGAACTGCCCGTCATTTAGCCCAGGAGTACCCCACTTCTTCACAAATGTTCCGCTCGCTGTATATTTTTGAACTCTACTATGACCGGTATCCAAAATATAGACATTCCCTTGTGCGTCCACGGCCACATCTTGAGGTGAAAAGAGCTGCCCATCCGCATCACCATACGATCCAATTTTTTGAAGCACTGCCCCCGTTGGGGAGAGTCGCCACACCTTGCTATTAGCCCAGTCGACAACAAGGAGATTTCCCTGGGGATCGAGACTTATGCCCTCCGGTATGAAGGTCCATTCTTCACCCGTCATATCCGGCTTCAGGGTGAGCACGTAATTCCCATTATTGTCAAACTTCTTTATCCCCCCGGTAACAGAAGTATAAATATATCCATTGTTGTCGACAACAACCGACTTAGCTCCGACAGCTGACATCGAAAACAAAAAATTTGCGCTCACCGCTGCGGCATCGGAGACCTGCAACGCAAGAACCAACAGAACCGCGCAAAGAAAACCCACTCTCATCCCTTTCATGTCCGTCTCCTTTCTGTGGCATTCCGCTCGAAAAGTCAGTCGCCAGGCATGTCAGAGAACTCCGTTCCACCTCTGGCCGAGCACCCCGCCAGTATTCAGGCGGGATGCGGCATGTCCCATTCGCTTTTCTGGCGGTGCGGTCCGGGACGAAGCAGGCGGCTCGGTCTCTCGAGGATTTCGCCATGAAGGTCGGGGCGGATGCTTCATTTCGCCAAGGCCAACATGCAATTAGTTTGCAGATATATGCAAAATTATTTCATGTCAACATGGAGCAGGCTCAGAAGAACGGCGTCATCGGCCATCGTAGAAGGCAACGGCGCAGTATGTGACACGATCATTCCACAGGGGGCACGACGAGGAAACCGATAAGGGCAAGATTGAGCATGAAAAAATGCTGGTAGACGAAGACGTTTTGCGTTCGTCCCTTGGAGGCAGTACCATGCAACGTCCGTTTTGCAGTCCGCCCTCGCGGGAGACCTGCCGGGCAAGGGCCTCATTCCCCCAAAAGCAAAAGTTCCGCCGCCGCCCCGGACCCGGCCGGCATGGCCGCGTGCCCCATGCCCGTGCAGAGCGTGTTGTGCGGCAGGCCGTCGGCGTCGAGCAACGGATCGGACAAAAGCGACCCGGCCTCGCCTCCGATATGCGTCCGCCACTGGGCGAACGTCCCTTCGAAATCCGTGCGCCCGTCCGCAAAGACGGCCGCATGACCGGCCTGCCAATAGCAGATGTGGTGGGTGCTCAGGGTTCCGGACAGGGCGCTTAGGCCCCCGAGCTCCGTGGAATGGCGGATGGACACCAGGGGTTGGGCCAGGGTCGCGGATTGGCTGACGATGTTGCGATACGAGGCCGGATTGCGGTTGGGGGGGCGGCCCGCCGCCGGATCCCAGTCCTGGAAGGTGATCCCGAAATAGATCGGGCTGTGGTAGCTTTTCGCCGCGTTGATGATGGTGTTGTTGTGGGCTGCGGCGTCACGCGAGGCGTAGAATCCGATGCCTGAGGCGCCCGTGTTTCGGACCAGATTGTAGCGCGCGATGCCCCGGATGTTCTCGTAATAGTCGGGATTGGCCGTGAGGTCGAAGTATTCCGGGCTGGTGTCGAACCCAAGCAGGATGCCCGCGCCGCCGGTGTTCTCGATCAGGTTGTATTCCACCACCCCGTCCGTGGCCCCGCCCTTGTGGTAGACCCCGGTGGAGCAGATGTCGTGGATGTGGTTGTAGGCCACGCGGTTGCGGTCGCCGTTGACGTTGTCGATGCCCTCGGCGTTGCAGTCGTCCTGGGAGAGGCCGACGCCGGAGTCATAGATCTCGTTGTGTTCGATGCTGATGTCGTCGCAACCCGGCTTGATCTTGACCACGTCGCGCTGGGAGCCGTGCAGTTTCGTGTTGGCGATGCGCAGGCGCGAGACCCCGGCCCGGTCGTCCGGGTCGCCCCAGTCCCATTTCGTCTCCGTGGACACGGCGTAGAAGCCGCCCACGACCTCGATGCATTCGAGGCTGCCGCCGTCGGCGCCGACGTAGAAATAGATCCCCGACCCCTCGTCGGTCTCGGAACGCCGGTCCACCACGGCCCATTCTCCGGGAAAGGAGCGGATGGCGACGTTTGCGACCCGGATGCGGATTTCCTGAGGCTCGACATAGGTTCCCTGCCGGACCACGATGGTGTCGCCGGGCTGGGCGGTTTCCGCCGCCCGGAAAAGGGTGCGGTAGGGCGCGGCGGCAGAGCCGTTCCCGGTGGTGTCGTTTCCGGACAGGGCGACGTGGCGCAGGTTGCCGGACAGGACGGCGGCATTGCAGACGTGCGGCTGCACACCGATTTCGGAGAGAAAGGAGGCGGCGGAGCTTCCCGGGACCGCCGCCAGGACGATGACCAGGGCCAGGGCCAGGACCGGATGGGGGGCGGTTTTGTTCATGCTCCCCCGTAGCATGTTCCCACACGATTGCAACCGAGTCAGTAGATGGGCGAGGACTGTAATGACAGGCAAACATTAGCTTCACACGAACATGTTTCGCGAGAGCAAAACCTTTAACGATGATAAACGATCTAATATATCGCTAATTCAAGGAAGGGAAGGTGAACCATCTTCTTTGTGAAAATACATTGTGTGATCCATAGGCTCCTCCATTGTGTTATTCAGAACGATATCAACATTGCATTGAATATCAACATTGATAGTAACCACAAACATTACGGATGCCACAAGGATCACCAACACCTTCCTCAAGTACACAGGAATCGAACCTGATCCCTTCCCTTGCTTGAATCAACGACAACAAGACTATACACAGTTACTTCAAAATGTCAACTTAAAATATGTATTTACACATCAAAGGCCACCTTAACTTCTCGCGCGTGGTCGGATTTTTTATCAAAAAGATATTTCCTCAAAGTTGACCTCCGCACAAAAATAGTTTCTATGCGTTTTCAATCTATGCGGGGATATCCCGGTTTGGCAAAAAGCACTTACCCCGCCGAAGCCTCTTCCCCCACCCCCAGCCGAATCCCCTCGTGCGTCTGCAACTGGCGGATGATCTGGAACAGGTTGTCCGCGCGGGGATTTCCCCTGGGGCCAAGCATCCGCATGAGGCTTTTGGCCGGGATGTTGGTGGCCTCGGCCAGGGGACCAAACCCCACGGCAGCGTTGATGTAGTCGCGCAGAATCGCCTTTCCCGCAGGCACGTCCCCGGCCAGCAGGGCGTCGACGCCTTCTTTCAGCATGGCTTGGCGGAACGCCGGATCGCGAGCGGCGCGATCCTGCACGGTCATGCGAAAAGTGTGAGTCAGGGGCATGATTCGTCTCCCATGGATCATCCTGCCATGCAAACCATCGCATGGTCGCGCACGACAAATCCGGCGGATCACCCTCGCCGCCGGGAAGCCGCTACGTCAGCGACACCGTCTCGAAGGTCATATCCGACAGATCGACGACCAAAAGCTTCCCGGCCAGCCGCGGCGGCCGCCCGGCCAGGATGCGCAGCGCCTCGGCGGCCTGAAGCCCCGCCGCCACCGTGACCCCGGCCGCCTGGCAGCCCAGGGCGTTTTCAGCCGGGTCGGCCGCCCCCCCCAGGATATCCCACAAGGCCGGGCCGCCGGGCAAAACCGTGGCCACGTACCCCGTGTCCCCGGCCACGGCCGCCGTCACCAGCGCAAGGCCCCGGGCCGCCGCCGCCCTGGCCAGGACCGGACGATCCGTGAGCCCCCCCAAGGCGTCCACGGCCACCTGGGCCCCGGCCAGGCAGGCCGCCATGCCCGCCGCGTCCAGAAAGGCCGCCTGGGCCGTGACCGTCGCCGTGGGATTGATCGCCGCCGCCCGGGCAAGCGCCGCCTCGGCCTTGGGACGGTCCAACCGGGCGTCCTCGGCCAGAAGCTGGCGGTTCAGGTTCGATTCCTCAAACCTGTCGCCGTCGGCCGCGACAATGGTCCCCACCCCGGTGCGGGCCAAGATCTCAAGCACCGTGCCGCCAAGCCCGCCAAGCCCCACCAGGGCCGCCGTGGAGCGCAAAAGCCGCGCCTGTTCGGCGACGGAATAGGCCGTGAAGTTGCGCAGGTAGCGGCCGGGCAGGATGCCCGCATCCAGGGCGTTGGCGTCCACCTCGCGCACGGGCAGGGCAAACGCCCGGGCCAGGGCGGTAGCCTGGGAACCGGACAACACCCGCACCGGCGTGCCGTCGGGGAGCGTGGCCGGGACGGCCCGGGAGGCGATGGCGTCGGGAAGATCCATGTCAACCGCCGCTTAAGGTGGGCAAAAAGGTCACGGCGTCGCCGTCGGCCAAGGGTGTGTCCTGCGTGGCGGGCGCGCCGTTTCGCAGGATGGTGGTGATTTTGGCGGCGGGAAGGCCCAGGGCGGCGGCAAGATCGGCCACGCACGGGGCCGCCCCGGACAGGCGCACGGCGGAACCGGACGCGGGCTGGAAGGCGGCCAGGGTGGCCAGGCATTTGACCGTGACCGTCGTGATCTCCGGGCCTGCCGTGCCTGCCGGGGCGCCGGTCATGGGCCTACTCCGTCAGATCAACCCACTGCTGCAGGGCGGCGATGATTTTTTTGGCCTGATCGCGGCTGGAGATGGCGAACTTGGACTGGGACCGGTATTCGTCGTTTTGTTTTTTGTAGCGGCGGATGATGTAGCGATCCGGGCCGTAGTCGCCAAGTTTGTTGTCCCACTGGGTGAAGCGGAAGATGATGGTGGTCCAGGCCCCTTTGGAAAGGACGACCTTGTCCAGCTCCTTGACCTTCAAGAGGCCGTCTTCTTCGTAATTGATGGTGATTTCGTCGATGGTGGCGGCCATGGGCATCCTTTAGCAGGCTGTGGCCTCGTTTTGCGAGGCGCGTTCACGGTGTTTCTCGGCCAGCCGGACCTCGCGCCGGGCCCGGGCCTCGCGATTGCGGCGGCAGTCTTCGGCCGTCTCCAGGATCAATTCCGGGACGGGCGTGGGATGGCGGTCCTGGTCCAGGGCCACATAGGTCAGATAGGCGGAGCCGGTATGGCGGATTTCGCCGGTGATCAGATCCTCGGCCTCCACCCGCACCCCGATCTCCATGGAGGTGCGCCCGGCGTAGTTGACGCTGGCCTTGAATATCACCACCTCGCCGATAAAGGCCGGCTTGAGGAAATCCATGCGGTCGAAGGAGGCCGTGACCACGGCCGTGCGGCAATGGCGCATGGCCGCGATGCTCCCGGCGGTGTCGATGCATTTGAGGATGACCCCGCCGTGGACGTTGCCTGCCGGGTTGGCGTCCTGGGGCAACATGCGCTGCAACACCACGGCCTGGCTGACGCAGACGGCTTTGCCCGGCTTAGTCATTGATGGTGTATCCCTTGTGCCGCATGCACTCGTCGATGATCTGTTGCTGCCTTTCAGAGGCCCCGCCGGGATCGGTCATGGTGCCGGTGGAGACATAGGACTGGTTTTGGCAGTCGAGGAAGTCGCGTTCGGTGGCCACGCGGGTGTCGTAATCCGGGTTGGTTCCGGCGGTACAGCCGATGGCGAGAAGGGCCGTGGCCAGGGCAGCCGAGAAAAAAAAGCGAGGCATGGACGTGCTCCGATGGGCTTTGATGTCCGTTGGCGTGCCGACACGACAAGACTGCCCGGCACATGTGCGTTTCATACCGTCGGCGGCACGGCCGGTCAACAGGGGAAACGCCGGGGGCGGCAAACCGCGCCCCGATCCGTCGCGCCTTATTCCAGGCCGAATTTCTTGATTTTGCGCCATAGGGAGGCCCGGTCGATCCCCAGCACGGCTGCGGCCTTGGTGCGGCTGCCGCCGCAATGTCCGAGCACCCAGGCCACATGCCGCCTTTCGTTCTCCTCCAGGGTCACGGGCTCATTGGCGCACGGCCTGGCCACGCGCACGGGCTCGCCGCTTAGGTCCGGGGGCAGATGGCGGACTTCGATGGCCTCCCCCTCGGCCATGACGGCGGCCCGCTCGATGATGTTCTCCAGTTCGCGCACGTTGCCGGGAAAGGGGTAGTCGACGAGAATCTCCATCACCTCCGGCGACATGGTCAGGCTGTCCCGGCCGAGTTTCTTGGCCATTTTGGCCAAAAAAAACCGGGCCAGCAGGGCCACGTCCCCCTCGCGCTCGGACAGGGGCGGAAGGGTCAGGACGATGACGTTTAAGCGATAATAGAGATCCTGGCGAAAATGCCCGGCCTGCACCTCGCGCCGCAAGTCCTTGTTGGTGGCGGCCACGATGCGCACATCCACGGGGATGTCCTTTGCCCCGCCCACCCGCCGGATGACCCGTTCCTGCAGGGCCCGCAGGAGCTTGACCTGCATGGCCGGGGAGGTTTCGCCCAGCTCGTCGAGGAAAAGCGTGCCCCCGGGAGCGGACTCGAAAAGGCCCTTTTTCAGGCGCACGGCCCCGGTGAAGGCCCCGGGCTCATGGCCGAACAGCTCGTTTTCCAGAAGCTCCTCGTTGAAGGCCCCGCAGTTGACGGCCAGAAAACGTTCGTCCCGCCGGGTGCTCAGCAGGTGCAGGGTCCGGGCCACCAGTTCCTTGCCCGTGCCCGTCTCCCCCAGGAGCAGGACCGTGGAATCCGTGGGGGCCACCTGGGCCACGGTGCGCTTTAAGCGTTCGATGGCCGGACAGTGCCCAACGATGGTCAACGGGTCGGGCTTGTCCAGCAGCCGCTCCCGCAGGGTCTTGACCTCCTGCCGCAGCCGCCGTTTCTCCAGGGCCTTTTGGGCCAAAAGCCGGGCCTCCTCAATGCCGTAGGGCTTGGCAAGGTAGTCGTAGGCCCCCCGGCGCATGGCCGTTACCGCCGTTTCCACCGTGGGATAGCCCGTGACCACCACCACCTCCGTGTCCGGCCACAGGGCCTTGGATCGCTCCAGGACCGCAAGGCCGTCCACGCCTTCCATGATCAGGTCGGTGATGACCAGGTCGAATTCGTTCTTCTCCAGTTCCGCCATGGCCTCCCGGCCGCCGCCGGCCACGGTCACCTGGGCCCCGCGCCGGGAAAACACATGGGCCAGATTGGTCCGGGCGATGGGCTCGTCGTCCACCACCAGGATGTGCGCAGGAAGTGCGTTCACGCCGACGCCTCCTGTTCAGGTTCGGCATTCTCCGGTGGACAGGCCTCCCGGCCCAGGGGCAGGCGGATGATAAAGGCCGCCCCCCGGCCGGGTTCGCTCTCGGCAAGGATGGTTCCGCCATGCTTTTTGACGATGCCAAAAACCACGGAAAGCCCGAGTCCCGTGCCCTTGCCCACGTCTTTGAGCGTGAAGAAGGGATCGAACACCCGCCCCAGATGTTCGCGGTCGATGCCGGGACCGGTGTCCTCCACGCGGATCACGGCCTGGGCGGCATGCTCGTCGCGTTCGGCTGACACGGTGATGGTCCCGGGGTGATCCCCGATGGCCTGGGCGGCGTTCAAAAACAGGTTCAAAAAGACCTCCTGCATGCGCTGGGAGTCCAGGGGCACGCACATGTCCTCCGGCACCCGGCGGGCGATGTCCACGTCGGCCGGAAGCTGGGACGAAACCATCCCCACGCAACGTTCCACCAGATCGGCCAGCCGGGCGGGCTTCATGGTGAATTCGTTTTCCCGGGAGAAATCCAGCAGGCCTTTGACGATATCCCGGGAGCGCAGCACCTCATGGTGGATGTTGTCCAACATCTGGGCCACGAAGGCGTCGTTTTTGCCGATGTCCTCCTCGCGCAGGATCTGGCAGGAGGTGGAGATGTTGTTTAAGGGGTTGTTGAGCTGATGGGCGATCCCGGAGGTCAGAACCCCAAGTGAAGCCAGCTTTTTTTCCTGCAGAAGCTGGTTTTGCCGCTTGTCGAGTTCCTTGATCATGCGGTTAAGCGCGTTGACCACGTCCCGGGTCTCGTCGCGTCCCGGAGGCAGGTCGATGGCCGTAAAGTGTCCCGTGGCCACCTGCCGGGTGGTGTGTTCGATGAGGTGCAGGGCGGTGATGATGCGACGGCCCACCACCCAGGAGAATCCGATGCCCAGGAAAATCAGGGCCAGGGTGGAAAAAAGGAGCTGTCGCTTCAAGTTGTCCACGATATGCAGGATGCCGTCGCGTTGCACGTGCTTGATGCGCCGGGAGGTGGCCACTAGCCCCCGGCCCTGTTCGCGAAGCGCGGCCTGGGCCTTTTCCACGGCCGCCGGCGGCGTGGAACCGGCTGTATCAGCCAGCTTTTGGGCGGCGTCGCGGTAGGCGGTCAACTGGTCGCGAAGGCCTATGAAGTCGGCCTCGCCCTGGGCCGGGGTCTGGCCCTCCGGGGACAGGGAGACGATGCCCCGGATGATGTCCAGACTTTTGTCCACGAAGAGCAGGCTCTCCCGGTAGTCCTCGTCCATGGCGTAGAGCAGGTAGTTTTTCTCGTAGCGGCGCACCTCCAGGATGTCGTTGCTTAAGTCATCCACCACCTCGGCCAGACGCAGGGCTTCGCCGATGCGCAACAGGTGGTCGTAGGAGATGCTGCCTAAAAGCCCCATGCCCGCAAAGGCCACGATGATGCTCATGACGATCTTTTGGCGAATGTTCATGGCTTGGCCTCGGGGGGCGTCGGCCCTGACGGGGCGTCAAAGGCGGCGGCCAGGGCCTGGCGCACCTCGGACACCAGGACGATGCGCGGCAGGGAGGCCATGCTGCGGCCGGCCTCTTCCACTTCGGCGGCATTTTCCATGGGCAACACCACGCTGGTGATTCCCGCCCGCACGGCGGCTAAAAGCTTCTCGCGCACCCCGGCCACCCGCAGCACCCGGCCGGAAAGGGATATCTCGCCGGAAAAGGCCATGCCCGGCGACGTGGGCCGCCCGGAAAGCAGGGAGAAAAGGGCCACTGCCATGGTCAGTCCGGCCGAAGGGCCGTCTTTGGACACTCCCCCGGCCGGGATGTGGATATGGATGTCGTGTTCGGAAAAAAAACCCGGATCAATGCCGAAGTCCACGGCGTTGCTGCGCAGATGGCTGAGCGCAATCTGCCCGGACTCCTTGAGCACCTCGCCCAGCGACCCGGTAAGCAACAGCCTGCTGGCCCCGCGCATGCGCGAGACCTCCACGGACACGATCTCCCCGCCCGTCTCGGACCACACCAGCCCCACGGCCTCGCCGATCTGAGGGCCGTGCCCGGCGGTTTCGTGGCTGAACCGGCGGGGGCCGAGCAGGGAGACGGCCATGTCCGGGGCGATGTCGCCCGCAAATCCGGTCTTGCCCTCGCTTAAACACACCCGGGCGATCTTGCGGCACACCCGGGCGATTTCCCGCTCGAGCCCCCGTACCCCGGCCTCATTGGTGTAGCCCCGGATGATGCCCTGCAGGGCCTCCCGGGTGAATTCGGGATAAGGATGGGTCAGGCCGTGTTCGCGCAACTGGCGCGGCGCCAGGAACCTGGTGGCGATCTCGATTTTCTCCTCCTCGGAATAGCCGGTAAACGGCACCACCTCCATGCGGTCCAGGACCGGCCCGGCCAGACGCTCGGTGGAGTTGGCCGTGGCGATGAAAAACACCCCGGACAGGTCGAAGGGCACTTCCATATAGCGGTCCACGAAGCGGCAGTTCTGCTCCGGATCCAGGATCTCGAGCAGGGCCTGGGCCGGGTCGCCTTTGACGTCGCGGCCGATCTTGTCCACTTCGTCGAGCATAAAGACCGGATTGCGCACCGAAAGCCCGCGCAGGGCCGAGATCACCCGGCCGGGCAGGGCCCCCACATAGGTCCGGCGATGGCCGCGCAGCTCAGCGTCGTCGCGCAGGTCGGCCAGGGACATGCGGGTGAAGGTCCGGCCCATGGCCTGGGCGATGGCCATGCCCACCGAGGTCTTGCCCACCCCGGGCGGCCCCACAAAGCACAGGATGGGGGAACGCGAGGCGGACTCGGCGGGCCTTTGGGCCAGGATGCCGCGCACCGAGGCCCGAAACTCGTCCAGGTCGATGGGCTTGGTCAGGTAATGCACAGCCCCGGTCTTGATGGCCCGCACCGCCGTGTCCACGGTGGCGTAGCCGGTGACGATCATGATCTTCGTGGCTGGGGAGACCGCCTTGGCCTTGTCGAGCAGTTGCAGCCCGTCCATGCGGTCCATCTTGAGGTCGGTGACGATGAGGTCGAATTCGAACCGGCGCACCCGCTCAAGCGCCGCCTGGCCGTTCTCGGCCGTCTCCACCCGGTAGCCTTCCCGGACCAGCACGTGGCGCAGGTTCTCCCGGGCGATGGGTTCGTCGTCCACCACCAGGATCCAGGCCTCGCTCTTCTGGCGCATGGTCCGCGAGGCCAGATGCTCCAGGATGCGGTCTTTGATCTGCCCAAGCCCGGCGTGGCTGGCGTCCAGCACCGCCTCGGCCCGTTCCAGATCCAGGCTGTCCGGCGTGACCGCATTCCACGGCAAAGACAGCAGCAGCTCCACGTAATTGGTGGAGATGGCGTATTCCGCAGCCGAGGGATCGGTGTTGGCGAGCCGGGCCAGTTCGGCGTCCACGGCCTCCCGGGCGGCAGGGGGCAGTTCGGCCGCCCGGGCGCGTTCAGCGAGCCCCTGCGGTCCGGGCTCCGGGGCCTGGGGCGTGTCGTCGTTTTTGCGAAAAAAAATCATGTTCGGGCTCCCTTTCCGTCCTGGCCGGGGCGGCGTTGCAAAAACGAACGCCCGTTGCAAAATCGAACGCCTCCGCCCCAGGAATTTTGTCCCGTAATTTGAGTATGATGCAACACAGTCTCCCCTCGTGTGTTCGGTATTGCAACGTTCCCGACATCCCCAATAGCTGCACCCATAAATTTTATTCCAAACCATTCCAGGGTGTTACGCCAAAAACTCGGCTTGGCACGACCCTTGTTATACAGGGTTAATTGCAACATTCAAACCGGAGGAATGGCATGGGCAGCTTACGGCAAGCAGTGGAATCGACCTTTGCGGGGGTGGCCTACGCCGAACGAAATATGGACGGCGAGGCGAAGCGGATACTGGAAGAGGATGGCGAGGATTCCCAGCCTCGAAAACGGGCCGAACGCCAGATGGCGGGACAGGCCTGCCGCAAGAGAGTGCGGGCGGAATAGATCATGAGCGGTGAAAGTTCCAAACGCTCCCGAGTCCCGGCCCCCCGTCGGCTGGGGCTCGGTTCCCGCCCCCCCCAGGGCGTGCGCGTGGACCGGGTTCCCCTGCGGGTCTGCCTGGACGACTACGCCGAGGCCCTGACCCTGGCGGAATCCGGGGAGCTGCTCCTGGCCGGGAAGATCATCGCCCGGCGCGGCAGGGGCCGCAAACGAATCATCGTGCTTGGCCGGGGCCGGTCATTCTCGGCGCGACTTTCCGAATACGCCCTGCATCTGGCCGCCAGGCTGGACTACGGCTTGGTGTTTTTAAGCGTCGGCCCTGCCGAACGGCCCGATGAACAAAAACCGGATATGCAACGGTTCGTACGCGAATCCTTCGCCTTCGCCTCTTCAGAGGCCGCTAGGCCCTTTTTGCTCAAGGCCCTGGAGCTTCGCGTCGAGGCCGGGCACATGGTCCATTTCGGGGAACCCGGGGAGGCCGTCCGCGCGGTCAGCGACGGTCTGCACCGAGTGGAGCTCATCCTGAGCGACCCGGGCAACGATGCGGGCGAAGGGTGTGTGGCTCCGGCCGCCGTGTTCACTGTGTCCTAGTGGTGCGAACTCGAAATCCAGACTTTTGCGATTCGGGACAACGCGGTGGAATGCTGATCTTTCTTAAAAAAATAGTTGGTATTTTTTAGGGGCGCATCTCGAGAAGCACCCACCTGGCCGCGCGGCGTGAAACGCGGCCAGGGCGCCCCAGAGGCGAACGTGCATCCAGGCATGTTCAAAATTTCACAGATGGACTGAAGGCGTGACAACAATAACCCGTTTTGACGAATCCGCCCCGGCACGGGGTGAAAACTCCATGGAGGATCGAATCATGGCACAGACGGAAACGGCCTCGCGGCCCGTAAAAAAGACGGTCTTCTTCGGCTTGGTCACCGCTGGGCTCTACACCGGGGTGTTCGCCTACGCCGACGCCATCGCGGCCCAGTTCGCCCAGGGCGCCCTGTGGGCGGCCGGGCCCATCGCCACGGTGTTTTTGGTCTCCTGGTGCCACGGCTCGTTCGCCTCGAACCTGTGGGCCTGTCTGGGCATTACCGCCCGCAAGCGCGCCGTGAAGCGTCCCGCCGTGCAGCCCGTCGCCCGTCCCCAGGTCCGGGCCACCCTCAACGCCTGATGCCGCGACTGCGGCGTCAACGGAGCCGTACGAAGCGGGCAACGCGTGTGACACGGTTTTATTCTGGGAAAACGCCGTCCTGTTTTTCAAAGGGGCAAGGCCTAACCGATGCCGGGAGGATCATGGATCATGGATACGCTTTTACTTGATGCGACAAAATTCATCACGCTCACCCCTGAGAACATCACGTTTCTCTTCATCGTGGGGTTCATCGGCGGGTTGGTCAGCGGATTCATCGGCTCTGGCGGGGCCTTCGTGCTCACCCCGGGCATGATGAGCCTGGGGGTTCCGGGCACGGTGGCCGTGGCCAGCAACATGTGCCACAAGTTCCCCAAGGCCCTGGTGGGGGCCATCAAACGCTTCAAGTACGGCCAGGTGGACATCAAGCTCGGCCTGGTCATGGCCGCCTCGGCCGGAGTGGGCGTGCAGGTGGGCATCATGCTGCAAAACGCCATCCTGTCGCGCTGGGGCCAGGCCGGGAGCGATCTGTACGTAAGCCTGTCCTTCGTGGCCGTCCTGGTCATCGTGGGCGGCTACATCCTGCGCGACGCCGTGACCAGCTCCCGCCGGGGCGGGGAGGAGACGGTGGCGCCCCTGGCCAGGCGTCTCCAGGCCATCGAGCTGTGGCCCATGATGACCTTCAAGACCGCCGGGATGCGCATCTCGTTTTGGTTCACGGTGCCCGTCGGGTTCGCCACCGGCATGCTGGCCGCCACCATCGCCGTGGGCGGTTTCATCGGCGTGCCGGGCATGATCTACGTGCTGGGCGCGTCGAGCCTGGTCGGCTCGGCCACGGAACTGGTCGTCGCCTTCGTCATGGGCCTTTTCGGGTCCATCAACTGGGCCATGCAGGGCATGGTGGACATCCGGCTGGTGCTCATCATCCTGGGCGGTTCGCTTCTGGGCGTGCAGCTCGGGGCCATCGGCACCACCTATGTGCGCGAGCACATGATCAAGGTGGTCATGGCCACGATCATGCTGGTGGTGGCCGTCAGCCGGGGCATCGCCGTGCCCAAGTACCTGGCCAAGCTGGGCCTCATGGATATCTCGGAGTCCACGTTGTGGATCATGGACAAGGCCAGCTTCGTGATCATGTGCGCGGCGCTTATGATCGGCGCGGTGATCATCCTGGGCAGCATGTGGAAGGCCAAGCGCGCCGAACGCGGCGAGGCCCTGGGAAATGCGTAAGTGAAAACGGGACGGGCTGCGGCCCGCCCCTCCGAAAAATCGTCCGAGGGTTGATCGCCGCCTCCGCGATCACGCCGCGCCCCGGCCCGGGACCTGCCTCCCGGCCGGGGTGCGGCGTTTTTGCGGATCGCACAGTCGATGCGGCCAAGCGGCCCACGGCCCGGCCTCGTTTCCCGCCCGCCGGGCCTTTGGCGCGAAACGGTGGTCTTCTAAGGCGTTCCAAGGGTCATGACGCCGTCACGGAAACCACCACTCGGTTTCTTCCCTGTTCCTTGGCCCGATAGAGATTCGCGTCAGCCGCCCGGACAAGGGCCTCGGAGCTCCCCCCCCTCGCCGGGGTGCAGGTGGCGGCGCCGACGCTCACGGTCACCACGTCCGCCATCGGGCTTTTGCCATGGGGGATGCCGAGTCCCATGACGGCGGAACACAATTTTTCACAGGCGCGCAACGCATTATCCGCAGCGAGTCCGGGCAGGATGACGGCGAACTCCTCGCCGCCATACCGTGCGGCCAGGTCGCAGGACTGCCTGATGTTGACGGCGACTGCCTGGGCCACGCGGCGCAGGCAGTCGTCGCCCAGCAGATGTCCCAGATGGTCGTTGTATGCCTTGAAATGGTCCACATCGATCATGGCCAGGGTCAGGGGCGTTTCGTTGCGTATGGCGCGACGCCACTCGGTTTGCAGCGCTGAGTCGAACTTTCGCCGGTTGGCGATGCCCGTCAGGCCGTCGTAGTCGCTGAGCCTGCGCAACTTGTCGTTGGCCTCGGTGAGCTCCTGGGTGCGTTCGCGCACTTGGCGTTCCAGATCCCTGCTGTAGGCCTCACGCAGTCGCTCAGCCTGTTTCCTGTCGGTCATGTCGTGCAGGATGCCCTGGTAGCCGACAACCTGCCCCTGCGCGTCACGGCGCAGGTTGGCCGCGAAAATGGCTTCGACGATCTCTCCGTCCTTGCGCCGCAAGGCGACCTCGAAGCCGCGAACCGCACCGGCCTTCTCGAGGATGTCCTTGAGACGGGCCCGTGCCCGGGGATCGACATATAGGTCCGCCACGGAGAGTCTGAGCAGTTCAGCCTGCGTGTACCCGAGAATGCCCAGACAGGCCGGATTCACGTCCATGATGCGGCCTTCGGGCGTGGTGAGGAAAATGATGTCGCTCGCGTCCTCGAAAATGCTGCGGTAGCGTTGTTCGCTGGCGGCGAGGCTGCCGTAGAGATTGGCGTTTTCGATAGAGATGGCGGCCTGCGCGGCGAGCATCCCGACGATCTGGGTCCGTTCCTTGGCGAAGGCGTCGGGAAAAAGGTTGTTCTCCAGATACAGCACGCCGCTGAGGCGGTTTTGGACCAGCAGCGGCACGCACAAGACGGAGCGGACGTTTTTGCGCACCACATGCGCATCCTGCTGGAACGAGGGGTGTTGCCCGGCGTCGTTGAGAACGAGCTCCTGGCCGCTGCGGATGACGAACCTGACGATGGCCTCGCTGACCAGGGGCGAATCTTGCAGCGGACTGCCCGCCTGCGCAAAGGAGTTTCCCTCCACCGTGGCCATGGCCGCCACAGACCAGTCCCGTTCGTCCGGCAGCAGGAGATATCCCTGCTCGGCTCCGGCGTTCTCTATGACGCTGGTCATGATGACACGCAGCAGCGAGTCCTGGTTGATTTCCCTGGAAATCGCCTGGGTGGCTTTGAGGATGCTGCCGACATCGAGCAGATGGGGCATGGAGCCGTAGGAGCGCTCGGATTGCGCTGTGCCCGTCGATGCGTGGGAGGCCATAGCCGGGCGCGCCTGCGCCATGGTCCAACGGTCCAGTTCCTGACGCAGGCTCAAAACCTTGGCGTGCGCCCCCCACCGGTAATAGTTGAAACTGGCGTCTTCCAAAAAAATCTTGGCTGAATCGGTCTGTTCCAGAAAATGATGCAACTGCGCCATGCGTTCCCGGGACAGGGCCACGCCATGGGGGTGCTCGTCCCGGCGGGCAATGTCCGCCGCCTGTGCGTAAAGCTCCTGCGCCTCCTGGACGGCGCCGTCCAGCCGGGCCTTTTCGGCCCGCAGCAGCCGCTCCTGCCAAGCGTAGTTTTCAGGGCAGTTTTGCGCCCAGATGGCGAATTCCGCGAGCGATGCCCGCAACCTGGACTCCATGAGCCTGCGGTCCTCTTCCGAAGCGCCATCCAAAAGCGCCGCGGCGGCCATGGCGCGGTAAAAGCTGAACACCGTGGTTTCGTAAAGGATGGGGATATAGCGCATCCAGTCCGCGTGTTTTTCGGCGAAACGCCAGGCCTCCTCCGTCTTTCTGAAAAGGAAGAGCAACTGGAGCTTGGACGTGAGAAAATACGCCAGACCGTGGCCGAACAGCGTCTCGGGACGCTGCCAGAGCTCCAGGGAGGCATGCTCGTCGATGTCCGGCGTGCTGAGCGAGAGGGGATCGGGGCGTTCGCCTTTGAGGTTTTTCAGGAACAGATTGCAGAAGCGCTCGCTCATGAGGAAGGGAGAGCCGCGTTTCTCATAAAATTCCACGCTGATGTCGTTTTCTTCCAGGGCCTTGTCGACGGTGGACGCAGCCAGGACGGTCTTGGGAATCATGGTGCGGGCGTAACCGGCAAACACCAGGTTGCCGTTTTGGATGCCGTATTGATAGGCCCGCTTGTACATCTCGATCTGCTCCGACAGGGGCAAAAACCAGTGCATGGCGCAAACGGCGTAAAGAAAGGTGATCTGGGCCTGGATGCGCGGATTGGGAAACCGCTCTACGAGAGTCATGGACAGTTTGCCCAGCGCGAAAGCGCTGTGATAGTCTTTGTGTTCCTGCACGATGACGACTGTCGCCCAGCAAAAACCGACGGCGGACAAGGCGTTGTGGCCGTATCGCATGGATCTGGTGACTACCTCCATGACCAGGTGCGGGAAAAGCGTGGGAACGGCGATATACGCTCCGTCGGTAAGGATGGCGGTGAGCCGGATGATGCTGTCCTGCTCGCGATCCGTCACGTCCGGGATGGTAATCAGATCGGCTATCGGGCGCTGCCCGAGAAGCGCGACATAGTCCTTCATCAGGGAGTCGAAGCAACGTTTGAGGGTTGAGGCGTCGTCGGCCTGGGGCAGGTCCACGCCGAAAATGGCCAGGGCGTCCCTGGCGATGTCCATGAGTTCGTTGTATTTCCCCAGTTGGTTGTACTGAATCAGCTTCTGGAGATAGACCTCCACCCTGTCGAACGTGTCTTGCGTATGGGTGAGCGCCTCGTCCAGAAGGGTCTCGGCCTGTGCGAAATCGCCCAGCAGGTACAAGACGTCGGCCTTTTCGCGCACCACGTCCAGCATGACGGGGGCGTGTGTCCTCCAGCCGTCCCCGGGCAGGAGCGAGGCGGCCACCTCGAAGTTGCGCAACGCCTGCCCGTAGGCGGTGGACGCCTTGGCCTTGCGTCCCGCCAGCATGTTGAGTTCCAAAAGCGTCATGCGCTCTTCGGGATCATGCACCAGGTCAAGCGCCGCATTGAAATGCGACGTGATATCGAAGATCGTGTCCTCGATCTGCGTTTGGCCGACATGGCGCAGGAGCAGGCGGCCTATGCGCAGATGCAGCGGCGCGATATCCTCCTGCGGGATGAGCGAGTAGGCCGCCTGCTGCACCCGGTCGTGCAGGAAGCGGAAGACGGACTCCGAGGGGATGACGAGTCCCGCCTGAAGCGCCTCCCACAGTTCCTCGCTGGTTTCCTCCGGCGTTCTCTCCAGGATGGCGGCGAGCATGGGCAGGGCGAATCGGTTCCCGATGCAGGCCGCCAGTTGCAGCACCTGGCGCGTCTGCGGCTTCATGCGGCTGATCCTGCCGGCCATGAGGTCCACCACGTTGTCGGTGAGCCCCATGGTACGGATGTCGGCCATGTCCCAGAGCCAGCAACCGGAGTCGGAATCCAGTTGAAACAGGCCCCGCGCATGCAGATCCTTGAGCATCTGCGATACGAAAAACGGGTTGCCGCCGGTCTTTTCCTCGATAAGCCGGGACAGATCATCAACCTCTTCCGGGGGGCGATTGAGGGTGTCCGCCACCATTTGGCGCAGATCGACGAACAACAAAGGGGCCAGGGTCACGGTGCGGACGGCGACGCCTGATTCGTGCAGGCTGTTGACGGTCAGCGTCAGCGGATGCGCGGGGGAGACCTCATTGTCCCGGTAGGCGCCGATGATGAGCAGGGCGTGGGATGACGCGTCCGTCATGAGCGCGCGGATGAGGTTGAGCGACGGCGCATCCGCCCATTGCAGATCGTCGAGAAAAACCACCAGGGGATGCTCCCGCTTGGCGAACACCCCGATGAAGCGCTGCATGCACATGATGAAGCGGTTTTGCGCCTCTGTCGGCCCAAGGTCCGGCGCGGGGGGTTGTTGTCCAAGGATGTGCTCCATCTCCGGGATGACGTCGATAATCACCTGGGCGTTGTTGCCCAGGGCATCAAGCAGGGACAGACGCCATTTGACCACCAACGCCTCGGGTTCGGCCAGTATGCGGTGGCTCAACTGGCGGAAGGCCTGGATGAAGGCTGAAAACGGGATGTCGCGCTGAAACTGGTCATGCTTGCCGGAAACGAACCGGCCTCGCTGGCGGGTGAGCCCTTTGAGCACCTCGTTGACCAGCGACGTTTTGCCGATGCCCGAATAGCCCCCCACGAGAAGCAGCTCCGCGCCGCCCCGGGCCATGCGTTCAAACGTCTGCAGCAGAAGCCGGATTTCATTGTCCCGGCCGTAAATCTTCTGGGATACCTGGAACCGGAACGACAGGGCCCGGTGGCCGGGTTTCATGTCCGCCAGGCTCTCGCCGCTGACACAGGCCGCACGCATGTCCTTCAGGTCGCGAACCAGACCGGAGGCGCTCTGGTAGCGATTCTCCGCCATTTTTTCCAGCAGGCGCATGGTGAGGCCGGAAAGCGCCAGAGGGACGGCGGGCCGCATCTCCTGGGGGCTCACAGGCCTGCGGGCGATGTGCGCATGCAAAAGTTCCATCGGATCACTGGACGTGAAAGGCAGGACTCCGGTGAGCATCCTGTAATAACAGATTCCCAGGGAATAGAGGTCGGATCGGCTGTCGATGCTTCGGTTCATCCGGCCGGTCTGTTCCGGGGAAATGTAGGCCAGGTTGCCCTCGATCTGGTCGGGATCCCAGGGTTCCTGCACTTCTCCCTCGATAAGCGAGGACATCCCGAAATCCGTCAGCTTGATCTCGCCCGTTCGGGGGTTGATGAGGAAATTGGCCAGGTGGGTGTCCTTGTGGATGATCCCCTGCCCGTGCAACTGCGCCAGGGCTTCGGCCATCTGGATCGCGGCGTCGAGAAATTCGAGGGGGTCCGGCAGGCGCCCCTCGATATGGCTGGCAAGATCGCGCGCGCCGTAGTCCTCTTCGACGATGGCGAAGCTGGAGCGGTATTGCAGGAGGTCATGGACCTTGATCACGCGGGACAGGTTCAGGGAGGCGAGCAGGTCGTACTCGTGCTGAAAGCGCAAATTTTCGCGGATGGAGATGTCGGGACTGGCGGGGATCTTGAGCACCACCGGCAGGCCGTCCCGTTCGCGGCGGGCCCGATAGACCTGGCTGTTCGGCCCCTGGTAGAGCAGTTCACCGATTTGAAAGCCGATAAGGGAGATCATGTGCGTGCTCGTCCGCCTGGGTGTTACGCCAGAACCCCCGGGGATGTGTCCCGTGTGAGGGGTGCATCCGGAATGTTCCTGGAAACGGTTTTGTCGCTGTGCGTCCGGCCTGCCTGCAAACTGCATGCGAGATCAGGCCGGGGGCGTCTTCCAATCCTGGCGGGCGTGGCCCATTCCCGGCGAATGTTTTGTAAGGCCAAGACAAAGCGCTTGGCAAGGGCCTCGGCGCTTGGAGACGTGCCCTGGCTTTTCGCCATGCGCCACGGGAATACGCCGGTTGTGGAGAATCTGGCAGCCGGTGCGCCATGTCCCTACGCGGGAAGGATGGCGGCCGATGTCCTGGCGGCGGATATGCAGCCCGGCAAGAAAAAAACCGACAGCGGCCCTTGATATTTCCTTGCGCTTATGCGCTACTGCCTAGGCGTCGCCAACCTCTCCCTCCTTGAACCTCCTGCGTGCGTATCGGAGGCGATCATGAGCAGGGCCGAACGGATCATCACCTCCCTCCTGGCCCAGGCCGGAATCACAGTCAACGGGCCAAATCCCTGGGATATCCGCGTTCACAACACGGACCTGTATCCCCGCGTCCTTCGCGACAAGAACCTGGGCCTGGGCGAGGCCTACATGGACGGCTGGTGGGACTGCGCCTGCCTGGACGAACTGTTTCGCCGCCTGTGCCTCGCCGAACTGGACGTCTGGGCCCAAAAGAGCCTGCCGCTGCTGTTCGACCTCTTCCTTGAACGACTCTTCAACCGCCAGTCGCGGCGCAGATCCAAGGCCGTGGCAAAGCGGCACTACGACCTGGGCAACGACATGTTCCTGTCCTGGCTCGACCCCCACAACCAGTACAGTTGCGCCTATTTCGCCGGGACCGACGACCTGGAGACGGCCCAACGGCAAAAACTCGACCTCATCCGCCACAAGCTCGACATCCGGCCCGGCGACGCCGTCCTGGACATTGGCTGCGGCTGGGGCGGACTGTCCGCGTATCTTGCCGAACACTGCGGCTGCACCGTGACCGGGGTGAACATCTCGCGCCAACAGGCGGCCCACGCCAAGGCCTGCGCAACGGCCCGGGGCCTTGCGGTGGAGATCGTCGAACGCGACTACCGCGACATGAACGGACATTTCGACAAAATCGTGTCCGTGGGTATGTTCGAGCATGTGGGGCAAAAAAACCATCGGGACTTCATGCGGGCCGTCAACCGCTGCCTGCGGGACGGCGGGACGTTCCTTTTGCACACCATCGCCGCCAACGTCTCGGCCGTCGGGTGCGACCCCTGGATTCGCACATACATCTTTCCCGGCGGCGCCCTGCCCTCCCTGGCCCAGATCGCCCGGGCCGCCGAAGGGCTTTTCGTGGTCGAGGACGCCCACAACCTGGGCCCCCACTACGACAAGACGCTCATGGCCTGGCACGAACGCTTCCAGGCCGCCTGGCCGGGCCTGCGGCCACGGTTTCCGGAGAGTTTCCGGCGCATGTGGGACTATTATCTCTTGTCCTGCGCCGGGGCCTTCCGGGCCCGGGCCCTGCAACTGTGGCAACTGGTCATGACCAGGCCCGGCACGCCGCAGCCGCCGTGCCGGGCGGCGTGAGGCGTGAAGCCCCGCCACCTGGCGCCTTTTCCCCGATGGTTGGGCATGCAGGAAGCCGGAAAGCCCTGACGCAGGCCACGCGGCGACGCATATCATGAACCGGAATCCCGCCGACGTTCCCGCAGGGGCTTCTTTCTTTCCGAAAAACACATTATGATTCGCGCCGGTGAAGCGGCCATCCCACGCTGGTCGAAGCCGTACCGGCACCTCACGACCCCGGCCAGGGCCACCCGGCAACGCGAACTTGGCCACATGGAGCTTCCTTTGCTCTCCATAAAATGTGAAGTCCATCTGTACTGCGATGTCATAAGCCTGGACCCTCTCATCATCGTAGGATTCGGCTCGCCACATCCCGGCCAGCCCGCCTTGACGCTGAGCCAGGCGTTACGGAACAAAAAAGTTTACTACCTCTTGTGGTCATGGTGGACACCACAGGACAATGATGAATTGTTCAACATGGTGAATAGCTATTATTTTCTAAAGAAATACTACCCCCAGCACGATGTGCACATCATGGTCAATGACCATGTCGACATGTTTCTCCTTGAAAAATGCAAAATAAACACAACATTTTGCCATCAAAACGCATTCCTTGACCAACGCATATTCAACATCATCGATGGTTCTCCGAAGGAATATGACGCCATCTACAATGCAAGGCTTGACCGGTTCAAGCGACATATGCTTGCTTCGAAACTGAACAATGTCGGATTGATTTACTATTCTCCGGCAAAAGAAAAAAAAGAAGGCCTCGCATACAAGGCAGAGCTCAAGAATAATCTTCCGAACGCCGTTTTTTTGAATGAACACCCCGAGACAGGAATGGACAGGTTCTTGTCGCCACAGGATATATGCCAGCTCTACAACAAATCGAGAGTTGGATTATGCCTTTCCGACCTGGAAGGAGGAATGTACGCTGCGACGGAATACCTGTTGTGCGGCATTCCTGTCGTCAGCACCCACAATATCGGAGGGCGGGACTATTTCCTGGACAAAGATTTCGCACGACTCGTCGACCCGGACCCCGACGCCGTTGCCGAGGCGACATACAGCCTGATTTCAGAGAACATCCCCCCAAAAGTGATCAGACAGCGCACCTTGCTGAAAATGCTCAAGCAGAGACAGATTTTCATCGATCATGTGCAAACCATCTTTGACAAGGAAAACGTAGGCAGAAACTTCGCAGACGAATGGGACGTCGTTTTCAAGAACAAGCTGTTGGTCTGGGGTATACCGAACTGGCAGGTGCTGGAATACATCAGGGCGAACGAAGGACACAAGGGGCCGCTCAAAACGCCGCTTGCGCGGCGATATGGCGTGACGGTTCCGGAAAATTTCGAGTGGGAATAAGCGGCGGACACACCAGAAAAGCAGCCTGGACCGGCCGCCGCCCGTGAGCCCGGCGCGGCCGCCTACTTCACGGCGGCGATCTTGGCCAGGGCCGCGAAGCACTCCTCCAGGGGGGCGGGTTCGCCCACGTCCTGGCGCAGATAGATGCCGATGGGGCCGATCATGGCCAGGGCCCGGTCGATGTCCGGATTCGATCCCTTGGCGTAGGCCCCGATGTTCACCATGTCCTCCACCCGGCGGTAGGTGGCCAGAAGCCGCAGGAGCACCTTGCCCGCCTCGCGCTGCTCGGGCGTGGTCACGTCGGAGCGCAGACGGCTGATGCTTTTTAAGACGTCTATGGCCGGGAAATGCCCCTGGTCGGCCAGGTCGCGGGTGAGCACGATGTGCCCGTCCAGGATGGACCGGGTGGAGTCGGCGATGGGTTCGGTGAAGTCGTCGCCGTCCACCAGCACGGTATAGATGCCGGTGATGGAGCCGGATTTGTTCTTTCCGGCCCGCTCCAAAAGCTTGGGCAGATGGGCGAACACCGAGGGGGTATAGCCCCGGGTGGTGGGCGGCTCCCCGGCCGCCAGCCCCACCTCGCGCCCGGCCATGGCGAAGCGGGTCACGGAGTCCATCATGAGGATCACGTCCGCGCCCTCGTCCCGGAAATATTCGGCCATGGCCGTGGCCGCATAGGCCGCGCGCATGCGGATCAGCGGGCTTTGGTCCGAGGTGGCGATGACCAGCACCGACCGGGCCAGCCCCTCGGGGCCCAGATCCTTTTCAATAAATTCCAAGACCTCCCGGCCGCGTTCGCCCACAAGCCCGATAACGTTGATGTCGGCCTTGGTGCCCCGGGCGATCATGCCCATGAGCGTCGATTTCCCGACGCCCGAACCGGCCATGATGCCCACCCGCTGGCCCTTGCCCAGGGTCAGGAGGCCGTTGATGGCCCGCACCCCCACGTCCAGGGGTTCGGAGATGCGCGGCCTCTCCAGGGGACTGGGCGGCTCGGCGAAGATGGGGCGGAATTTCCGAGGGAAGATGGGGCCGATCTCGTCGATGGGATTGCCGAAGGCGTCCACGGTGCGGCCCAGAAAACGTTTCCCCACGGGCATAAGCGGCGGGGTGGAGGTGTTTTTGATGAGCGTGCCGGGGCTGATGCCGCGCATGTCGCCGTAGGGCATGAAAAGGCACGCCCCGTCGCGAAACCCCACCACCTCGGCCGGAATCTCCACGCCCCGGGCGTCGTCGGGCATGAGTCGGCACACGGAGCCGATGGGGGCCTTGATGCCCCGGCCCTCGGCGATAAGCCCCACCACCTTGCTCACCTTGCCGAAGGCCTGGGCGGGCTGCAAGTCGGCCATGATGCTGACCAGGGCCTTGGCGTCAAGCTCCATGGACGTCGCCCGCCGCCTCGCCGTCGGCCTCGGGGCGCACCGAGAGCTGGTCGAAGATGCGCGAAACCTCGGCAAAACGGCTGTTGACGGTGTTGTCCACCATGCCGTCGCGGCTCTCCAGGCGCACGCCCCCGGGCAGAAGCGCCGCGTCGCCGCGCACATGCCAGCGTTCGAGCCCCTGGCGGCTATGGGCGGCCCGGGTCAAAAGCTCCTCCATCATGGGCATGTCCTCGGGATGCACGATCACGGCCAGCTCGGTGCGGCTGTCGATGAGATCCAGGGCCTCGTCTAATAGCGAGGCCAAAATCTCCTGGCGCGAGTCGCCCAAAAGGATGCCGAAGGACTTTTCCAGGGCCAGGCGGACAAGCGCGACGAAATCCTGACGGTAGCCGTCCCACAGGGTTTTGCGGTCGCCCTGGATGGCGGCCAGGGTCTCGCCGAAGGCCTTGCTCATCTCCGCCACATGGGTCTCGAACTGGGTCTGGGCCTGCGCCGTGCCCTGGGCCAGGCCTTCCTCCCGGGCCGCGGCGCGAAGCCGCTCGGCCTCGGCCATGGCCTGGGCGATGATCTCCTTGGCCATGTCCTGGGCCTTTGCCCGGGTGCGCTCCCAGAATTCGGCCTCCATGCGCTCGAAGGGAAACGGCGTCCGCCGGGCCTCGATCTCGGCCACGGTGGTCTCCTGGGGACCGGCGCTGCCCATGCCCATGACCACCCGGCCCGTGGCCGACGGGAT
Source organism: Desulfolutivibrio sulfodismutans DSM 3696 (assembly GCF_013376455.1). Taxonomy (GTDB): domain Bacteria; phylum Desulfobacterota; class Desulfovibrionia; order Desulfovibrionales; family Desulfovibrionaceae; genus Desulfolutivibrio; species Desulfolutivibrio sulfodismutans. The sequence continues at coordinate 3,219,010 of NZ_CP045504.1, read as the reverse complement.
GCCGCCGCCGGGGGGGCTAGACGAAGACATCCCCGCCTCCGCGCCCTATGGCGATCTTGCCCTCGGCCTCCAGGCGGCGCACGGTCTTGACCACGTTTTGCTGGGAGCTCTCCACGTCCGAGAGCTTCACCGGCCCCATGATCTCCAGGTCTTCCTGGATCATGGTCGCGGCGCGTTCGGAGAGGTTTTTAAAGAACTTCTCCTTGAGCTCGTCGCTGGCGCCCTTTAAGGCCTGGGTCAGCTCCTCGTTGGAGACCTCTTTGAGGAGCTCGCGGATGCCCCGGTCGTCCAGGGCCTTGATATCCTCGAACACGAACATGAGGTTGCGGATGTCCTCAGCCATCTGGGCGGATTCCTCTTCGATCTCGGAAAGGACTTCCTCCTCGGTGGCCCTGTCCACGGCGTTTAAGATCTCAGCCACGGCCGTGACCCCGCCCACCTTTTTGCCTTCCTTGCCGCCCATGGCGATGAGCTGGTTTTGCAGAACCTTGTCCACTTCCATGAGCATTTCCTCGGCCACGGCCTCCAGCCGCGACAGGCGCATGAGCACCTCGGCCCGCACGCCCGAGGGCAGGTTCTGGAGGAGCTCGGCGGCCTGGTCCGGATGCAGATGGCCAAGGATGAGCGCCAGGGTCTGGGGATGCTCGTTGCGAAGGATCTGGGCCAGGATGCGCGGGCTGACGTTGCCAAGCTCCTGGAAGGGCGTGGGCCCGGTGTCGATCTCCAGCGAGTCGAGGATGTACTTGGCCGTATCTGCGTCCAGGGTCTTGCCCAGAAGCTGCCGCACCTGATCCGGCCCGCCCACCACCATTTCCTTGCCGAACTGCATGTTTTCGTTGAATTCGTGGACGATCTCCTCGACCTGCTCCTTGGGCACGGTCTCCATATCCAACATGGCCTTGGAGATGCGTGCGATATCCCGACGATCCAGGCGCTTGAACACCTCGCCGGTGAACTTGTCGCCGAGCGCCAGACACAGCACGGCGGTTTTCTGAGGACCGGAAAAAGGGGCCATGTCGCCCTACGCCTCCTGCTTGAGCCAGCTTTTGAGCACGGTGATGGACTGCTCCACGTTTTCTTCGAAAAGTTGCAGGGCCAGGGCCTTGGCCAGTTCAAAACGCTTGGATTCCTCGATGACGCCGACTTCCTCTTCCTCGGGTTCTCCCAGGGCCATGCGAGCCTCTCCTTCAGGCAGACGATCCAGTGTTTCGATGCCTTCCTCCGACACCCGGGGCCGGATCAGGGCCATGACCACCGGGCGCACCACCAGGATCAGGAACAGGAAGATCAAAAGGCCGTTCAAAAAGGGCTTGCCGAGACGCTGGGCGTATTCCAGCATGGTCTCCATCAGGCTCGGTTCGCCGGACAGGTCCGGGGAGCCGAACTCGAAGCTCGACACCTCCACCTCGTCGCCCCGCCCGGAATTGACGCCCGCCGCCTTGGACACCAGGGCCCGGATGCGCTCCAGTTCCTCGGCCTTGCGCGGGGTGAAGACCGGCACGTCCGACCCTTCGGGCGTGGTGTACGTTCCATCCACGATAACCGCGATGGTTTGACGATTCAAGCCTCCCATGGAGGTGACGATGTTTTGTTCTTCCTTGTTGATCTCGTAATTGGTGGTGCGGTTTTCCCGGTTGGACTTCTGGGTGGACTCGGTACCGGAAAAGCCGTCGCCGCGAAAGTTGGTGTTGGGCACGGCCGCGCCGCCCTGGGGGGTGGTGACGGCGGCATCCTCGACCATGGCCGAACCGGAGGTGGATTCCTCGCTGCGTTGTTCGCTGCGCACCACGGTGGCGTCGGGGTCGTAGGATTCCTTGCGGATGGTGCGCTGGTTGAAGTCCAGGTCGGCGTTGACCTTGACCATGGCCCGGCCCGGGCCCACGATGGGTGTGAGCAGTTGCTCGATGCGGTTTTCCAGGTTGGCTTCGTAGGTGGTCTTGTACTCCAGTTGGGAGGTGGTCATGCCTTCCAGGGTGCTGTCCCCGGAGGGCTGATACAGCACCAGCCCGTTGGTGTCGGTGATGGTGATGCGGTCGGGCGTCAGCCCTTCGACGGACATGGCCACCAGGTTGACGATGCCCAGGAGCTGTTTGTTGTCCAGTCGCTGCCCCTGCTTGAGCGTCAGGACCACCGAGGCCGAAGCGGGCTTCTGGTCTTCGATAAAAAGGCTCTTATGGGGCATGACCAGATGGATGCGGACCTTTTCCACCTGGGGAAACTCGCCGATGGTCCGGGACAATTCGCCCTGCATGGCCCGCTGGTAATTGATGCGCTGGACGAAATCGGTCTGGCCGACCTTGAGCTCGTCGAAAAGCTCGAAGCCCACGCCCGAGCCGTGCATGACCCCTTCCCCGGCGATGCGCAGGCGCTGTTCGTAGACCATGTCCTCGGGCACCAGGAGGGTCGCCCCGTTATCCTGGATCCTGTAGGGAATCTTCGAGGCCTGAAGCTGCTCCGTCACCCGGGCGGCGTCTTCCGGGGAAAGCCGGGAATACAGCACCCGGTATTCCACCTGGTTGAGAAAATAGAGCATGAGCAGAAAGGCCAGGATCACCGAGACGGCCAGCCCGCCGACCAGGATGCGCTGGGCCAGGGTCCGGTCGGACCAGAAGCGGGCGATTTTGTCCCAATACTTGGCGATGGCGGGGGGCATGCGTCTTCTCCGGGAGTGATCTGGTTATGGGAAATGTCGGCCTAAAACTGCATCTTGACCAGTTCTTTGTACGTCTCCATGACCTTGCTGCGCACGGCGGTGGTCATGCCCATGGCCAGGCTGGCCTTTTGCAGATGGATCATGAGCTCGTGGACGTTTTGGGTCTCGCCGGAGGCAAAGGACTGGATCATGTCCGCCTTTTTGGTCTCCATGGCGTTGACGTTCTCGATGGAGCTTTGCAGGGTGTCCATGAAGGACTGCCCGGGCTTGGCGGGCTTGGCCAGACTGTCGGCGACCTTCGCATCGATGCGGCTGGCCGAGTTCAGGGCGTTTTTGTAGGCGGAGATCGCCACAGGGGAGATGGCCATGGGATTTCTCCTTTATCTTCCGATTTCCAAGGCCTTGGAAAACATGGACTTGGTGGTGCTGATGGAGGCCGCGCTGGCTTCATAGGACCGCATGGTCGTGATCATGTTGGCCATTTCCTCCACCACGTTGATGTCGGGATAGGCCACATAGCCGTTCTCATCGGCGTCGGGATGTCCGGGCTCGAAGACCAGCCGGGGGGGGCGGTTGTCGTTGACCACTCCCGTGACCTTGACCCCGGAGATATCCCGGTCCAGGGCGCCTTGCATGGCCTTGGAGAACGGCGTGTCCACGGGGGTGGATTCGAAGACCACGCTTTTGCGTTGGTAGGGCCCCTCGCCGTTGGCCGTCTTGGTGGAACGGATGTTGGCCAGGTTCATGGAAATGACGTTCAAATTGGTGCGCTGGGCGCTTAACGCCGACGAACCGATGTCCAGTGCGGTCGAGAAGTCCATGTTACTTGCCTCCCTCGGCGATGACTTTCTGTATGCCCTCGAAACTGCGCCGGGCGATGTCCGACAGGGCGTTGTACATGAGCGTGTTTTTGGCCATCACGGCCATTTCCTTGTCCATGTCCACCGCGTCGAGCCCGGCCACCACCTGGGGTTTCCATTTTTCCGACAGCTCGCCCTCGAAATTTGACGCATCAAAGGCCGAGGGAATGTGGCCGCTTTCCGTGCGGGTCATCCTTCCCTTGCCGTCACGGTCCAGGGCCTTTTGCAGTTCGCCCTCGAAGTCCATCTTCCTGGCCTTGTAGGCCGGGATATCGATGTTCGCCAGGTTGGACATGACGACATTTTGACGTTCCAGGTGCAGATCCAGCACCTTTCCCACCAGGCCCACATTGTCTGGAAACAAGGATTTCATCGGTGTTTGCTCCCTCGTCCGGCTTCCTGCCGCCCTATTGTCCGGCGACGCGCCGCACGTGATTCGCAGGGCACAAAGCAATTCCCGTTCCATGCCACCAACATCTTGTAATAAAAGAATAAAATGTATGTTTTCCAACGCCCGGCCCACCCCCGGCCGCGGCCACGCCAAAGGGGGAAGAATCTGCTTGTGGCACAAGCGTTGCATGAGAGGGCTTGCCCGGAAAAAACGGGTCCCGGATCGCGCTTTCCGGGCGGACAAGGGTAGGGGAACGGGGAGACGTTCCTTCGGCTGTCCCGGCACGGGGACGGCGAAAAGAGGTGCGGACCAAACAATGCATGGACGCAGGCCGCAGACCTCGAATGCCACGGAGGGGACACGCAATGAGCGGTCAATTGGATTACGAAATCAACAAGGAACTTGGCGAGTGCTACCTGTTCATGGGCGACCTGGACAAGGCCGAAGAGTATTACCACAAAGCCATGGGCGATGACGGCGTCTACGCCGAACCGCATCTGGGCCTGGCCACCATCGCCGTGCAGCGCGGCGAATTGGATCTGGCCATGGGGTACTACCGCAGGGCGGCCGACCTGGAACCCGGCGACCGGTCCTATGCGGGCATGGCGCTTATTGAGATGGAGCGCGGCGAGATCGAGGCCGCCTTCACCCACTTCGGCATGGCCCTGGCCAAAAATCCGGAAAATTTGGTGGCCCTTTTCGGGATGGTGCGCCTGGCCTACGCGCATAACCGCGTGCAGGACGCCCTGCCCCATCTCAAGGACTACCTGGCCGTGGACCCGGTGAAAAACGAGGTGCGCTTCACCCTGGCGGGTTGTCTCATGACCCTGGGCAGGCATGAAGAGGCCCGGGAGCAACTCCAGACCATCCTGGAACAGGAGCCGGGCAACCAGCCGGCCATGGAGCTCTCGGAGCAGTTGCGCCAGGTCGCGGCCTAACCTCCGGCGTCTTCAGCGGTTCGGAAGGACTGCGGCCGGAAGCGGCATCCCCGGAGGCGGATCGCCCCGCCCCTGGGAAACGATGCCCCGGCCCCACGCCTCTGCGGACTGCGCGACCGCGATATCTCCCCTCCCCGTTCGGCTTCCGACCCCCGTGGCAGCGCTCCCGGGGGCCGGAAGCCGATATTTGGCGCACGGGGCGACTTGCCAAGGCTGGCCGAATTTGGCAGTGCCTTTCCAAAAAGCACAGAGGAAAGGCATGGATCTTCTCCCTATTCGTCGCGCCCTTTTGAGCGTCACCGACAAGACCGGCCTGGCGGCCTTCGCGGAATTTCTGCAACGCGGCGGCGTGGAGCTGGTCTCCACAGGCGGCACCCGCAAGGCCCTTCAGGACGCCGGGCTGGCCGTCACCTCCGTCAGCCGGGTGACGGGCTTTCCCGAGATTCTCGACGGCCGGGTCAAAACCCTGCATCCCCACATCCACGCCGGGATCCTGGCCGACAAGGACAATCCCGAGCATCGGCGCACCCTGGCCAAACACCAGTTGGCCGCCTTCGATCTGGTGTGCGTCAACCTCTACAACTTCGCCGACGCCTTAAAGGCCGGGCTGTCGCTTCCCGACATGGTGGAGCGCATCGACATCGGCGGCCCCACCCTGCTACGGGCCTCGGCCAAAAACTTCCAGAGCATCCTGGTGGTTCCCGGCGCCGCTTACTATCCCCGGGTGCAGCGCGAACTCGCGGACAAGGATTTTCATGTCGGCCTGCCGCTTCGCCGGGACATGGCCGCCGCCACCTTCAAACTGACCTCGGAATACGACGCCATGATCGCCTCCTACATGGCCCGCTGACCGCGCCGCAAACCACAACAGGGACACCGCCATCGCCTCCAAAGTCCAGGGAAACACCGCGGGCCTAAAGCCCAGCCAACTGCGCGCCGTGGAGCGCCTCCTGACCCGGCGCTATCCCGGCCAGGGCGGCTACACCCTCGAACAGGCCCGGGAACTGGCGGCCTTAAGCGCCGGGATCAGCCGCCAGATCGGCCTGCTCATCGACCGCAAGGGTCGGCCGTCCATGGTCATCGTGGGCGAACAAAAGGGCATCTACATCCCCGAACTGGCCCGCTCCCGCATGGGAACCGGACGCCTGCGGGGCCTGCGCCTTTTGCACACCCACCTCTCCGAAGAGCCCCTGTCGGAGGAAGACCTGACGGACATGCTGTTTTTGCGCCTCGACAGCGTGGCCGCCCTGACCGTGGACCAGGCGGCCGCGCCGCGCACAATGTATTCCGCCCACCTGCTGCCCCCGGCGGCCTCCAGGGAACCCTACCGCCTGCTGCCCCCGGCGGACTGGGACAAGGTGGACACGGATTTCACGGCCCAGGCCCTGGCCCTGGAAGACGAACTGTCGCGTGAAGGGGAGAGCCTGTCCGCCCATGCCGCCCATGGCGACGCGGGCCGGGAGCTGGCGGTCCTGGTGTGCGTCTCGGACGCGCCCCGGGAGGACATGGAGGCCTCTCTGGACGAACTGGCCGCCCTGGCCGACACGGCCGGACTTGCCGTGGCGGATCGGGTGGTGCAGCGCGTGGCCAAGGTCAACCCCAAGTTCATCCTGGGCAAGGGCAAGCTGGCCGAGATCGAGATCGTGGCCCTTCGCAGCGGGGCCGGGACGCTTTTATTCGACAACGAGCTGGCCCCCAGCCAGATCCGCAATCTGGCCGAGGTCACGGAGCTCAAAATCCTGGACCGCACCCAGCTCATCCTGGACATCTTCGCCCAAAACGCCCGCACCCGTTCGGGCAAGCTCCAGGTGGAGATGGCCCAGCTCAAATATCTCCAGCCCCGGCTGGTCAAGCAGGACCGGGCCATGTCCCGGCTCATGGGCGGCATCGGCGGCCGGGGCCCGGGCGAGACCAAGCTCGAGATCGACCGCAGGCGCATACGAGAGCGCATCGCGCGCATCAAAAACGAGCTTTCCGGCCTGCGCCAGCGCCGGGCGGCGGCCCGGGCCGGACGATCCGGGGCCGGGCTGCCGGTGGTGTCGCTTGTGGGCTACACCAACGCCGGAAAATCCACCCTGCTCAACACCCTCACCGGCTCCGAGGTGTTGGCCGAAAACCGCTTGTTCGCCACCCTGGACCCCACCACCCGGCGGCTACGGTTTCCCAGCGAACGCGAGGTCATCCTGACGGACACGGTGGGATTTATCCGGGAGCTGCCCAAGGAACTCATGGAGGCCTTCCGGGCCACCCTGGAGGAGCTGGAGTCGGCGGACCTGCTCGTCCAGGTGGCCGACGCCTCCCACCGCGAGGTGCTGCACCAGATCCGGGCCGTGGAGGAGATTTTGCGCGACCTGGGCCTGGACACCATCCCCCGCATCCTGGTCATGAACAAGTGGGACAGGATGGAGGAAAAGGCCGGGCGCGAACTGTTGTCGCGCTTTCCCGGGGCCATCCCGGTCTCGGCCCTGTCCCGGGAGGGGCTCAACCCCCTGGTGACGGAGATTTTGCGTCGCGCCCCCTTCGGCGGCGGCGTGACGGCCCGGGACGTGGAGGGCGACGGCATCTGGTGCGACCCGCCCGACGCCTTGCAGTGACGCCGGGGAGCCCTTTGGCCGAGATTATGGCGTGAGCGCCTTTTGCGCCGTGGCCAGGGGGAGGAAAAGCGTCCCCGGGCGGCTTGCCAGCCGCATGAATCCATGATGCTCGTAAAAGGACGCGGCGCGCTCGCTTTTGGCGTCCACCACAAGCGTAAATCCCGCCACCTCCGTACGCAGGGCGCGGCGCATGGCGTCCACCAATAAAACGCCGCCAATACCCTGGCCTTGAAAGGCCAAGGCCACCGCCAACCGGCCGATGCGGATGGCCGGAAGCGTGGGATAGCGCGGCAGACGTCTGGCCAGGGCCTCGGGCAGATCCACCACCGGGATGCCAGCGCAGGCCAGGGTGTAAAATCCGGCCACGGCCGTTTTGCCAAGGGCCACGAAGCAGGATGCCACGCGGCGTTTCACGTCTTGTGAGACGCGCTCCCGGAAATAGCGGTCAAGCGCCTCCTCGCCGCAGGCAAACCCGCTCCGGTCCAGGCGCTCGTCCAGGGCCACGATACGCAGGTTCACGCCGGATCGACCCTTTCGCGGTGACGTTTGGCGGCCCGGACCAGGGCCGGAACCGGAGACGGCGGGTCGAGCACTGCCTGGGCGATCCGAAGCTGGTCGTCGGCCGACAGGCGCAGGATCTCCATGTCCTCGATGGTCTTGCGGGCGGCCTCGCTGGCTGCGGTCACGACAAAATCCGTCAGGCTGCGTCCCTGCAACTCGGCGGCGCGCTTGAGCAGGGCATGGATCTCCCCCGGCAGGCGCGCTTCGAGGCGGGCTGTGGTGTTGCGGCTGTTCATGGGTGAGAAATACGGCAGATTGCCGTACCCGTCAACCGCTGTCGCCGGGCCAGCGGGTGCGACAGCCTCCAGGCTGTGGTCCGCCCTTGAAACCACGGCCCAAAACACGTACCGTCCCGGGCACGGCACTTACGCCGCAAAAGGCCCCGAACACCATGCCGGACACCCTGCTCTCCATTCACGACGTGCGCACCGCCTTCCACACCGCCGAGGGCACGGCCGTGGCCGTGGACGGCGTGAGCCTGGCCGTGGCCCGGGGCGAGACCCTGGCCGTGGTCGGCGAGTCCGGGTGCGGCAAGACGGTGCTCGGGCTGTCCATCCTGGGGCTGGTGCAGCCGCCGGGACGCATCGACGCCGGGCGGGTGCTCTTCGACGGCACGGACCTTTTGACCCTGTCCCCGGACGAGATGCGCCGGGTGCGCGGCAACCGCATCTCCATGATCTTCCAGGAGCCCATGACCTCGCTCAATCCCGTGCTGCGGATCGGGGAGCAGATCGCCGAGGCCATCCGCCTGCACCGGGGCAAGTCCCGGAGCGAGGCCCTGGCCCAGGCCGGGAACATGCTGACCCTGGTGGGCATTTCCGACCCCGACCGCCGCCTGGCCAGCTTTCCCCATGAACTCTCCGGGGGCATGCGCCAACGGGTGATGATCGCCATGGCCCTGTGCCTGTCCCCGGACCTGCTCATCGCCGACGAACCCACCACGGCCCTGGACGTGACCATCCAGAAGCAGATCCTGGCCCTCATGCTGGATCTGGCCGCCGCCAAGGGCACGGCCATCCTGCTCATCACCCACAACCTGGGGGTGGTGGCCGAGACCTGCGACAACGCGGCCATCATGTATTCCGGACAGGTGGCCGAATACGGCGACGTGCCGTCTCTTTTCGCCAGCCCCCTGCATCCCTACACCGCCGGACTGATCCGCTCCCTGCCCCGGCCCGGGGACAAATCGCGGCTGGCGGCCATCCCGGGCACGGTGCCCAGCCTGACCCGGCTGCCCCGGGGCTGCCGGTTCCATCCCCGCTGCCCTCTGGTCTTCGACCGCTGCCGCACGGACGTCCCGCCCTTTTTCCGCCTGGAGTCCGGACGCTGCGCGCGCTGCTGGCTGCATGCCGAGGCGGCGGTGGAGCGTCTGCCGTGAGCGCGCTGCTTGAGGTGCAGGGCCTTTCCCGGCGCTATGTCGTCCGGGGGGGCGTTTTGGGCACGTCCCGGCGCACGGTGACCGCCGTGGACGGCGTGGACCTGAGCGTGGGCCGGGGGGAGACCGTAGGGCTGGTGGGCGAATCGGGCTGCGGCAAGTCCACCCTGGCCCGATGCGTGGCCGGGCTTGAACGGCCAAGCGCCGGACGGGTGCTCCATGGCGGCCTGGAAATGGACGATCCGAAGGTGCGCGACAATCTGCCGCGCCTGATCCAGATGGTCTTCCAGGATCCCTTTTCCTCCCTCAACCCGCGCCGCAGCGTGGGATTCAGCGTGGCCGAAGGGCTGTGGGCCATGGGCATGGGCGACCGGGCCGCCCGCCGGGAGCGGGTCATGGAGCTTCTGGACCAGGTGGGCCTTTTGCCCGAGCACGCCGACCGCTATCCCCACCAATTTTCCGGAGGCCAGCGGCAGCGGGTGGCCATCGCCCGGGCGCTGGCCACCAACCCGTCCCTGGTGGTCTGCGACGAGCCGGTCTCGGCCCTGGACGTGTCCGTACAGGCCCAGGTCATCAATCTCCTGTGCGACCTCAAGGCCCGCCTGGGCCTGGCCTACCTGTTCATCTCCCACGACCTGGCCGTGGTCGGCCACATCAGCGACCGCACGGCGGTCATGTATCTGGGCCGGATCATGGAACTGGCCGCCACGGACACCCTCATGGACAACCCGGCCCACCCGTACACGAGGGCCCTCTTGGCCGCCGCGCCCATACCGGACCCGGCCAGACGCCAGGCCGCCCGCTCCCCCCTGGCGGGAGACGCGCCGAGCCTTTTCTCCCCGCCCCCGGGATGCGTCTTCCACCCCCGCTGTCCCGAGGCCATGCCGGAATGCGCCGTATCGTCCCCCAAGCTTCTCGAAACATCACCCGGACACTTTGTCCGTTGCCTCAAGGAGACCCCATGAACTGCCCCACCACCGCGCCCCAGGCCCCTTCCACCGACCTCAACGCCGCCGTGGGCGACATCTTCAAGGTGCTGGCCGCCGAGAACTGGGCCCGCTTTTATTTCGCCGTGGACCGCGACGGCCAGGTGTTTGTCGACATCCCGGCCGAACGCATCCTGGCGGCGGAAAAAAACCAGCCGCTCTTGGCCGAATTCCTCAAGGAGATCAACGCCAAGCCCACGGACTACGAAACCTCCCAGCGGGTGGTGGGGGAGTTCGTGTTCCGCAACCTTGAGGTCAGCCGATACGCCTCGGGGATATTGGCCCAGGCCTTCGACAGCGAGGCCTTCAAGCTTGAGAACCGGCTTTTCGCCATGTGGCTGACCAGCCATGAGGCCATCATGGACGAGCGGGTGCGGGAATTGGACGAATGGTTTGAATACTACGAGGGCTGGCGGGAGAGCGAACAGGTGCGCCGCTTCGCCGCCGGGCTGGCCGGAAGCGGCAACGTGGAGAACCCCGGGCAGGGCGGCGTCCATTAGTTTTACGGGCGCACACGGCGAAAGGGGCCGCAGCCTGCCGCATCAGCCTTCTTCCTGCCGCCCCGGCCGCCCAACCGGCGCGCCGGGCAGGCGGCCGGGTTCACCCCGCAGCCTTACAAAGAGGCTCTCCCGTACGGCGCGCGCCGCGCCGCTCGCGAAAACGCAGGGTGCGCAACGCGCCAAAAGCCGTTAGAGCCCGGACCAGCCCCGGTCGTTCATGCACCGTTCGAACACATCGGTCCTGGTGCTCTCGATCTTATAATTGCTGTAATAATTTGACATCTGGCCAACGGCCGTGGGGTCGAAAGAGACCCTGTCCTGGATGTTGACCCGCTGTTCCAGCAGATTCTCGATATCCCTGCAATAGGCGGTGTCGCTGGCCAGGCGGGCCTTGGCCTCGGCCGGGTCGGTGATCTGGGAGTTGACCCAGCGGTGGCCGCATCCGGCCAGAAAAAGGACCGTCACAAGGAGTACGCACGAACGGTTCAAGTGGTTTCTCCATCGGTTTTCAAACATGTTCCAGGGCAATACGGCAATTTTCCGTAAAGCGGAGGATCTGTCAACATCGCCGTGCAGCGGGTGTCGAGAGCACATGATCTGACCGATGTAGAGCGTTCTCCGAGAGGAGGACTGGGACTGGAGAAGGCTCGTTGAGGCCATCCAAGGCGACGAACCGGGCAGGACCAATTCACGGAACCCTGTAGCCCCAACCCGCAGGGAACATGACAATCCCCGCATCCATGCCCCTTCTGACGACATTGGACGGATACTGACAAGCGATCATCCGGCTTGATGCCCTATCGGAACGCAGGATCTGTTCGATCTTCGGCATCTTCAGCCAAGGTGCTTGCTGGCAAAACAGGATATTTCGTCCATGGCCAGGGCCGCCTCACGAAACATGGGGGAAAGAAGCGGATAGCAATGTATCATCCCAACCCCCGGACGAAAGACAACATCGACGCCCGCTTCCCTGGCCCGTCGCGCGAACTTCTCTCCATCATCATACAACTCATCATCCTTCGCCGAGTTTATCAACAGCGGCGGAAAGCCTCTTTGATTGCCAAATAGCGGCGACATCAAGGGATCCCGGCGGTCTGCACCACCGGCATAGTGATTGGCGAATACGACCCAGGAATCCTTCGGGGCGACCGAACGCTCGTTTCGGGTAGAATATCCCGCACTCGAACAGGTGAGGTCGGTCCAGGGAGATATCGCCACCGCAGCGCAGGGCATCGGAAGGGCGTATTTCCTGATCGCAAATAAAAGCGCCAGGGCCAGCCCGCCGCCTGCCGATTCGCCGGCGACCAGAATGTCGCCCGGGCGATGCGTCACTAACAATCCCCTATATGCGGCGATGGAATCCTCCACCGCCGCAGGATAGGGGTGTTCGGGGGCAAGGCGGTAATCATAGGTGAGCGCGGCATATCCCAGCCTGTTTGCGAAGGCGGACACGAATCCGCGGTGGTCGGCGCACGATCCCGACACGTAGCCGCCGCCATGAACGTAAAGGATGGCCTTGTTCCCGGGCGCTGCGGCCGGACGCAGCCATTCGGCCGCAATCCCGCCCATGGTCGTCGGCCCGACCTGGACTCCGGGCGGAATGCGCGACATCCTGGCGGCGGCCTTTTCGCAATCGTCACGAAACGCCTGGATGGAGCTATCCATGGTGAAGACGTCGCGGCGCAGCTTCCCTTGGAAATAGTGACGATTCCGAATCAAGGCATTGACCAGACGGCTCTTGAGACTCTGCATGGCGGTCCTCATTTAAGAAACAGCGGCAATACGGATTCAGGATCCGCTTCGCCCAGCGTGTTTCCATGGATGGAGTGGTGGATGGAAAGCCCCTTGACCAACGCCCAGAAGAGCATCGCCATGTCGCGGGGATTCCCGCTGCGGACAGAGCCTTCCGCCTGCCCCTTCGCGAAAATTCTCTCCATGATTTGATATGGGCCGTGGGCATGGCGCGCGAGAATCTGGCGCGCAGCATCGGGAAGCGCCTCCGATGCCGAGACCAGGGCGACCAGCAGATGGAATTTCCCTGTCTCGGCGTTTTCCTGAATCCCGCGTATCAGCAGCCGCAATGCGAGGCGGATCTTGTCCGCCACGGGAAGCTCCATGGCCTCAAGGTCACGCGCGGCCGCATCCATCTTCGGCAGGGACTCTTGCAGCAGGGCAACCAGCATATCGTCCTTGCTCTGAAAATAATGGTACAGCAGCCCGGACGAAATCCCCGTCTCCGCCGCAATGTCCGTGATGCGGGTGGCCGCGAAGCCCCGACTGACGAACAGCCGCAAGGAACTCGAGAGGATTCTTGCCCGCTGCGTGTCGCGCTGGAGTTGGTTTTGTTCCTGGTTTCGGCCCATTTCATTCTCATTGACTAAAATTTCAGTCAATATATCAAGCCGCCGTGCCGCAGGCAAGGGTTTTGACGGCGTCGCCTGCAATCTCCCTCTTTCCGCACGGCAAGCCGCTCCAAGCCTGTCGCGCCTGACGCTTACCCATCCTGCGTCCCGTCCCCCTGCCTTTTCCCCAGTCGTGTAACGTTGCTCATCCCCTGTGGAACTCGCCCACCGTGACGGCTCATGGCTCATACCATGCGAGACAGCCAGCTCGAGAGGCCATATACGGCACGGGCCTTGCTTTTTCCCTCACGCAATCCAAGGTTGCATCGCAGTCCGAAGTCCGTGCATGAACGCATAGCCCCGTGCAAACATCCGCCGTATCCTTAAAAAGGTATAAGCTCACTTTTATGCGTGGAATGCAAATATTTTCCTTGACAACACATCGGGAAATGTTCTTTACAATGAAACAGAGTCTTTGAAAAAAACGTAATTCGGCGACGGGAGGTCACCATGGATGATTATCTGAAACAAGCCCTTGACATCGTCAAGGCTCAAGCCAGCGTGCGCACAATGACCGAGGAGGAGCTCACCTCCATGGTCACGAAACTGGCCGAAGGCATCAAGAGCATCAGCGAAGGCACGGCTCCGGAAGCGGAAGTCGAGGAGAAAGCCCCGATCATGGACCCCAAAAAGGCCATCCGGGAAAAGAGCATCGTGTGTCTTGAATCCGGAAAGTCTTTCAAGATTCTGACCAAGCGGCATCTGGCCAAGTATGGCATGACGCCCGCCGAATACAGGGAAAAATGGGGTTACGCCAAGAACCTGCCCCTGGTGTGCAAAGAGTTGCAGCGTGAGCGTCGCAAGAAGATGAAGGAAATGAAGCTGTGGGAGAAAAGGACGAAAAAGAAGTAGTGCGTCCGGATCGCCTGCCCGGCGCGGCGTCCCTGGGCGACGGGGTGTTGAGAGAGAATGCGCACTGGCTGATCGTATCGGGATGCAGCGGGCATGTTTCCAAAGACGTGGCATGATCCCGCAGGCATGACCCTGGCATGGGGAAGGGACGCTTCCCCTGCCGGGGCCGTGGCCGCGACAGACGTCACCCCATACCCACAACCCCACCTCTGCTTTTCCCGGGGTGCCATCTTTTCTCCGCCACCCGTATTTTTTCCACAACCCGCCGTATTTTCAGGTATTCCAGCAAAATAACCGCCCTTTCCCCCCTTGACTGGGGCGATTCATCGATTATCTATTTGGCGCTCGCACACGCCAAGTGCCAGCTTTTTTTGTGAAATACAAACGATCTCATACGGTTACGGCAATAGCGCCGCACGCTTTCAAGGGAATACGGGACCGTCGCCGCAGGCCCGCCGGGGCCTCGGCGGACCACTGATCACGTAAGCCATGCATCTCGTGGAGAAAAGACATGCCGATCTATGAATACCGCTGCCAGGACTGCGACAAGGTGTTTGAAAAGATTCAACGCGGCTTTGAAGAACGCACGGAAGCCTGTCCGGCCTGCGGCGGGGACTCGAAGCGGATCATCTCCAACACGTCCTTCGTGCTCAAGGGCTCGGGCTGGTACGTGACCGACTATTGCAACCGCCACGGCGGGGCCGAGTCAGGCGGCAACGGAGAGTCCGGCGCCAAGGGCAAGGACAGCGGCGCCGCGTCCGATTCCGCATCCGCTGCGTCCGATTCCACGTCCCCCGCGTCCCCCGCGTCCGCCGCGCCCTCCGCGTCCGGGACGTCGGGCGACAAGGCCCCGGCCGCCGCGTCCTGCGCCACCGCGTGCAGCGGCTGCGGAGCGGCTGCGGCCAAGTAGCTCCCGGTTTTTCCCGCAGCCCCGCCGTCGGCCGCCAGCCCCGGCTGATGTCAACGCCCCGGTTTCAACAAACCGGGGCGTTGTGCCGCCAACGGCGGCACAACCGCCGGGCGCAAAGCCCCGAAAATCCCTCGCTGACGGCCCGGCTGCGCCGCGGCCTGCCCGTGAATTTCAAGGCTGCTGACTGTGTCGGCAGCATGAGCCGGATCGCTTTGCCGATCCGGCCTTTTTGCGTTGTCCCGGCGCGAAGCGACAGGTCGGCTCTCACAGCCCGAGGACGGCCGCCACGGCCTGCATGTCCAGGTGCGCCTCCACCACGTCAGCCAACCGGGAGAGGGCCGGTTCCAGGTCGTAGGGAGTGGGGACCGTCCGGGGGGCAAGGCCCTTGCGGCGGCGCAGGCCGTCCAGCCAGACGCGGCGAAAGCCGTCGGCGTCGAACAGGCCATGCAGGTACGACCCCCACGCCAGCCCGTCCGGACGGGCGTGCCCCAGGGCCTGGCCGTCCTCGCGGCGCACGACCTCCACAAGCCCGGAGGCGCACGACGGTCGGCTGGTCCCGTGGTGGATCTCATAACCCGCAAGCGCGCTGCCGCTGGGCAGGTGGACCGCCGCCACGAAGCGCAGGGTCTTTTCGGGCAAAAGCTCCGTGGCCAGAGGCAAAAGCCCCAGCCCCGCCTCCCGCTCCCGGCCCGACTCCAGGCCCGTGGGGTCGCGCACCTCGTCGCCGAGCATCTGCATCCCGGCGCAGATCCCCACCACCTCGCACCGGCCCGAGGCCGCGCAGGCCGCGATCTCCCGGTCCAGGCCCACAGTCCGCAGCCAGGCCAGGTCGGCCAGGGTGTTCTTGCTGCCGGGTAGAATCAGGGCGTCGGGCCTGCGGCCGGGGGCCACCTCCCCCGGGGCGCGCACCAGGCGCACGGCCGTATCCGGCTCCACCAGAAGGGCGTCGCAGTCCGTGAAATTGGAGAGGTGCGGCAGATCGATCACGGCCACGTCCAGATCGGCCTCCCGGCGCACGGGCAAAAGCCCCCCGGCCTTGAGCGACACCGAATCCTCCTCGGGCAGCTCCAGGTTTACGATGTTGGGCACAACGCCCCACACCCGCCTGCCCGTCAGCCGACAGAGAAAGTCCGGCCCGTCGCCCAGAAGCCTGGGATCGCCCCGGAAGCGGTTGAGCACGAAACCGGCCACTCGCCGCCGGTCGGCCTCGGGCAAAAGCTCCATGGTCCCGGCCAGGGCCGCGAACGACCCGCCCCGGTCGATGTCTGCGACCAGGAGCACCGCCGCCCCGGCATGGGCGGCCATGGCCATGTTCACGATGTCGTGGCGCATGAGGTTGATCTCGGCCGGGCTTCCCGCGCCCTCCAGGACCATGACCTCGTGGCGGGCCGCCAGGCCGTCGTAGGCCGCCGTGACCGTGGAAAAAAGCTCGCGCTTGCGGGCGAAATAGGTGCGGGCGTCCATGTTGCCCACCGGGCGGCCCAGGACGATGACCTGGGAGCCGGTCTCCGAGGAGGGTTTGAGCAACACCGGGTTCATGGCCGCCTCGGGGGCCAGGCCGCAGGCCCGGGCCTGGAGGATCTGGGCCCGGCCCATCTCCAGGCCGTCCGGGGTGACCCCGGAATTAAGCGACATGTTCTGGGCCTTGAACGGGGCCACGGACAGGCCCCGGCGGCGCAGGATGCGGCACAGGGCGGCGGCCAGGACGGACTTCCCGGCGTTTGAGGTCGTGCCCTGGAACATGATGGCCGGGGTCCGGCGCGGCCCGGCCGCCACGGGCGGCCGATGCCGCCGTTGAGGCCGGAGCCGGGCCGGATCGAGCAATCCCCTCATGGCCGCAAGCAGCCGGGCGTTGTCTTCGTCGCCACGAACAGCCACCCGGAAAAAGCGGCCGGACAGGCCCTCGAAATCGGCGCAGGCCCGGATGGCCACACCGTGTCCGGCCAACAGCCGGTCGCGCAGGACAAGAGCCGCATCCGGCTCGCCCTCCAGGCAGCACAACAAAAAATTGGCCTGGGACGGGAACACCCGCACCCCGGGCAGTTCCGCCAGCCCCCTGGCCAGGGCCTGCCGCAGCCGGGCCGTCTCCGTCCTGGTACGGGCCAAAAAGTCCGCATCCCCGAGAAAGGCCTCCCCCACGGCCTGGGCCAGGGCGTTGACCGGCCAGGGGGCCAGTTCCTCCCGCACCCGGCCGACAAGGGCCGCATCGGCGGCAAAAAGCCCCAGACGCAGCCCCGGCACGGCAAAGGACTTGGTCAGGGACAAGAAGACGGCCACATTGGCCGGTCGCTCCCGGGTCAGGCTGAAAAAATCCGGCACGAAATCGGCAAAGGCCTCGTCCACCACGAACAGACAGTCCGGACGCCGGGCGGCCAGCTCCCGCAGGGGCGCGTCCGGAAAGCTCTGTCCGGTGGGGTTCTGGGGACGCCCCAGAAAGACCAGGGCCGGGGACTCGGGCAGGGCGGCCTCAAGGGCTGCAAAATCCAGAGCGAACGCTTCCTCCGGGGATGTGAGGAAGGGCGTCACGGCCAGCCCGGCCCGCTCGCAGGCCCGGCGGTAGTCCACATAGCAGGGGGCCACGACCACGGCCCGGGACCAGACCGGCCCATCCGCACCGCCCGTCCTGACCGTCCCGACCGGCCCGACCGGGCCTCGGGCGGCCCTGGCCAGGGCGAAGAGCAGGTCGCTGGTGCCGTTTCCGGCCAAAAGCGTTTGCACCGGGACGCCGTAGCGGCGGCTGGCGGCCGCCAGGAGCCCGGCGCTGTCCGGGTCGGGATAGCGGATCAGGTCGGACACGGTGCGGCTGATGATCGGGCGCAGGGCGTCCGGCGGCCCGAGCGGGTTCATGCTGGCCGAAAAATCCAGGATGTCCGCCGGATCACGGCCGCTGGACGCGGCCAGGGCCAGGACATGGCCGCCGTGGGTTGTGGGCGCGAGGCCAGATACGGGGGGCATGGGGGGCATGGGGATGTGGGCTACCTGGCCACCAGCAGCCAGAACGCGGCAAAGAGGCTGATGATGATGGTCATGATGGAGATCATGAACAGCATGTCCGGCAGGGCCGAAAACTGCTGCTCGCCCCGGTTGATGAGGCGGCGCACATAGGCGAATCGCCACCCGGCCATGATGATCACGGCCACGCCCACGGCGAAGGTGGTCAGGCTGATGGCCTCGGTGTGCAGGTGCTTGCGGGTCAGGCCCTCGAACATGGGCAGGGACTGCATCTGGCGGATGAAGAAATCGAAGCGCTCGATGACGAACCCGAAGGCGAAGAGGGCCAGTCCCGTGCGGCACCATGCCAAAAAGGTGCGCTCGTTGGCCAGATGGTTGCGCTGCCAGGCCAGAAGCACCTGGGGGTTGGTCAGGTCGAAGGCCGTGGTGGGGATGGTGCAGTCTTTCATGGCGGGCTCCCTTTGGTGTCAGTGCGAGGCAATAGCCAAAAGGGCAGGCCGTGGCAAACCGGGGGCTGCGGGCGGCGTCTGCAACACGGCGACAACACTCCCGGATGCCCGCATGTCGCGGCCGCGTCTTCCGGACGGCGGAGGGTTCAGGCCCCGGGGCCGACCCGGCGCAGGGCCCACGCCCAGCAGGCGGCCGTGACCCCGACGAAGGCCCCGGCCAGCACGTCGGAGGGATAATGCCTGAGGGCGAACACCCGGCTGACCCCCACCATGGCCGCCACCAGAAGAAGCGGCCCGGCCAGACGGCGAAAACGCAGGGCCAGGGCCGCACAGAGGGCGAAGATGCGCGTGGAGTGGCCCGAAGGAAAGGACGTGAACCCGCTTTTCACGGTGAACCAGGTGAAGCCGTAGCGGTCCTCGGTGAAAAGAAGGGGCGGTCGGCAGCGCCCAAACACGAATTTCAGGCAGTCCGTCAGGGCGATGGCCGCACAGACCGCCAGGCAGATGCACAGGAGGTCGCGCGCCCAGTCCTTCGGGGTTGAACCCAGGAGGTTCACGGCGCTTGCAGCCAGGCCTACGGCCAAAAGCGAAAAGAAAAACGTCTCGTCGGCCGTAAGGCTTACGTATTTCGCCAGGTCAAACACCGCCGTCTGTTTGAGGCCGTGGGCGAACCAGGCCGCCGGGCGGTCGAAAAACAGAAAGGACAGGGTGATGAGGCCGGTCACGGCCAGGATCGCCTTGGCGGTTTGCGTCAGGAGCCTGCTCTTCATGAAACCTCCGTGGGGCGAAAGCCTATCCCAACCGCCGGGCAGGGACAAGCCACGCCGCCCAGGCCGCAGCCGGGACCATCCGGACGTCCCGGGACAAAATGCGCTCCGGCCGGAAAACAGCGAACCCCTCCCGGCATAACCGGAAGGGGTTCGGAAGCAGTCAACGGGGCCGGAGTTTCGTCCGGCCCCGGGTCATGATCGATGGCGCGGTGCGGGCGCGGGCTAGTACATGCCGCCCATGCCGCCCATGCCGCCGCCGCCCGGCATCGGGGGCATATCCTTCTTGGGCTCGGGCTTCTCGGCCACGGCCGCCTCGGTGGTCAGAAGCAGGGAGGCCACGGAGGAGGCGTTCTGCAGGGCGATGCGGGTGACCTTCTTGGGATCGACCACGCCGGCCTTGATGAGATCCTCGTACACGCCGGTGGCGGCGTTGAATCCCATGCCTTCCTTGCTCTCCTTGACCTTGGCCACCACGATGGAGCCTTCGAATCCGGCGTTCTGGGAGATCTGGCGCAGGGGCTCTTCAATGGCCCGACGCACGATCTGGATGCCGGCCTGCTCGTCGTCGTCAGAGGCCTTGAGCTTGCCAAGGGCCTTGTCGCAACGCACCAGGGCCACGCCGCCGCCGGGCACGATGCCCTCTTCCACGGCCGCGCGGGTGGCGTTGAGGGCATCTTCCACACGGGCCTTCTTCTCTTTCATCTCGGTCTCGGTGGCCGCGCCGACATTGATGACGGCCACGCCGCCCACGATCTTGGCCAGACGCTCCTGGAGCTTCTCACGATCGTAGCTGGAGGTGGTCTCGTCGATCTGGGCGCGGATCTGCTTGACCCGGGCCTTGATCTTCTCGGGGTCGCCCGCGCCGTCGACGATGGTGGTGTTTTCCTTGTCCACGATCAGGCGCTTGGCCTTGCCCAGGCTCTGCAGGGTCATGTTCTCGAGCTTGAGTCCCAGGTCTTCGGACACGCACTGCCCGCCGGTCAGGATGGCGATGTCCTCAAGCATGGCCTTGCGGCGCTCGCCAAAGCCCGGGGCCTTGACGGCCACGACCTGCAGGGTGCCGCGCAGCTTGTTGACCACCAGGGTGGCCAGGGCCTCGCCTTCCACATCCTCGGCCACGATCAGAAGGGGCTTGCTCATCTTGGCCACCTGCTCCAGAACCGGCAGCAGATCCTTCATGGAGGAGATCTTTTTCTCGTTGATCAGGATCAACGGCTCGTCCATCTCGCAGACCATCTTCTCGGGATCGGTGACGAAGTACGGGGACAGGTAGCCGCGGTCGAACTGCATGCCTTCCACGACTTCCAGGGTGGTCTCCAGGCCCTTGGCCTCCTCGACGGTGATGACCCCTTCCTTGCCGACCTTGTTCATGGCCTCGGCGATGATGTTGCCGATGGTGGCGTCGGAGTTGGCGGAAATGGTGCCGACCTGGGCGATCTCTTTCTGGTCGCGGGTGGGCTTGGCCAGGGTCTCGAGGTCGGCCACGATGGCCTCCACGGCCTTGTCGATGCCGCGCTTGATGGCCATGGGATTGCGGCCGGCGGCCACCAGCTTGACGCCTTCGGAATAGATGGCCTGGGCCAGGATGGTGGCGGTGGTGGTGCCGTCGCCAGCCACGTCGGAGGTCTTGGAAGCCACTTCCTTGACCATCTGGGCGCCCATGTTCTCGAACTTGTCTTCGAGCTCGATCTCCTTGGCCACGGTCACGCCGTCCTTGGTGATGATCGGGGAACCGAAGGACTTCTCGATGACCACGTTGCGGCCCTTGGGTCCAAGGGTGACCTTCACGGCGTTGGCCAGCTTGTCCACGCCTTTTTTGAGGCGTTCACGGGCCCGGGCGTCAAAAAGAATTTCTTTGGCCATGGATGACTCTCCTTACTTTTCGGAAATGATGGGAAATGGAAAAAATGCGAAGACGGGTTTCACGCGCCGCTATTTTTCGATGATGCAGAGGATGTCGTCCTCGCGCATGATCAGGAATTCCTCGTCCTCGACCTTGATCTCGGTCCCGGCGTACTTGTTGAAAAGCACGAATTCCCCGGCCTTGACGTTGGGCTTCATGCGCTTGCCGTCTTCGCCGAGTTTGCCGTCGCCCACAGCCTTGATCTCGCCCTTCATGGGCTTTTCCTTGGCCGAATCCGGGATGTACAGGCCGCCCTTGGTCATCGTCTCTTCTTCGAGACGCTTCACCAGAACGCGATCGCCAAGCGGTTTAAGCTTCATGTGCTATGACCTCCATTGGGTGTTTTGATGTGTGTTTTCTGTTAGCACTCGCCCACGTCGAGTGCCAGTCTCAGGCGGGAGAGAATCTAACCACGATTTCCGCAAAGGCAAGAAAAAAAATTGCCGCCGCCCCGTTTTTTTTCACCATCCGGAGACGGACGTCCGCTCCGGGGCTGCCCGGGAGGCCCCAGGCCCAGCCCGCCCGGCGCGCGCCACCACCGCAAAATGCTGCCCGGCGCAAGGCACGCCGGGAACCGCTTTCTGCAACCGCCGCACGAATGACATCCTCCTGTTTTTTTTCACCTCTTGACCCGGAGACGGGTTTTGACTAGCGTCTGTCGGGTCATCCTCCGCCAGCCGCAGCACCGCAGGCGGCAACCCGGGAGATTCCTGCCCGACAGTCCTGTCCCGGTCGGCGGATCGAAACGTCCTCAACCCCCCAAGCGAGGCGTCCATGCGCGACACCCTGGTTTTCGCAACCGTGCTTTTGCCGTTTTTCGCCGCCGTCCTGGCCTTTTTGGCCCGGGGCGCCGCGCCGCGCAAACTGATCATGGTCGCAACCTCCCTGGTCCTCATCACAGCCTCGGCCTGTCTGCTCACCCAGGGGCCTTTCACTCTGGGCGCCTCGCCCATCTTCGAGGCCCTGGTGACCGTGGGCGATTTCGCGCTGCTGGGGATCATCGTCTTTTTCGGCGTCCGCCTGAAAAACCAACTCGTGGTCTGGCTGTCCCTGGGGCAGATCGCCGGGCTGGCCTTCCTGGACTTTTTTCTGGCCGACCATGCCGCCACGGCCCCGGCCTTCTATGTGGACGACTTAAGCCTCGTCATGGTGGCCATCATCTCCATGATCGGCTCGCTGATTGGCGTCTACGCCCTGGGCTACATGAAGGGGCATGAGGAACACCTGCACCTGGAAAAATCCAGGCAGCCCCGGTTCTTTTTCTTCATCATCCTGTTCCTGGGGGCCATGAACGGGCTGGTTCTGGCCGACAGCCTGTCCTGGATGTACTTTTTCTGGGAGATCACCACCCTGTGCTCGTTCGTGCTCATCGGCCACGACGGCACGGACATCGCCCGCAAAAACGCCGAACGCGCCCTGTGGATGAACGTGGTGGGCGGCGCGGCCTTCGTGCTGGGCCTGATCCTGCTTCAAAAGGGGGCCCAAACCCTGTCCCTGCAGGCGCTTCTGGCCATAGCCCCGGAGATTTCGGCCGGGGGCCTTTTGGTGGTCCCGCTGTTCCTTCTGATCTTCGCCGGATTCACCAAGGCCGCCCAGGCCCCGTTCCAGAGCTGGCTGACCGGGGCCATGGTCGCGCCCACCCCGGTGTCGGCCCTTCTGCACTCCTCCACCATGGTCAAGGCCGGGGTGTATCTCATCGTCCGCCTGGCCCCGCTGTTCGTGGGCACCTACCTCTCGGCCCTGGTGGCGCTTTTCGGGGCGTTCTGCTTTCTGGCCATGGCGGCCATGGCCGTGGGCCAGTCCAACGGCAAAAAGATCCTGGCCTATTCCACCATCTCCAACCTAGCCCTGATCATCGCCTGCGCGGGCATCAACACCCCGGCCTCCATCACCGCCGCCGTGCTGCTGATCATCTTCCACGCCGTGTCCAAGGCCCTGCTGTTCATGTGCGTCGGGAGCATCGAACAACGCATCGGCAGCCGGGACATCGAGGACATGCGCGGCCTTTCCCGGGTCATGCCGCGCACGGCGGTTCTCACCGCCATCGGCATCATGACCATGATGCTGCCGCCGTTCGGCATGCTCCTGGCCAAGTGGATGGCCATCGAATCGGCCTCGGCCCAGTTCCTGGTCGTGGCCATGCTGGCCATGGGCAGCGCCCTGACCGTGCTGTTCTGGGCCCGGTGGGCAGGCATGCTCTTTTCCGCCCCCTTCGGCCGGGGCACGCCCGAGGAGCAGCCTCCGTCGGTGCGGCTGCCCCTGACGATCCTGGCCGGGGCCTCCGTGATCTTAAGCCTCGGCGCGCCGTTTCTTTACAACAGGCTGGTGGCCCCCATGGTGGCCATGTACTACGCCGCCCCGGGATATGCCGTGAGCACGGGCGGCATGGAAAACGTCAGCGGCGTCTTCTGGATCTATCCCCTGTTCCTGATCCTCGGCATCGGGTTCATCGTGGCCCTGCGGGCCGCCGGGCGGATCAACCCGGCCGATGTCGCGGCCCCCTACATGTGCGGGGCCCAACGCGACGTGAACGGCCATCCGGGATTCACCGGCCCCATGAACCAGCCCGTGGCGGCGACGCCGGGGAATGCGTACCTGCCCCGGATATTCGGCGAGGAGATGCTTGGCAGATACGCCAATGTGGCCGCCCTGGCGCTTGTGGCGCTCATGCTCGGAGGTGTGCTGTGGTAGGCAAACTCGTCCTGGCCCTTTTGGCCGTGGCGCTCACGCCCCTGGTGGGCGGGCTTCTGGCCGGGGTGGACCGGCGGCTCACGGCCTGGCTGCAGTCGCGCTACGGCCCGCCGGTGTTGCAGCCGTTTTACGACGTGCTCAAACTCCTGGGCAAAACAAAGATGGTGGTCAACCCCTGGCAGGCGCTTTCGGCCTCTGTCTATCTGGCCGCCGCCGTAACCTCGGTGTTTATCTTCTTCATGCAGGGCGACCTGCTTTTGATCTTTTTCGTCCTGACCATCGGCGCGGTGTTCCTGGTGGTCGGCGCCCTGTCCGCCCCCTCGCCCTACAGCCAGATCGGCGGCCAGCGCGAGCTGTGGCAGATGCTGGCCTACGAGCCGCTTCTGATCCTGGTCTTCGTGTCCATGGCCATGGTCACGGGCAGCTTCAGGATCACGGCCATCCTCGAGCATCCCACGCCGCTTCTCTATGACCTGCCCCTGATGTTCATCGTCCTGGGCTATGTCCTGACCATCAAGCTGCGCAAATCCCCCTTCGACATCTCGGCCAGCCAGCACGCCCACCAGGAGATCGTACGCGGGGTGCTCACGGAATATTCCGGGCCGCATCTGGCCCTTCTGGAAATCGCCCACTGGTTCGAGGTGGTCCTGGTGCTCGGCATCTGCTCGCTTTTTTTCGCCACCAGCGCCCTGGGCGTAGTGGTCCTTCTGGCGGCCACCTATTTCCTGGAGATCCTTATCGACAACGTCATGGCCCGCATGACCTGGCGCTGGATGCTGCGCTCGGTCCTGACCGTGGGGCTGGTGTTGTCGCTGGTCAACATCCTGTGGCTGTACGTGGCCTAACCCCTTGCCGGGACATCACAAGAGAGCCGAACCCATGTTCACCGACCTGATCAACAAGGGACGCCTCAAATCGCCGTGGATCATGCACTTCGACTGCGGCAGCTGCAACGGCTGCGACATCGAGGTTCTGGCCTGCCTGACGCCGATGTACGACATCGAACGCTTCGGCATCGTCAACGTGGGCAACCCCAAGCACGCCGACGTGCTCCTGGTCACCGGCACGGTGAACCACCGCAACAAGCATGTCTTGAAAAACCTCTACGACCAGATGCCCGACCCAAAGGCGGTCATCGCCATCGGGGCCTGCGGCCTGTCCGGGGGGATTTTCCGCGAGGCCTACAATGTGGTTGGCGGCGTGGACAAGGTCATCCCCGTGGACGTGTACGTGCCGGGCTGTCCGGCCAGGCCCGAGGCCATCATCGACGGCGTGGTCAAGGCCCTGGAGGCGGTCAAGGTCAAGCTGGGGCTTACGGCCTAGGCGCCCGCGACCCGAGACGTTTCGAAACGCAGTTCCCGGCGCGCCGCGCCCACCGGACCCGACAACACCACAAGGACGCCGCCTGACATGGACGCATCCCCCATCACCGCCCAAGGGCTCGTGGCCCTGGCCAAGGAAAAGTTCGCCGCCGGATACCGCCTGCTGACCTTAAGCTGCGTGGATCTGGGCGAGGCGGGCTTGGACATCCTCTACCACTACGACAAGAACCTGCATCTTGAGAACTACCGCCTGACCGTGCCGCGCGGCGAGACCGTGCCGAGCATCTCCGGGGTCTACTTCGCCGCGCTTTTGGTGGAAAACGAGATACGCGACCAGTTCGGGGTGTGCTTCGACGGGATCGTGCTCGATTTCGGCGGAACCCTGTACCTGGAGGACGAGGTGCGCACCTCGCCGTTTTGCAAGTTCAGCGTCTCCCAAACAAAACCCAGCGAGGGATAGCATTCATGGCCCGCACCATCCTGCCGTTCGGTCCCCAGCATCCCGTGCTGCCGGAACCGCTGCATTTGAAGCTCGTGGTCGAGGACGAGATCGTCCTTGAGGCCGTTCCCGCCCTGGGCTACGTCCACCGGGGCCTGGAGAAGCTGTGCGAAGTCCGCGACGTGAACCAGATGATCCAGGTCGTGGAGCGGGTGTGCGGCATCTGTTCCTGCCTGCACGCCGTGTGCTACTGCCAGGGCATCGAGGCCCTGCTTTCCCTGGACGTGCCGCCCCGGGCCAAATACCTCCGGGTGATCTGGGGCGAGCTGCACCGCATGCACAGCCACCTGTTGTGGCTTGGGCTTTTCGCCGACGCCTTCGGCTTCGAGAGCCTTTTTATGCAGTGCTGGAAGGTGCGCGAGCGGATCATGGACATCATGGAGGCCACCTGCGGCAACCGGGTGGTGGTCTCGGTGAACGTGATCGGCGGGGTGCGCCGCGACCTGTCTCCCGAGCAGTGCTCGTGGATCCTGGAGCAGCTGGCCATTGCCGAAAAGGACGTCAAACGCCTGCAATCCACCCTTCTCACCGACTACACCGTGTGCAAGCGCACCAAGGGCAAGGGCGTGCTCACGGGCGAGCAGGCCTATCAGCTCGGCGCGGCCGGGCCGACGCTTCGCGGCAGCGGCGTGGCCCAGGACGCCCGGCAGGAGAATTATGCGGCCTACGGGGGACTGGAGTTCGCGCCGGTGACCGAGCCCGACGGCGACTCCTACGCCAGAAGCGCGGTGCGTTTCCGGGAGACCCTGCAATCCATCGATCTGGTGCGCCAGGCCATCGCCCGCATGCCCGGCGGCGAGATCGCCGTGACCACCAAGGCCAGGCCCCAGGGCGAGGTCACCATGCGCGTGGAGCAGCCGCGCGGCGAGCTTTTCTACTACATCAAGGCCGACGGCACGAAAAACCTGGACCGGGTGCGCATCCGCACCCCGACGTTCGCCAACATCCCGCCGCTTCTGGCCATGCTGCCGGGCATCGAACTGGCCGACGTGCCCGTGGTGGTGCTCTCCATCGACCCGTGCATCAGCTGCACCGAACGTTAAGACAAGGAGCGCGGTTCCATGTTCACCATGACCAAAAACGTCGTGCGCAACCTTTTGACCAAAAGCGCCACGCGGCTCTATCCCTTCGACGTTCGCGAGCCCTTCGAGGGCTACCGGGGGCGGCTGGACAACCGCATTGAGGACTGCATCTTCTGCAAGACCTGCCAGGTGAAATGTCCGTCGCAGTGCATCACCGTGGACGCCAAGGCCGGGACGTGGGACTGCGATCCGTTCGCCTGCGTGTACTGCGCCATCTGCGTGGACCACTGCCCGGTCAAGTGCCTTTTCATGGACAACACCCACCGCAAGCCCTCGGCCGAACGGGAGATGATCCATCTCCAGGGCACGCCGAAAAAGAAGAAGACCCCGGCGGCCAAGGCCGCGCCTGCGCAAGACGCCGCGCCCGCGTCGCCCGCTCCCGAAGGCGAGGCGGCAGCCCCACAGGCCCCCGAGACCCCTTCCGGCGACACGAAATAGCGCGCCAGCTTCGGTGAAGGCCTTCACGCCCGCCGCATGGAGCTTTCCATGCGGCGGGCGTCCCTTTTCCCCTCCCCCCTGCCCGCTCTCTCCCCGCGCCCATCCCGCGCGCCGGGGATCACTATTTGCCATGCCCGCCGGGAAAGGCTATTTCATTTAAAAAACGGATAAAAAACCAAGGACCGAAACGACATGGACCCGAACTCGCTTATCGTCCTCGTGGTGGTCATCCTGGCCATGGTGGTGGGCGCGGTCATCGGCGCGCGCCTGCGGCGCAAATAGCCCCGCCGGTTCAACACCCGCACGGGACACGCGACATGCCCCTTTCCGCCCCCATCACCACCTATGCCGTTTACGCGGCCCTGGCCGCCGTGGTCATTTTCGCCGCCGCGCGCGACATGCGCACGGGGAAAATTCCCAACGCCGTAACCTTTCCGGCCGTCCTGGCCTTTGCCGCCGCCCACGCCGTCCTTTCCGGCCTGCCCGGCTTCTGGTTCTCTCTGGCCGGGTGCGGCGCGGGGCTGACCTTCCTGCTCGTACCGTACCTGTTCGGCTATCTGGGCGCGGGCGACGTCAAGCTCATGGCCGTGGTGGGCGCGGCCCTCGGACTGCACGCCCTGTTGACGGTCTTTTTGTTCACCAGCATCGCCGGGGGCGCGCACATCATGCTGCATCTGTGGCTGTCGCCCGCCCCGGCCGATCCGGCCTCCGGCCCGGGCGAAGGGGAGAAACCCGCCAAACGCCGCGCCTTCCGGGTGCGCTACGGCGCGGCCATCGCCGTGGGGACCGTGGCGGCCATGCTGTGGAACCTGTCGGGCCGGGCTTACATTTCCCTCTTCTGATACCGACCGGGCCTTGCCGCCCGCCCCGGGTTCCCGTATAGACAAACCGGGAAACCACGGCGTCTTTTCGCATCCCCCCTCGCCAGTCTCTCCGGCGGCATGGCCGTTTTCCCATCCCACGACGGTTGCGTCCCGAAAAAGGAAACGCCATGTCCGGTCCCCAGCGCGGCCCGTTGCGCCGCCTTATCCGGGCCTTCGGATTCACCCTGCTGATCCTGGTCCTTGCGGGCCTGGCCATACCCCTTGTCGGCCTTCTTCCCGACGACACGGGGCAGGGGGAGGCCCTGCTCGCCCGCCGCGAACCGGCCGCCGCACGCCCCTTCTTCGAACGCGCCGCACGGGGCGGCTCGGCCCGGGCGGCCTGGTGGCTGGGGCGCATGCAGGAGGAGGGCCTGGGCACGGCCCCCGATGCCGAAAAAGCCCTGGCGCTCTACCAGCGCGCGGCCCGCATGGGAAACCGCGACGCCCAAAAGCGCGTGGCCGACCTGCTGTCCGCCCCCAGGCCCGGCGCGCCGAACTCCCCCACCCCGGACGACCTGGCCCAGGCCGCCGCCTGGTACATGCGGGCCGGACAACGCGACGACAACGAGGCCCGGTTCCAGGCGGGCCTGTGCTGGCAAGACGGCAGGGGCGTGCCCAAAAACCTGGAGAAAGCCCTGTTATGGTTCACCCGGGCGGCCCGGCGCGGCCATGTCCAGGCCATGGTCCAGGCCGCAGAAACGCATCTTGCCTTGGCCCGCGACCCCTTGCGGCAAAAAAACCGGGCGGACGATCTTTCCCGGGCCCATGGCTGGCTGGTCGCCGCCGCCCAGGCAGGCCAGGCCGCAGCCATGTTCCGCCTGGGCGAACTGTGCCGCGACGGGATCTGGCCCGACGCCCGGCCGGGCGACGACCTGGCGTGGTTTTCACGGGCCGCCACGGCCGGGGACGCCAGGGCCCAATATCTCCTGGGACAGCGCCATGAACGGGGCGAAGGCGTGGACGCCTTCCCCCTGGAGGCGGCGGCATGGTACCGGATGGCCGCCGACCAGGGCCATGTGGCGGCCATGATGCGCCTGGCGGAGATGTATTTCGACGGCCAGGGGGTGTTTCGGGATCGCGCCGAGGCCATACGCCTGCGGGAGGCCGCCGGGTCAGCCGATGCCGCTGCGCGGGCCGCCCTGTGCAACCTGTACGCTGCAGGCCTCCCGGCCGCCCGGGACTACGCCGCCGCCGCAGGCTGGTGCCGCCAGGCCGCCGGGGACGGGGACGCCCGCTCCCGCTATCTCTACGGACTGCTTCTGGAACGCGGCCTGGGCACGCCCCGGGACGAACTGGAAAGCGCCAAGTGGCTGGCGGCGGCGGCCGGGCAGGGCATGCCCCAGGCCCAGTACGCCCTGGCCCTCTTCTATCTGGGCGGACGTGGGGTGATCCGGGACGCGGCCCAGGCCTTCTCCCTGTGCCGCAAGGCCGCCGAGCAAGGCCTGCCCGAGGCCCAGACCCTTCTGGCCTCCATGTACGACGAGGAACTGCGCTCCACGCGCAACTATGCCCAGGCCCTGCGCTGGTATCGCCGGGCCGCCGGGGCCGGGGATGCGACCGCCCAGTTCAACCTGGCCTCCATGTTCGGCAAGGGCGTTGGGGCGCCCGCCGACCCGGCCCAGGCCCTGGAATGGTTCACCCGGGCGGCCCAGGCCGGAGATCCCCGGGCCGCCTTCAACGTGGGACTTTTACACCTCTCGGGGGCGGCCGCCCCCCCGGATGAGGTCCAGGCCCTGGACTGGTTCCTGAAGGCCGCCCGGGCCGGGGACGCCAAGGCCCGGCTCATGGCGGCGCTCATGTACCAGCGCGGCCAGGGCGCGGCGAAAAATCCCCGCGAGGCTTTCCGACTGGCCCGGATGGCCGCCCACCAGGGGGTGGCCCAGGCCCAGGCCATGCTCGGAGCGGCCTATTTCGAGGGGCGCACCGTGTCCCGCAACCTGCCGGAGTCCTATTTCTGGCTCTGTCTGGCCACCAGGGAGCCTTCGACGGAGTTTGACGTGGCCCAGGCGGCCAGGGCCAGGGCGCAGGTGGAAAAACGGCTCCCCCCGCAGCAACTCGCCGCCATCAGGGAACGTGTAGCGGGCTTTAGCCCCCGGCCGGCCGATCCGGCCCGGGAAGACGACGGGCTGGCCGCCGTGCAATTCCTGGCCGCCCCGTCCGGCCCCACATTGCCCGGCAAGACAGCGGACAGGGAGGATTCCGAGGTGTACGGAATTTTTTGATCCCGCACTTCCCCCCTGCGCACTCTTGACAGTCCGTTGTCTTTGGCTTTTTCTTCATCGCGACTTCGCCAGTTCCCGCAACCACAAGGAGCATCCATGAAACGCCTTCTCGCGTGCCTCGTGATCCTGACCGCCCTGGCGGCCGCAACCGCCCACGCCCAGCCAAGCGCTCCCCGGGAGATCGCCGGGATCGCCCTGGGCGCGGACGTCAAGGATCTCGCCCAACGCCTGGACCTCAGCAAAGCGGTTCCCTTGTGGGACAAACCCTATCTCACCCGGGCCAACATCCAGCCCACCAAGGGCTTCCGCACCGGCTACGTGCTGTTCGGCAATTGCGCCAACCCCGGCAGGATCGTGCGCATCAAGCTCAAATACCAGGATAAGGATCCGTCCTTTTTCCGCACCACCGGCCGGACCCTGACCACCCGCTACGGCGACCCCAAGCCGCTCATGTCCGACCAGGGCGCCCTGTACCTTGGCATGGCCTGGAAATTCGGGAACATCAAAACAGGGGTGACCGCGCTGTTGCTCGAACATGCCGCAGGCGACGATCCCGAGGACACCGAGGGCACCTCCATCCGGCTCACGGACAACGCCATGCTGGACCTGGAACACGAGTGCTACGAAAAAACCCGCCAAAAGGAACCGCAGGTACAGCCGTCGTTTCCGCTTTTCGAGATCAAAGAGGATTGGTTGCTTCCGAAATAATTCAGGGACGATCTTTTCGAAAATGCATGCCGGGCAGGGGACGCCCGGCATGCATTTTTTTCGGAAACGAAAATTTGCCTATGATATCGTTGAGAAAAACCCTGCCGCGTTGACACAAAATCCGTTGCGGGTCTATAGACCGTGGGTGTCTGCGGCGTTTTCACGCTGTGTCCCATCCGGTTGCGGGCGCACTCGGAAGACCCCGGGCACGACAGTTCCACCCACAAGGAGAGATGCATATGGCCCTTCGGATCGGCATTAACGGATTCGGCCGTATCGGCCGGTATTTGATCAGGCTCCTGGCGGACGACCCCGAGGTTTCCGTGGTTGCGGTCAACGCCAGGGCGGACAATCCCCAAATGGCCCATCTGCTCAAATACGATTCGGTGCACGGTCGTTTCCCCGGCACGGTTTTGGCCACGGACGACGGACTTTCCATCAACGGCGCCCCGGTGAAGATCACCCGGCACGGGGTCGGGGAATGGGCCTGGGGCGAACTGGGGTGCGATCTGGTGGTCGAGTCCACGGGCAAGTTCAACGACCGCGAAAGCTGTGAAAAGCACCTGGCCCGGGGGGCCAAGACCGTGGTCATCAGCGCCCCGGCCAAGGGCGAGGACGTGACCATCGTCATGGGCGTCAACCAGCACCAGCTCCAGCCCGAGCACAAGATCATCTCCAACGCCTCCTGCACCACCAACTGTCTGGCCCCGGTGGTCAAGGTGCTGCACGACGCCTTCGGCATGAAGCACGGCATCATGACCACCATCCATTCCTATACCATGAGCCAGCGTATCCTGGACGGCTCCCACAAGGACTGGCGACGCGGCCGGGCCTGCGCCGTGTCCATGATCCCCACCACCACGGGCGCGGCCCGGGCCGTGACCAAGGTCATCCCCGAACTGGCCGGACGGCTTGACGGCATGTCCATCCGGGTGCCCACCCCCAACGTCTCCCTGGTGGATCTGGTGGCCGAGCTGGAGACCCCCACGGACACGGCGGGCATGCTGGCCGTGCTCAAGGCCGCCGCAAACGATCATATGGGCTATACCGACGAACCCCTGGTGTCCGTGGATTTCATGGGCGACACCCATGGCGGCGTGGTGGATGCCGCCGCCTCCCAGGTCTTGGACGGCTCTCTGGCCAAGGTGCTCATCTGGTACGACAACGAGGCCGGGTTCACCAACCAGCTTCTGCGCCTGATCAAGCTGGCCGGATCTATGATGTAGGCCTGCACGGCACATTCTGTATCATAAGCGCCGGAGGCCGTCGTCTCCGGCGCTTTTTTCGTACGCCGCCCCCCTGAAAACGGGATGAAACCGGGCTTTGGCAGGGGAATCGTTCTTGACGCCGGTATCGACCCTCCGTATTTTGTCTTACGCGGCATGGAGTCGCGCGATGAGTCCCTGGTTCGCCATCCTTTAAGCCCCCACCCGCCATGCCCAAACGCATCCTTGCCGTTGACGACGAAAAAATGAACCTGCGGGTGTTAAGCGGCCTGTTGCGCTCCATGGGGCATGATCCGGTCCTGGCGGAGAGCGGCGAAAAAGCCCTGGAAGTCCTGGATCCGAGCATAGATCTGGTCCTTTTGGACGTCATGATGCCGGACATGGACGGCTTCCATGTGGCCAAAAAAATCCGCGAACGCACCGATGTAGGCGACGTGCCCATCATCATGGTCACGGCCCTGTCCGGCAAACAGGACCGGCTTTCGGCCGTGGAGGCCGGGGCCAACGACTTCATCGCCAAGCCCATCGACCTCACGGAACTGCGGGTGCGCATGGATTCGCTTCTGAAAATGAAGCACTCCCAGGACCAGGTGAAACGCTACCAGGCCGAACTTGAGGAAATGGTGGCGGTGCGCACCAGCGCCCTGCGCATGGCCCTGGAAAATCTTGAGGAATCCCAGAAGACCATCCTGGCCGCCCACCGCGAAACCATTTACCGCCTGGCCTCGGCCGCTGAATTCAAGGATGAGGAAACGGCCAACCATATCACGCGGATGAGCCGGTATTGCGCCAGCCTGGCCGCAAACCTCGGGCTGCACAAGGGCGAGGTGGAACTGGTGGAGCAGGCCAGCCCCATGCATGACATCGGCAAGATCGGCATTCCCGACTCCATCCTGCTCAAACCCGGCAAGCTCACCCCCGACGAATGGGAGCTGATGAAAAAGCATACCATCTTCGGGTCGCGCATCCTGGGTTCGTCCACCTTCGAGCTTTTGCGGGCAGGCGAAATCATCGCCCTGTCGCACCATGAGAAATGGGACGGCTCGGGCTATCCCAAGGGCCTTGCCGGGGAGGACATCCCCCTTTTCGGACGCATCTGCGCCGTGGCCGACGTGTATGACGCCCTGACCAGCAAGCGCCCCTACAAGGAGGCCTTCACCGACGAGGTGTCCCTGGACATCATGCGGGCCGGGCGCGGCAGCCATTTCGATCCGCGCATCCTGGATTGTTTCCTCGACAACTTTGACAGCATTCTCGACATCAAACGCCGCTATTCCGATTGAGGCGTCCCGTCCGCCATGCCCGACTCACCCCCGACATCCATCCCCCGCGCACACCCCGAACAGGAATCCTCCCGCAGCGACGCCAGCCCCGGCGGCAGCGAGGCCATGTACCGCCTGCTGGCCGAAAACATGCTCGACCTCATCTGCCTGCATGATCTGGACGGCACCTACCGCTATGCCAGCCCCGCCTGCCGCGAGGTCATGGGCGTCGAGCCGGAGGCCCTGATCGGAACCCGGCCGGGCCGTTTCATCCTCCCGGAGGATCTGCCCCGCGTCAACGAGGTCTTCGCCCGCTTCGCCCGGGGCGACGAGTCCAGCCGGGACATCACCTTTCGCATCCGCAACGCCGAGGGACGGCTGCGCTGGTTTGAAGTCCGCATTTCGCTGGTGCGCGACGCGACCGGATTGGGCGCAGGCCCCGGGCTCATTTCCGTCACCCGGGACATCACCCGCCGCAAGGCCATCACGGAGGCCCTTGTCCGCGAGTCCCAGATCAGCCGGACCATGTCCCATTTGTCCCAGAGCATGATGGGATCGCGCAGTCTGGCGGAGATTTGCGCGGCCACCCGGCGGGTGGCCATGCTCCTGACCAGGAGCGCCCAGGCCTTGGCCTGCCCCGTCGATCCGGCCGCCTTGGCCGGACTGGACATGGCCGAATCGCCCGGGGAGGTTCCCGGGGCCGACGCCGACGAGCTCCCCTGCCCGGATGCCGCCTTCGTGAACCCGGCCCTGGCCCCCTGTCTGGCCCGGCTGTCCCCCGGACACGACGCCGCGCCCCGTCCGCGCCCGCCGCAGGGGGGCCAGCCGTCATCCCTTCCCCCGGACACCGGGATGGCGGCACACTGCCCCGGCTGCCTGGGGGCGCAGGCCATGGCCGACGGACGTACCGTGGGCCTTCTGATCGTCGCCGCCCCCGCCCGGCCATACACCGGCAAGGACCGGATCATCATCGACCGGCTGGCCTCCATCATGGCCCTGGGCATCTGCCGCGTTCAGGCTGAAGGCCAACTGGTTGCGGCCAGGGAGGCCTCCGAGGCCGCCAACCGCATGAAAAGCGAATTCCTGGCCAACATGAGCCACGAGATCCGCACGCCCTTAAACGGCCTCCTGGGCATGTTGCAACTGCTCCAGGGCACCTGTCTCGACGCCGAGCAGGACGACTACGTGGACACGGCCCTTCGTTCGGGCCATCGCCTGACCGCCCTTTTAAGCGACATCCTGGATCTGGCCCGGGTGGAGGCCGGAAAGCTCTGCCTGGGTCGCGAACCCTTCGACCTGCGCGACGTGTTCGCGGCCGTGGCCGACACCTTCGGCCCGGTATGTCGGGAACGTGGCATTGATCTGATCCTGCACATGGACGCCACCCTGCCCCGGCTCTATCTGGGCGATGAGGTGCGCGTGCGCCAGGTGGTCTTCAATCTGGTGGGAAACGCCGTGAAATTTACGGAAATCGGCGAGATACACCTGGAGGCCTATCCCCTGCCCACCCCCGAGCCGGGGACGGCCCGGGTCTTTTTCACCATCTCGGACACGGGCATCGGCATTCCCGAGACCAAGCTCGACTCCATCTTCGATTCCTTCACCCAGGCCGACGGGGCCGTGACCCGCAAATATGAAGGTGCGGGGCTGGGGCTGGCCATCGTCAAGCACCTGGTGGAACTCATGGACGGGCATCTTGTGCTGGAAACCGAATTCGGTGAGGGCACGACCGTATCCTGCTGCCTGCATCTGGACCTGTCCGCCACGAGCCCGGCCCCGGCCAAAGGCCCGCTGCTTTCGGGAGAGATGGCCCACGGGGCGAACCTGCGCGTGCTTATCGTGGAGGACGAGCGCATCAACCGGATGACCCTGCGCCGGATGCTGGAAAAGATGGGACATGCCGTGGCCGAGGCTGAAAACGGCTTGGCAGCCCTGGACATCCTGAGCCGGGAGGGGTTCGACTGCATCCTCATGGACATCCAGATGCCCACGCTTGGCGGCCTTGAGACCCTGGCCATCCTGCGCAACGATCCGGCCTTCGCCCACCGGGCCGGGATACCGGTCATCGCGCTCACGGCCCACGCCATGTCCGGCGACCGGGAGCGGTTTTTGGCGGCGGGCATGGACGGCTACATGGCCAAGCCCATCGAGGTCTCGGATCTGCGGCGGCTGCTCGGGAGCATCGGCCCCGCCTGACCGACGGCCCGGCTACAGGTTTTTTTGCCCCGAGGCCAGTTCCTCCAGCCGCTCCACGTCACGCAGCACCACCGCCTGCCCGTCCAGAACGATGAGCCCGTCGTCGGCCATCTTGCGCAGCACCCGGGACAGGGTCTCCGGGATCGTACCCAGGTATCCGGCCAACTGTCCCTTGGGCAGCTCCAGGTCCAGGCGCATCTTCTTTTGGGCCGAATGCAGCAAAAGCAGGTGGGCGGCCAGCCTGGCAGGCACCTCCTTGAGACTCAACTCCTCGATCTTTTGGACGAAAAACCGCAGGCGGGCGGAGAGCAAGGCCAGCATGGACATGGCCAGTTCCGGATCGTCGCGTAAAAGCGCCGCAAAGCCCCGGCGCGGAAAAAATAAAAGCTCGCTGTCCTCCAAGGCCTGGGCGTCGGCCGGGAACACCCCGCCCTGGAACACCACCACCTCGGCAAAGGCCGCGCCCGGGCCGAACACATGCAGGATGTGCTCCTTGCCCGACGGCGAGGAGCGGTAGATGCGCACCTTGCCCGAGGCCACGCTGTAGAAGCCGTCGGCCGCCTCCCCGGCCCGGAAGATCACCCGCCCCCGCTCCCGCCGCCTCACCTCGGCCACGGCCGCAAGCTCCGCGATCTTGTCCGGGGCAAGTCCGGCAAACATCTCCATCCCGGCCACGGCCGCTTTTTTGTCGATTCCAGGCATGGGCTTTCGATTCCTGGTTTTTTGACCTACGTCAAGGCCAGCCCGGCCCGTTCGGGATACACCACGCCAAAAGGATCGCCGCCCATGTCCGAACACACCTTCCGCCTCACCACCTGCCGGGGCCTCGACCCGGCCCCCGGGGCCCGGCCCTGTCCCCATGCCCTGCCCTGCGACACGGACATGGCCGGACTGTTAGGCCACACCCTCACCGAAGCGGGCTGGCCCGCGTTTTTGGCCGAAAAAGAACCCTCCATCCGCCACCATCAGGCCATAAAGGTCGTACTGGCCGGATGCCCCAACGCCTGCGCCGGCCCCCAAGTGGCGGACTTCGGGCTCATCCGGGCCTGCCGCCCGGCCCGCGAGCCCGACCGGTGCACGGGCTGCGGGGCCTGCGCTGCGGCCTGTCCCGAACGCCTTGTGGCCATCACCCCGGACGGGCCGGTCATCGACCGCACATCGTGCCTGGGCTGCGGCCTGTGCGTCCGGGCCTGCCCCCATGAGGCCCTGGCCCTGGACCGCTTAGGCTGGCGGGTCATGGCCGGGGGGCGGCTGGGACGGCATCCGGCCCTGGCCGTAGAGCTTCCGGGTCTTTTTTCCGACGCCGAGGCCGCCGCCTGCCTGGCGCGCCTGGCGGCCTTTTTCATGGCCCGGCATCGTCCCGGGGTGCGCCTGTCCGCCCTTTTGCCCAAGGACGCCACGGCCGTGGGCCAAATCCTGCGCGGCGAGGCGCCGACCTTGAGGTCCGGGCCATCCCCCGGCCATCCCCAGGCCCGCGCCCGCGCACGACATCGGACATAACCGCCCATGGCCGCCCTGTCGCTTCTCCCCGCCGTCCTGGCCTTTGCGCTCACCGCCGCCCACGGCCTGCGCCTCGGCGACATGGGGCTTTTTTCGGCCTGCCTGGGCTGTGCGGGGCTGCTTTTTTCCCGCCGGGCCTTCGTCCGGCTGGCCGCCATCCCGCTTCTGGGCGGCGCGGCGCTTTTTTGGGCGAATACGGCCCTGGAACTGGCCGCCCTGCGCCGGGCCTTCGGCGAACCCTGGCTGCGGCTGGGCCTGATCCTCGGCGGGGTGGCCGCCCTGTGCCTGGCCGCGGCCTGGCTGCTGACCACAACCTCGGCGAAAAAACGCTTTCCAGGCGGCGCGGGCACGGCCACGCTCCAGGCCGCCGCCATGGTCCTGACCATGGCCATCCTGGAGCTGGCCCGGGCCAAGGCGGGCATTTCCATCCTCCTCGCCGACCGCTTCTTTCCGGGCTTTGGACGTCTGGAGATCCTGGCCCTGGCCGTCTACGCCGCGCTCTTAGCCGGGGCCATGGCCGACCCGGCCCGGGCCAGACGGCTTCGGCCGCGCTACTGGGGCCTTTTCTCGGCCGTGTTCTTCGCCCAACTCGCCCTGGGGCTGGCCGGGCTGCCCGATTTCCTCATGACCGGCGCGCTGCACCTGCCCGTGCCGGCGCTCATCGTCGGCGGCCCCCTCTACCGGGGCGGCGGCTTTTTCATGCCCATCCTGTACCTGTCCACGCTTTTTCTCGTGGGACCGGCCTGGTGTTCGCACCTGTGCTACATCGGGGCCTGGGACGACGCCGCCTCACGCCTTGGCCCCAAGCCACCCGCCTCCCTGCCGCGCCACGCCTGGCTCACGCGCTCCCTGGCCCTGGCCCTGACGGTCCTTTCCGCCCTGGCCTTGCGGCTCCTGGGCGTCCCCGGCCTCACGGCCGCCATCCTGGCCGCCGCCTTCGGCCTCGTCGGCGTCTTGGTCATGCTGGCCGTCTCCCGACGCCGGGGCATGATGGTCCACTGCACGGCCTATTGCCCCATCGGCCTTGTCGGCAACCTGCTTGGCAGGCTCTCGCCCTGGCGGCTGCGCATGGACGCCGGATGCGACCGCTTTTCCCGCTGCGGCCGCTGCTCCCAGGCCTGCCGCTACGGGGCCCTGTCCGAGCGCGACGTCTCCCTGGGCCGCCCGGGGCTCTCCTGCACCCTGTGCGGCGACTGCGTGGGCGTGTGCCCCAGAAAAAACCCCGCCTCCCACATGGGCTACCGCCTGTTCGGCCTTTCGCCCGACATCTCCCGCCAGATCTTTCTGGCCGTGGTCATCTCGCTGCACGCCGTCTTCCTGGGCGTGGCGCGGATTTAGGCCTCCGGCGGCCAGGGGAGAACCCTTTTTGGAAAAAGGGTTCTCCCCTGGACCCCTCTCCCAAAAACTTTCAATAGCTTTGCCTCTTCCCGCCCACAGGTATACCGTTTCCCGCAAACTCCCCGCCTTTCCGGGCGCGTAGCCGCGCAAGCCTTGCTTGCGCGGCTACGCGCCCGGGAACGGGGGGTCCGGGGGGAATGATTCCCCCCGGGCGGGGTCTGGGGCGGCGGCCCCATCCCCGGAAAAATCTTGCCCCTTTTGACTTACGTCAAGGGCGCATCGGGCCAGGGGATGTATCTCTTGTCCCAACACGGCAAATGCCAACTTTCAACAGGAGGACGTGAACATGTTTTGTTACCAATGCGAACAGACCGCCAAGGGTCTCGGCTGTGACAAGCTCGGCGTGTGCGGCAAAAAGCCCGAGGTGTCCGATCTCCAGGATCTCCTGGTCTACGCCTTGTGCGGACTGTCCCAGGTGGCCCACGCGGCCAGGGAAAAGGGCGTGGTGGACCCCGAGGTCAACCATTTCACCATGGCCGCCATGTTCTCCACCCTGACCAACGTCAATTTCGACCCCGAGCGGTTTCCGGCCCTGATTGAAAAGACCGTGGCCATGCGCAAGGCCCTGGCGGCCAAGGCGGGCCTGGCCGTCACCGGCGGCCCGGCGGACTATGAACCGGCGAAATCCCTGGACGGCCTTACCGCCCAGGGCCATGAGCACGGGCTCAAAAGCATTCCGGCCGTGGACCCCGACGTCTTGTCGCTGAAGCATACGCTCATTTTCGGCCTCAAGGGCGTGGCCGCCTATGCCGACCATGCCGCCATCCTGGGGCATACGGACGACGCCGTGGCCGAGTTCACGCACAAGGCCCTGGCGGCGGTTTTCGACCCCTCCCTGGACCTGGGGGCCATGGTCGCCCTGGTCCTCGAATGCGGCCAGGCCAACCTCAAGGCCATGGAGCTGCTCGACGCGGCCAACACCGGAACCTACGGCCACCCCGTACCCACCGAGGTTCCCCTGGGGGCCAAGGCGGGCAAGGCCATCCTGGTTTCGGGGCATGATCTGAAAGACCTGCACGATCTTTTGAAGCAGACCGAGGGCAAGGGCATTTTCATCTACACCCACGGCGAAATGCTGCCCTGCCACGGCTATCCGGAACTGAAAAAATTCAAGCATTTTTACGGCCACTACGGCACGGCCTGGCAGAACCAGCAGAAGGAATTCGCGGTCTTCCCAGGGGCCATCCTCATGACCACCAACTGCATCCAGAAGCCCGGGGCCGTCTATCAGGACAACATCTTCACCACGGGCCTTGTGGGCTGGCCGGGCGTGACCCACGTCAAAAACGGCGACTTCGGCCCGGTCATCGCCAAGGCCCTGGCCATGCCGGGATTTGCCGAGGACACGGACAAGGGATCGGTCATGGTGGGATTCGCCAGAAACGCCATCCTGGGCGTGGCCGGAGCGGTCATCGACGCGGTCAAGGCCGGAAAGATCCGCCACTTCTTCCTGGTGGCCGGTTGCGACGGGGCCAAGCCCGGGCGCAACTACTACACCGAGTTTGTGGAGAAGGCCCCGGCCGACACCGTGATCCTGACCCTGGCCTGCGGCAAGTTCCGCTTCTTCGACCAAAAGCTCGGCGACATCGGCGGCATCCCGCGCCTTCTGGACATCGGCCAGTGCAACGACGCCTATTCGGCCATCCAGGTGGCCGTGGCCCTGGCCAAGGCCTTCGAGTGCGGGGTCAACGACCTGCCCCTGTCCATGGTCCTGTCCTGGTACGAGCAAAAGGCCGTGGCCATTCTGCTCACGCTTTTGTCGCTGGGCATCAAAAACATCCGACTGGGACCGTCCCTGCCCGCCTTTTTGACGCCCAACGTCCTGAAGTTCCTGGTGGAAACCTATGACATCAAACCCATCACCACGCCTGACGAGGACTTGAAGGCCATCCTCGGCTAGCCGGGGTCCATGCACAACACCTGAGGCCAGGGGAGGCTGATCCGGATTCGGTCGAAGCCTCCCCGACCCAAGGGTCAAAGGAAGACATATGAACGCCACGCGAAAGATCATCGAAATCGACGAAAAGCTGTGCAACGGCTGCGGCCAGTGCATCACGGGCTGCGCCGAGGGGGCGCTGCGCATCGTGGACGGCAAGGCCCGGCTTGTGGCCGAGCGGTATTGCGACGGCCTGGGGGCCTGCCTCGGCGAATGCCCCACGGGCGCGCTCAAAATCGTCGAACGCCCGGCCGAGGCCTTTGACGAGCAGGCCGTGCAGGCCATGCTGGCCGCCGAAAAGGCCGCTCCCATGCCCTGCGGCTGCCCATCAAGCAACGTGATGACCCTTTCGCCGTGCGAGAAGGCCAACGCCCCCACAGGGTTCGCCGCCTCCGCCGCCGGAGCCTCCATGTCGGGAACGGGACGGACCTCGGCCCTGTCCCACTGGCCCATCCAGTTGCGGCTCATCCCGCCCGACGCGCCGTTTCTGCGCGGGGCGAGCCTGCTTCTGGCCGCAGACTGCGTTCCGGCCTCGTTTCCGGGCTACCACGACTTCCTGGCCGGACGTTGCGTGGCCATCGGCTGCCCCAAGTTCGACGACGCGGCGGCCTACGTGGCCAAGCTGACGGACATGATCCGGACCTCGGGCATCTCGGACATCACGGTCCTGGAGATGGAGGTGCCGTGCTGCCACGGGCTGCACCGCATCGCCCTGGCGGCCGTGGAGGGATCGGGCTGCAACCTGCCGGTGAAGCGCGTCGTGGTGTCGCGCCGGGGCGAGATCATCGCCCGGGAGATGGTGGGCGGCCTGTCCAGGCCGCAGGGTGCGTGCGCCTGCATGGGGTAGTCCCGGTCATGGGCAAGGCTTGCCCATGCGGTTTGCGAAACGCATCCTGAAAGGACTGTATTCAAAATACTTCGTCTTTTTCAGCGGTTCGGCGGAATGCCGCCATGCGCCTGCATGGGACAGGGCCTTTTCAAAAGAACAACGACCCGGCGCGTTTCGTTTGCCCGGGCCATCAGGGAGGACAGACTATGCGCAAGACCAATCTGTTCGAGGCAGGGACGTTCAAGGAGACGGGCTTCGGCAAGCTTTTGGTGCACGACTCGCCGTATTTCAAGATCCTGAACTTCAATTTCGAGCCGGGCCAGGAACTGCCCATCCACTCCCACGACCTGGAGGGGCAACTGTCCATCGCGGTCATCGAGGGCGAGGGGGAGTTTCTGGCCGAGGGCGGGACCATGCCCGCCCGGGCAGGCGACGTGCTGGTGTCGGACATCGCCGAGCCGCACGGGGTGCGGGCCGCGACCCGCATGCGGGTGCTGGTGACCATCGCCCCGCCCATTTGAGGCTACGGGGCCGGTCGCACGCTCCCCACATCCAACACCTCTTCCCCAGGCGGGTTTCCAAAGGGGCTGCGCCCCTTTGGCCGCCGGAGGCTTTCCCCCTGCCCTACCCTGCCCTATCCTGCCCTATCCTGCCCTGCCCGGCCCGCGACCCACAGACCTATCCGGCCATGGTCTTGTTGCGGCCGCCGCGTTTGGCGGCGTACATGGCCTGGTCCACCCGGGTCAGCCAGTCCTCCAGGCCTTCCCCGGGCCGGTATTCGGCCACGCCCAGGCTTATCGTCAACCGAACCCCGTCTGAAAACCAGTGGGCCGCAACCGTCTGGCGCAGTTTCTCGGCCACGCCAAAGGCGGCATGGTCGTCCGTGCGCGGGGCCAGGATCAAAAACTCCTCGCCGCCCCAGCGAAACACGTAGTCCACGGAACGCATGCTGGTTACGGCCAGCCGCCCCAGATCCGCCAGCACCTTGTCGCCCACGGCATGGCCCAGGGTGTCGTTGATGGTCTTGAAATGGTCGATGTCGAACATCAAAAGCGAGACATGGTCGGCATAACGCCGGGCCAGCTCCATCTCCCGGACCACCACCTCGTCGAACTTGCGGCGGTTGAAAAGCCCGGTCAGACAGTCCACCGTGGCCAGCTTGCCCAATTCTTCGTTGGCGATCTCCAGAGAGCGCCTGTCGGCCACGATATCGTTGACCAGGGGCCGAAACAGCATCACGCCCATGAAGGCCAGGATGGCCAATGTCCCGAGAAAAAACGCCAGCGGCAGACGGTCCAAAAGGAAAAGACTCTGTCCGCTCTCGCTTTGATGATGCAGGAGCAGGGCGTCCAGCCCGGCCAAAAGCTCCAGGCCGCCCGTCTCATGGAGGCGGATGATCAAGGCATGGGACAAGGGCTTCCCGGCCTGGACCTGCCGGGCCACGGTACGGGCCGTGTTCACGAACACGTCCAGACGCCGCGTGCTCTCCAGCCAGGAGTCGGCGTCCGGAGGGGCCAAATCTCCGATCTGGAGACTGCCCAGCCGGGCATGGATCGAAAGCAGTTCGCGCAGGGCCCCCTGCATCTCGCCAAGGGCCGCATCCCGGACGGACGGCTGGGCTGCGCGATCCGCGACAAAGCCGAGGATCACCACGCTCTGGGCCAGCATGCGCTGCCGCACGCTCAGGTCGATCACCACGGCCCGACGCCTTTCCAGGTCCATGCTCCTGTCCAGAAACAGATACGACCCCCCGGCCAGGGCGGCCAGGAGCAGCAGGGCGCTGGCGTAACGCCAGGTCAAGGCGAATTTGGTCATGCGGCTTCCTGGCGCAGGGTTGGCCCGGCGCGCGACGACCCCCTGCAGGGGGCCAACACATCGAATGCGGAAACGCTGGCGTATTCCGGAATTCACCCCGCCCGTTCATACATCCCGGGGCGGGTACTGCATCAGGATTGTTGGCGCGTAAACGAGATGCTGCCGGGGAACGCAGAAAAAGCCGCCCCCTGGACCGTCGAGACATATCACACTCGACAAAAAAGGAAAGCCCCGCAGGTCGCAGCGATCAAATTCCCCTGCCGCAACCGGGGGCCAGGACACGGAATGTCGGGGCTGTCCCATCCACCGCAACGGCCGGACGGGGATGCGCGCTAAAAGCCCACGACGCACTCGTCCGGGGCGAACCGCTTCTCGAACTCCCGGCCCCAGCCGCACATGCGCTCCAGGATGGGAATGACGCTTTCCCCCAGTGGCGTCAGGGCGTATTCCACCCGGGGAGGCACCTCGGGATGCACGTGCCGACTGACCATGCCGTCGGCCTCAAGCTCCCGAAGCTGCTGGGTGAGCATCTTCTGGGTGATGTTGGGCATGGCCTTTTTCAGCTCCCCGAACCGCCGCACCCCCTCCATGTGCAGCCGCCACAGGATGATGGGCTTCCACTTGCCGCCGATGACCTGGAGGCACAGCTCGATGGTGCAGTAATATTCGCGCCCGCCCAGGGTCTTGAGGGTGCAGGCCCCGCCGGGACGCTCTTCGATGGCGCTCATGGACGCTCGCTCCTTTCCGTACGGCTTGTTTCATCCGCCCGTGATGTCACGGCAGATACCGCCGCCCGGCGCAATAGTTTCCTTTAGCATACTACCATACTTATTTGTGCCTGCTTGCTTTTTCAACAGTACTACATAAAATCCCCCCAAGTGTAAAGAAGACACCAGCCTTGAAAGGAGAACGCCATGGACGCCTTGGAAGCCATCCACACCCGGCGCAGCATCCGCAAGTTCGACGGCAAGCCCGTCTCCCCCGGACAGATCGAAACCCTCCTGCGCGCGGCCATGGCCGCGCCCAGCGCCGGGAACGCCCAGCCCTGGCGGTTCCTGGTCGTCACGGACAGGGACATCCTGGACAGGATACCGGACATTCATCCCTATGCGGCCATGGTCCGCACCGCGCCGGTCGGCATCCTGGTCCTGGGCGACGCCAGCCTGGAAAAATACCCGGGCTACTGGGTGCTGGACTGCGCCGCCGCCATCCAGAACATGCTCCTGGCTGCCCGGGCCACAGGGCTTGGCTCGGTATGGACCGGCGTCTATCCGACGCCGGAACGGGTGGCGGCCTTTTCCAAGATGTTCGCCCTGCCCGGGCACATCATCCCCCATTCCTTCGTGGTCGTCGGGCATCCGGTCCAGTCTCCCGGCCCCGTTGACCGCTTCAACCCCGCGCGGATCGACGAAAACGCCTTTGTGGGCAAATAGCCCCAACCTCAAACCACATCCACAACCGGAGGCCTCGCATGAAAATCTCCCTTGGCGCGGAAACCCTGGCCGCCCCCACCCCGGCCTGGCTGGTGGGCTCTTACGACGCGGCAGGCGCGCCCAACATCATGACCATCGCCTGGGGCGGCATCTGCTGCTCCAAGCCGCCCTGCCTGGCCGTGTCCCTGCGCGCCGCCACCCATACCCACGGGGCCATCATGGCCCGCCGAGCCTTCACCGTGTCCATCCCCTCCGTGGCCCAGGCCGCCGCCACGGATTACGCGGGCATGGTTTCCGGAAAAAACACGGACAAATTCGCGGCCCTGGGGCTGACTGCGGTCAAAAGCGAGCT
Source organism: Desulfolutivibrio sulfodismutans DSM 3696 (assembly GCF_013376455.1). Taxonomy (GTDB): domain Bacteria; phylum Desulfobacterota; class Desulfovibrionia; order Desulfovibrionales; family Desulfovibrionaceae; genus Desulfolutivibrio; species Desulfolutivibrio sulfodismutans. The sequence continues at coordinate 3,174,142 of NZ_CP045504.1, read as the reverse complement.
GGTGGACGCGCCCTATGTGGGCGAATGCCCGCTCATCGTCGAATGCGCCGTGCTGCATGTCTTCGAACTTGGGCTGCACACCCAGTTCGTGGGCGAGATCAAGGACGTGAAGGCCGACGCGGCCATCCTGGACGAAAAGGGGCATGTCGACCCGCAAAAGGCCCGGTTTTTCACCTACATCCCCGGCGCGCGGCGCTATGTGGCCCTTGGCGCGGACATCGGCCAGGGATTTTCCATCGGCAAGGCCGCCGTGGCCGGATAGCGGAGGAGGAGCCTTCGGCGACCAGGGAGGAAACTTTTGAAAAAGTTTCCTCCCTGGACCCACCTTCAAAACTTTTATCGCGCTTCGCGGCCTCTCGCCGCCAGGCGGGAACACGCCCTCCGGCCGCCCTGGCTTCCCGGGCGTCGTCCCCCGGGGCAAAGCCCCGGGGGACGACGCCCGGAGACCAGGGGGTCCGGGGGGAATGATTCCCCCGGGCGGGGAGGGGTCCGGGGAGGGGGCGAAGCTCCTTCCCCGAGGCGACGCCAAGGAGGTGGCGCAATGGATATGGTACGGGTGGAACCCAATGTGTTGCCGGTGATGCCGGTCTGTCTGGTGGGGTCCATGGTGGACGGCAAGCCCAATTTCATGACCGTGGCCTGGTTCACCCGGCTGTCGTACAAGCCGCCCATGGTGGGCGCGGCCATCAACCACCGGCAGTACACGCGGCAAGGGATTGTGGAGACCGGGACGTACAGCATGTGCTTTCCCAGCCGGACGCTCCTTGAACTGACCGACTATTGCGGGCTGGTATCGGGCCGCAACGTGGACAAGGGCGCGCTTTTCAACGTGTTTTTCGGCGAACTCGGTACCGCGCCCATGATCCGGGAATGCCCGTTGTGCCTGGAGGTGGCCGTGTCCCGGACCGTGGAGGTGGCCACCAACACCTTTTTCATCGGCGAGATCAAAGCTGCCCACGCCCATGCCGATGTGCTCAGCGACGGGCGGCCGGACATGACAAAAATCGATCCCCTGCTCCTGACCATGCCCCAAAACGGCTATTTCGCCCTGGGCGAGAGGGTGGGAGAGGCCTGGAGCGCGGGGAAAAAAATGAAGGGAGAAAAGGCATGAAGGTTTTGGCCATCAACGGCAGCGCCAGGAAAAACGGCAACACCGCCATCATGATCAACACGCTTTTGTCCGAACTGACGGCCGAGGGCATCGAAACGGAGCATGTGCAGCTGGCCGGGCAGGATCTGCGCGGCTGTCTGGCCTGCTACAAATGTTTCGAGACCAAGGACAAAAAGTGTATTCAGAAAAAGGACAAGCTCAACGAACTCATTGAAAAAATGCAGGGCGCCGACGGCATCGTGCTCGGGTCGCCCACCTATTTCGCCAACGTGACCAGCAACATGAAGTCCTTGATCGACCGGGCCGGGCTGGTGTCCATCGCCAACGGCCGCATGTTCGCCAGAAAGGTCGGGGCGGCGGTGGTGGCCGCCCGACGCGGCGGGGCCATCCACACCTTCAATTCCCTCAACCATTTCTTTTTCATCAACGAGATGGTGGTGCCCGGCTCCATTTACTGGAACATGGGCTTCGGTCGGGAAATCGGCGAAGTGAGCGGCGACGAAGAGGGCCTGCGCACCATGCGCACCCTGGGCCAGCACATGGCCTGGCTCCTCAAAAAAATCCACGCCTGATTCCCCACGTTGCAGCGGCGATCCGCATTTGCCCCGTCCAGGCGGGGTCGCCGCCGCATCCCGGGATTTGACAAGCCCACCCCCCTTTTGGGATAGAACACCCTGGACTGCGGCTGACGAGGGCGACGGGCCGCGTGACGTCCAAATCCGCCAGGACGGTTCGGGCCACCCCGTCTTCGCATCGCCGGGATCCCCAAGGAGAAGCCATGTCCGTCAAAGCCGCATGCGCGGTCGTACTGCTGTTGGTCGTGGTTCCTGTGGCGGCATTCACCGCCGGGTGTTCCTCCCACACCCCCCAGACGCCCCCCGCGCCGCCACCGGCGGAGGCCTTCGAGGCGGGCAGGAGGGCCTATGAGCAAGGCAACTTCGAACAGGCGGCCACGCTGTTCGCCGCCGCAGACACCCCCCAGGCCAAGGTGTTTCTGGGGCAAAGCCTGACCCGGGACGCCGCGAAAAAGGCCTTTACGGCCTATGACGCGGCCCTGCGCGCCGACCCCGGCCAAGGCGACGCCATGGAGGCCATGGGACTTTTGCTGGCCAACCAGGGCGAGACGGCCCAGGCCAAGCCCTGGTTGATCAAGGCCGGGACCACGGGGGGATTGAGCCCCGAGGCCCTGCTGCGCCTGGGCGACATCTTTCTGGCCGAAGGCAACTGCCGCGAGGCCCTGGCCGCCTATGAAAAGGCCGCCGCGCCCCAGGTGGGATACGCCCCGGCCGTGCGCCGCCTGGAGGCCGTGCGCGGGCTGTGCGGCGGCAAGGCCGTCCCGGCCTCCGGCCAGGGCAAGGCCGCGCGCAACGGCGCGGCAGAGGCCGACCCGGCGGCGGGATTGTACGGGCAGGGGGCGAAAAGCGGCCGCACAGGCGCCTCCCAAACCCCGGCCAAACAAAAGCCGGGCCCCAAGACCATCGATTTAAACGACATCTGACCGCCGACGCGATCTGGCGACGTTGCGGCGTCGGGCGAATGCCCCTTGCCGCCCGGGCCGAGTTTGCGTAGGAAGCAGGCCGGACCCATCCGTCCGGGCAAAGTACGCCCGAAACGCCGAGCACATGACGTAACGATCCGACAAGGAGAGAGATATGGTAAGAAAAACCCTGCTGCTCACAGCCCTTTTTCTGCTTCTGCTGGGCAACGCGGCCTCGGCCGTGGCCCAAACGGCCCCGAGTTTCGCTCAAACGTGGGCCGGCTACACCGAAAAGGAAAAACACTGTTTCATCACCGGCATGGCCACCGGCGTGCGCATCCTGTGCACGGATATCACCGTGGGGCGCGGCAAGGACGCCGATCCGGAGCACATCAACAAGCAGTTCCGGGAATGCTTCAACGCCTATGTCATCAGCGACCCGGCCAAGGCCGTCAAGGCCATGGACGAACTTTACGCCGACAAAAAAAACGCCTTCATCCCCTTCGACGGCATCTACAAGATCGCCGGGCTCAAGCTCAACGGGGAGAACGTGGACAACATCCTCGAACAGTCCCGGCAGTATGCCGAGGGCCTCAAGAAGAAGCTGGCCAAAGAAGCCAAAAAGTAATCCGCCGCACCGGGGCCGGACCACGGTTCGGCCCCGTCTCGCCGCCCTCCCGCATCCCCTGCCGGGGACACCTTGGTTTCACGCGACCCGTCTCGGCCTGACCGACGCCCACGGGACAACGCCGTCGGCTGTCCGCCGGGTTGACGACGGGCCGCCTGCGAGACATGCCGCTCCCCAGAGGGCGCGCGTCCGGATCGTTAAGAAATAATATCGTTGCCTTGGTTCCGCCGGAAATCCGCCTGCCCGGAGTCCGAGGGTTCGGGGCTATGGCGGAGAGACGGCGGCGTCCGGCCTGGCGCGTATAAGGCCCATCAGGGATGCGTCCGGGGAAAATCCCGGGAACACCCGTTTGACGGCCTCCTCCGAAAGTCCCAGATGCCCCCGCAGGACCGCCGCCAGGGGAAGGCGATAGTCCATGGTCACCGGCAGCAGGTGTTCACGGTACAGCCTGCGCCCGGCCAGGACCGGCGGCTGGCCGTACAGCCGACCGCCGACCACCGGCCCGCCCAGGAGCCACGTAAGCCCCCCGTGGCCGTTATCCGTGCCACCCGTGCCGTTTTCCGCCAGCGACCGGCCGAATTCGCTGATCACCGCCACCACCGTGCGCTCCATCCCCGAGGCCAGGCCTTCGGCCAGGACACGCAACCCCTTGGCCGTGTGGGCCAGGGCCTCGGCCAGCCGTCCCACGGCCGCGCCCTGGCGGACATGGCTGTCGAAGCCGCCAAAGGCCAGAAAGGCCAGCGAAAGTTCGGGCTGGCGCGTCATCTGCGCCGCGAGTTTCCCGGCCAGCCCGGGAAAAAGCGACACCGGAGGGTCACCGCTCCGGGAGGCGTCCATCTCCCGGGCGAGCGCCGCCAGACGCGACCGTCGGAAGGACGCGCCCTCGCGGAAGGACCGGGCCAGGGCGGCCGGAACGCCCTTGGCCCCGTAGGATTTGGCCAGGGCCGCGTCCAATTCCGTGACGTCGGGCAGGGTGGCCGCGTCCATGGGGTAGACGTACCTGCCGGGCGGCAGATTGACGCTTCTGGCCTTGCCGGAAAGGATCAGGGGACGCCGTGGGGTGGCGAAGACGGCCCGAACCGTGGTGTCCGGAGGGGCTTTCGTCCCTGCCGGTCTGGGGGCCAGCTCCAGGGCCAGCCGGGCCATCCAGCCGCCGTCCCTGGCGGCGGCCAGGGAGGAAACGCCTCCCACCCCGGCCTCCATGATTTTTTGCGCCGTGGCGTGGTCGAGCACCGCCTCGGACAGGCCCACCCCCTGCACAAAGGCCAGATGACCGGCCTGGAAATCCTCCGCCAGCGGGGCCAGGGCCGGGTGCAGCCCCAGGCCGCTGGACAAGGACACAACCCCGCCCGGGCGGCCGGTCGGGGCCAGGGCCGTGGTGGGCCTGGCCAGACGGTAAAAATCGTTTTCAGCGGGCGGCAGGACGCTTAAGGCGTCCACGCCGCCGCGCAAAAACACCACCACCAGCCGGGCGGGCGCAGGGCCGGGGGATGGGGCCTTCTCCGGCGGCCCGGCCGGGGGGGGCGGGGTCTTGTCGGCAGGCTTTTTTCCGGCCCGGCGCGCCGCAGCGGCAGCCCCGGGGCAGGCTGACGCGGCGGCCAGGAGGGCCAGGGCGTGGAGAAAATGGCGACGGTTCATGCGACGCGCCCCATCCGGGTTGGACCTATCCGCAGCATGGCCTCAATACCTCACGAAATCCGGCCCGGACAGGATGATCGCCGCGTCGTGCGCGGGTTCATTCCGGCCCTTGGCGCTGGCGGCGGCCTGTGCGGCCCGTTTCCCGGCGGATTTCGTCTTTCCGGACGTCTTCGCCCCAGGCGTCTCCGCAGTCTGGGCAGCCTGGGCCCGGCCCAGGGCGGCCAGAAGGGACTGGGGCGCCAGGCCCTTGGGAAGCTCGGCCCACAGGGGCAGCCGTCCTGAGGCCAGATCGGCGGCGAAGGACACCCGGGCGGCCATGTCCCGGGCCGTGGGCGCGCCTGCCGGGGCCAGGGCGAACCCCGCCGGATCCGGGCAATGGTACAAGGGCATCTCCATGCGGCCCAAAACCCCGGCCAGGGGGGTGGGGGCGTCCGGCATGGCCCCCGTGGCCCGGATGGCCGAGACCACATGGCGCAGGGGGGACTTGAATCCGGCCATATACCGCTTTTCGTCGAAAAACTCGGCATCTGAAAAAAGCGTGGTCAAAACCGCCCGTATCTCGCCGCCGGACTGCAAAAAAACCGCAGACAACCGTTTCACCAGCCCGGGCGAGGGTTCCCCGGCCAGAAAATAGGCGGCCAGCCTGCGGCAGACATGCCCGGCCGTGGCCGGATGCTCGGCCAGAAACCGTAGCGCCGCCGCCCCCTCGGCCATGCCGCCGCCCTGGATGGTCGCCCCCAGAAAGGACTTGTCCGTGGGGTCGTGCGCCTTCTGATCGAAGACAAATCCGTTTTTATCCGTCTCCGAACGCGGCGCGCCGATGCGCCACCCCGTAAACACACGGGCCAGGGCCGTCACGTCGGTGGCGGAAAAGGCCGTGGCGTCGCCCAGGGTATGCGCGGCCAGGAGCGTTGCGGCATACGTCGTGTTGATGCCCTGGACGTCGGTTTCGGCCGGGGCCGGGGTTTCGTTCTGCCGGTCGTCCCCGTTTTGCGGCCCCAAAGCGGCGGGTTCGGCCGACGCCGATGCGGCCGCCTCCCCGCGCGGGGCCACATTGCGCCAGTTCTCCAGGGCGATGAGCATGGCCGGATGCATGGCCGTGGCCGCCAAAAGATCCAAAAAACGCCCCAGCACGTAGGGCCGGATGGCCTCGCGCTCATAGGCCCCGGCCCAAAGCCGGGCCAGCCCTTTGCCCGCGTCCACGTTGAAATGGTTGTACCAAAAATCCACCAGGAGTTCGCGCAGTTGGGCGGGATCGGCCACCGCCCGCAACAGCCGGGCGTCGGCCGCCTCGCGGGACACGATCCCGGCCCGGTCCCGGGCGGCCAAGACCTGGCTGGGGCCAAGCCCCCCGGACTTGTCCGGGGTGGGGCCGTATTCCCGAAAAAGCTCCACCGTGCCAAGGCGCGTGGTGGACAGGGCCTCCAGCCGGGCCGAAAGTTCCTTGGATTGGGGGATGGCGTCCGGTTCGAGTTGCTCGGCGATGAAGGCCGCCACCCCCATGCCCCGCACGCGCTCCACGTCGCCAGGGGCCGGGCCGTAAGTCAGGCGGTTTATGACGTGCAGAATCTTCTGGTCGGGGGACATTTCTGCGGCGCGGGAGACGGCCGGGGAAAACGCAAACGCCAGGACGGCCGCCAGGGGCAACAACACGGTCGCGCCCCGGAAAAGGCCATGCGGCGCGCGGCGCGCGCGAAAGGTCGTGTAGTCGCGCCCCATGGCGACAACTTGAGCGCGGACAGGGCAAAAGTCAACGTTGGGGCGGACCCGGGACATGCTGCGCTGACGGGGACGCCCCCCGTCGCGCCCCGTCGCGCCCACTCGGGGAGGGCCATCCGGAGCGGGGTGCGCCTCAGGCCGCCTGGCGACGCAGTTTGTACAGGCCCTCGGTGACCAGTCCGGCCACCCGGCAGGCCACGCGCAGGGCCCACGGCAGGGTCATGTCCGCCTCGGCCCCCTCCTGTCCCATGGCCTCCACGGCGTCGGGATCGCGGCCCGTAAGCCGGAAAAGCAGGGCCTTAGCCTCGGACGGCTCCCCGCCAAGCGCCATCCCCCTGCTCACGGCCTTGACCGCCAGATCCTTGCGACGCAGGAAGTGGTAGGCCTTGCCGAGCTGCAGGAAGATGTCCCCCTTGTCCGGATCAAGCGACAGGGCGTCGCGGTAGCTGGCCACGGCCCCCTGGTAGTCCCGGGAACGCAGGTTCTCGTTGCCCAGGGCGAAAAAGGGATTGAACCCCTCGGCATCCGCTTGCAGCATGCGGGCGAACCGGTCGCGCAGAGCCTCGAAGCGCCGGGCCCGGACGCAGGCGTCCGCCGCCCGCTTCATGGCCTCGCGGTAGCGCCGCGCGTCGCCCCGGGCCCGGTAGGTCTCGGCCAGTCCCAGATGGGCCTCCACGTACAAGGCGTTGAGCGTCGTGGCCCGGGAAAAGCCCTGGGCCGCCGCTTCGTAGTCCTCGGCCGCCAGCCGCCGCAGTCCCAGCCGGTAGAATCGCGGGGCCTCCTCGGACGAAAGGCCGGGCCCGCCTCCCGCGCCGACGGTCGGCAAGGGCGGCACGGGGATGATCCCGGCATCCTGGCCGTCGGCGCGGCCGGACAAAACCTCCCGGGCGGCCTGGGCCATCCCGGCGGCGGCGTCCAGGGTGAATTCGCGCATGGCCCGGGCCAGGGCCAGGTATCTGGAAAAGGCGGCCTGGGAATAGGGGCGTAGCAGGTAGCCGCACACTCCAAGCCTGGCGGCCTCGATGACCGCCTCCCGGCTGTTCTCCAGGCTGAGCATGATGACCGGGAGGAGCTTCAGGCGGGGATGCGCCTTGATGGCGGCCACAAACTCAAGGCCCGTGGCGTCCGTGAGGCGGCCGTCGCACAAGAGAAGGTCCGCGCCGTGCCGGGAGAGCGCCTCCATGGCCTGTTTGGCGGAATACACCACCCGGGGCGAAAAGATGCGGGCCTTTTTCAGGAACTCCCGGTCCACGCGGCCATGGCCTTCGTTTTCGGCCACCACCAGGACGTTGGAAAATCCCGGTTCGGGCTGTGCCCCAGGCGGGACGGCGTACTGCGGCAATCGGACGGCGCGGGCGGGATGGGTCATGGTCGTGCTCCCTGGGTGGCTTTTCGCGCGTTGCGTCCCGGGCCGGAGGATCGCCCCTGCCATTCCGGGACGCGCCGCGTTTTCTCCCCGCCATTCGTATCGGCGTTCCTGGCCATCCGTTTAGGGCCGAAAACGATATTTCCCGATGTAACGCGGATTTTGCACACCTGCACACCGAAGTGAAAGGAACATGGCCATGGTGCAACCCTGTTGCACAGCCCCCTTTTTGAAGTCCGGCCGACGAGACAATTCACCAGTCTCAAACAACTCGCGAGAGCGCGGCTTACGTGAAAATGCAGCGCTGTATTATTTGGGACATCTTATGTCGTGATGTGGCTGGAAGAATGCGTGCAAAGTCCTGTTGACGGGTCAACCCTCATCTGCCGCGTTCCTTGGAAAACACGACCCTGACGTTGCGTCCCAAAAATTGGCGCATCGAACAGCGAGGATCACGATTTGAAATGTTTTTTTACAGAATACTGGCGTCGTTTTTGACGACGCAACGCTAGATGCTGGTGTTGAGAAGCATCCCGGAGGTCTGAAGGGAGGAGGCTGTGTAGGCCGCGTAGGGATCGGCCACGGCGGCGTCCCCGCCCGTCGAGGCGTTTTCGGCGTCGCGCTGGATGGAGATTTCCTTGAGCATGGCCAGGATGCCGTCTTCGGCGCTCTGGCTGTCCTCGTCGTCGCTGTCCGCGACCGTCTCCAGCGTGAGCGCGGCCGAGGCGGCGGCCCCCGTGGAGGCCACACCGTTTTCCACGGCGACAAACAGTTCCTCGTGGCCGTTTTCGAAATAGCGGTTCATGGAGTCGTTGAGCGAGCCGTTGAACTTCGAGATGACCCGGTCGCCCGCCGCCGTGCCGAGGTTTCGGTCGATAAACTTCAGGGCCGCCACCAGCCCGTCGCTCAGGTTCTCCTCGGTCAGGGCCCCGTCGCCCACGTTTTGCAGCACCAGCCCCATGGTGGCCGTGGCCGCGTCGGACCCGTACTCTTCGCGGATGAAATCCACGGCATCGGCCAGGGAGGCGGCCAGGGCCGCACCCTTGGAGTCGGTGCTCTCGGCGTCCCCGGTCTGGTCCGCATCCGTCGTGGACACGCCCAGATCGGCCCGCCGCCTGATCTCGGCGGCGAAGGTCTCGATCTCCTCCCGGCCAATGGAGGTCTGGGACACGGCCAGGGTCGCGCCGCGTCCCGAAGACGTGCCGGAACGCCCGGTCGCGCCGCCTGTCAGCATGCTGGTCCCGAGGGACAGGGAGAGGGTGTCGATATACATGGCCGATTCCTTGGGCAAGAGCCTCTTGGCATCTCTTATCGGCCAGGACGGGCCAAGGTTTAGGAAAAAACATCGCCGGGAGGATTTTTCGCCGGGATTGCCGGGAGCGGATCGCTCTGATACCCAGGATGCGCCATGAGCGTATCCCCCGGCGACATCCTGCGCGTCCGCCTCGAGGCCACCACCGCGCACCCGGAGCGCACCGCCAATCCCAGCGCATCGGGTTTTCCCGGCGGCCGGGGGCGTGCGGTCATGGAGCTTTTGCCCTACGCCCACCTGCCCTTCGACCATCCGGACATGCCCCTGTGCCTTTTTGGCGGCCCCCTGTCCGGAACCACCGTCCCCTTGTGCGGCCGGTCCATCGTGGCCGCAATCTCCCCCCTGACCGGGACCGTGTTCGACGCCCAGGCCGGGGGACGGCTGGCCTTTGCCCTGGCCGGGTCCGGACTTGCCGGGGTGGTGGTCGCCGGACGGGCGGATGTGCCGTCGGGGCTTGAGATCGTGGATGGACAGGCCGTCCTGCGGCCCTGTCCGGACTGGACCGCGCTTGGGGCCACGGACATCGCGGCCCGGTTGCGTTTCCCCGGAGAGGTGCTGCGTACGGGCCCGGCGGCCTGGACCGGCGCGGCCCTGGCCGGGGTGGTCGCCGGGCGGCCGGGGCATGTCCTGCGCGGCGGACTGGGGCTGTGTCTGGCCGCAAAAAACCTGGTCTACGTGGCCGTCTCCGGTTCGCGAGCCGTCCATGTGGCCGACGCCGCCGGGCTTTCCCTGGCCCGGGCGGACCTCATGCGCCTGACGGCCGCCTCCCCGGCCCTGGCCGGGGCCCACGGCCTCTCCCGCTTTGGCACGGCCGCCCTGATGGATCTGACGGACAGCCTGGGCATGACCCCCACCCAAAATTTTCGCGCCACCCGATTTCCCGGCCAAAAGGCGGTCAACGCCCCGGCCCTGGCCCGGGGCTACGCCCCGCGCCGCACGGGCTGCCGGGCCTGCCACCTGCCCTGCGGCCGGATGGCGGCGGACGGGACGCCCCTGCCGGACCTGGACGCCCTGTCCCATTTCACGGCCCTGGTGGACAATCCCGACCTGAAGACCGCCGTGGCCGCCAACGCGCGCTGCATCGACCTGGGACTGGACCCGGTCTCCGCCGCCTCGGTCCTGGCCTGCCATGCCGAGATCAGCGGCGAACCCCTATCCCCATCGCGGCTCTTGGCCCTGGTGGACGACATGGGGCATGGCCGGGGCCTTGGCCGGGAGTTGGCCCGGGGCGCGGCGGCCTATGCCCGGGGGGCGGGGCTCCCCGGGGCGGCCATGGCCGTCAAGGGCCTGGAGCTTGGGGCCTTCGATCCACGCGGGGCCTACGGCCTGGCCCTGTCCTACGCCGTCTCCACTCGGGGCGGCTGCCATCTGCGGGCCTTTGGCATCAGCCACGAGGTGCTGCGCAAACCCGTGGCCACGGACCGTTTCGACTTCGCGGGCAAGGCCCGCATCCTTTTTCAGGCCGAAAACGTCCTGGCCGCCCTGGACAGCCTGGTGGCCTGCCCGTACCTGACCCTGGCCGCCTCCCTGGAGGAACTGGCCCCGGCCCTGTGCGCCGCCACCGGCCACCCGGCCGATCCCGGGGAGATGGCCCGGGCCGGGGAGCGCGTGGTCTATGCCGAGCGGATCATTAACGCCCGCAGGGGGTTTGCGGTGGACCAGGACGACCTGCCCGCCCGGTTTTTCACCGAGCCCGGCACGCCGGGAGAGGATTTCGCCGTGCCGCCCATCGACCGGGCCGCCTTCTTGGCCGCCCGGGCCGCCTATTACCGCATCCGGGGGCTGACGGCCGCCGGGCTGCCCCGGGCCGACACGGCCCGGGAACTGGGGCTGGCATGGACCGGCTGATGGCCAGATATGCGGACAAGCTGGCCCGGGCCGGAATCTGCGCCCAGGGCCAGGCCGCGTTGTGCGCCCGGGACGACGCCTTTTTCGCAACCGGCCCGGACGAGGCCGCGGCCTTTCTCACCGCCCTGGCCGACAGCCTGGGGGCCGGGGCGGCCATCCTGATCCGGCCGACGACGCCCTACCGGGAGGCAGCCGCCTTCCTGGCCCGGGCCGCCCTGGCCGGGACGCACCCCGGGCAGGCCGCCGTCTTCCCGAGAGACTGCGAGACCCGCACCTTTTTCCACGACCTGCCGGTCCTCGACATGCCGGGCTGGCCGCCGCCCCGGGACCGGGGGGCCGTTTCCGCCGCCGCCCGGGCCCTGTCCCGGCGCAAGGGGGTCATGTTCGCCGACGGCTCCATGGCGGCCCACGGGTCCATGATCCTGGAACAGGCCTTTGTCACCGTCAGCTCCATGTGCTTCGCCTGCTTCGTGAAATTTTTTTCCGACGCCCTGGCCTGCCGCCGCCTGGGAGGACTGCCGCCGGACATGGCGGCGGCCATGGGCCGGGTTCTGGACGGCCTGCCCGAATTGCCGCCCCTGCCGGATACGGCCCCGGCCCTGTCCCCGGGGCCCCTGGCCGACGCGGCCTCGGCCAGGGCGGCCATGGCCGAGGCCGGGCGGCTCACGGTGCAAAGCGGATTGGTGGATTCGGTCTTCGGCAACGTGTCGTGCCTGGTGGAGGGCGTGTTGCACATAAGCCGCACGGGCGCGGCCCTGGATGCCCTGGAGGGACAGATCGAGGCCTGTCCCCTGGATGGCTCCTCCTGCACGGCCCTGACCGCCTCCAGCGAATTTCCGGCCCACGCCCGCATCGTGACCGAAACGGCGGCAAAGGTGGTGCTGCACGGCCATCCCAAGTTCAGCGTGATCCTGTCCATGGACTGCGACCGGACGGATTGTCCCGACCGGGGCCGCTGCCATGTGGCCTGCCGGGAAAAACGCCGCATCGGCGGCGCTCCCGTGGTTCCGGGCGAGGTGGGCTGCGGCCCGTGCGGGCTGGTGCATACCCTGCCCCCGGCCCTGCGCGGCTACCAGGCGGCCATGGTCCTTGGGCATGGGGCCTTCACCGTGGACGACAGGGATTTCAACCGGGCCTTTGCGGCCATGCTTGATCTGGAGCGGGACTGCCGGGAGGCGGTGCTGGCCCGGGTGGCGCGGGGCTAAACCACGGCCCGGGTGCAAAGGGAGGGGGCATGACCGGAGACGGCGAGGCGCCGACCCTGATTTTCGTCTACGGCACCCTGCGCCGGGGATTTTGCAACCATCATCTGGTACGGCGCGCCGGGTTTCTGGGGCGGGGGGAAACCGTCGAGCGCCTGGTCATGCATGTGGCCGGGCAGATCCCTTTCGTGCATGCCGCCGAGGCCGCCTATCCCATCGTGGGCGAGGTCTATGCCGTAGACGCGGCCACCCTGGCCGCCCTGGACCGCCTGGAGGACCACCCCCACTGGTACGTGCGCACCCTCGCCACGATCCGCATGGAGGACGGCCGCGATCTGGCCGCCCAGATCTATCTCTGCCGCCGTCCGGAAGGACGCCGCGCCCCCGGCGGCGACTATGCCGGCCTGCCGGGAATCCTGTAGCCCAGCCGGGATCAGTAGGACTTGAAAAGCAGGGCGTAGACCACGTAGATCCAGCCCAGAACACCGTGGATCACGGCCCAGAAAATGGATTTGTTAAGGGTAAACGACACGGCCATGGCCAGGGCCGAGCCGAATCCGATGCCGTACTTGATGATTGTCGGCCGATACACGTCCATGACTACTCCTTTGTTGCCTCTTCCATAACGCCTTTCCCTCCCGGACGAAAGCCCCTGAAAGAGCGGCAGGAGCAGGCCACGGCCATCCCCGGGCAGAACAAGGCCCGCTCGATAGCCTGATCGGTGTTGGCGGCGTACGCCTGCCCGACGCCAAGGGCAATGAAGAAAGCCTATTTCAGGAACACACGCATTGACCGATTGTCATTTGATGGGCCATTTGCCACAATGGGTTGCCTGAAAACGTCGTGCGCCAAAGCCCCATGGCACGACACAACCTCCGGAAACGGGTGATGTCCCCTTCCCACGCACCCCGCCACGCAACGGACCTGGCCGACGACGCACAAAGTCCGTCCGCCCTCTCCGGTTCGTCCTGCCGGGCCGACGCGGAGCCCCTTTGCCCGCCCCACGGGATAGCCGTCGCCGGAATCCTGGATGAGCGGCGGGAGCCCCATGCGGGCGAACCAGATCTGCGGGCGCTTCGGCGCTGTTTCTTCCGGTCGTATCTGGTGGCGGCGGCCTTCAACACCCAGGGGTTGCAAAACATCGGCCTGGCCTATGCCATGGAGCCGGGACTGCGGGCCGCGCACCCCGATCCCGAGGCCTTTCAGGCGGCCATGGCCCGCCACCTGACGGTCTACAACAGCCACCCCATGTGGGCGCCGCTTCTGGTGGGCATTTTTTTGTCGCTGGAGGTCAAGATCGCCAAGGGGCTGGCGCCCCCGGCCATGCTCGACGACATCAAAACCACCACGGCCTACACCCTCTCGGCCGTGGGCGACTCCTTTTTCGGCGGCAGCCTGCTCGGCCTGTGGGGACTTGCCGCCGCCTGCCTGGCGGCCACCGGGCATTCCCTGGGGGTGGGCCTTTTGGCCCTGTGCATGCTTGTGGGGCTCAACATCTTCAAGGCGGCCACCTTTTTGGCGGGATACCGCGAAGGGTTTCAGGTCTTGAAACGCCTCAAACGATGGGATCTCATCAATTGGGGACGGCGCATCAAGGTCGTCAACGCCGTCATGCTGACATTTTTATGGATGCTCACCGCCCCAAAAGCCGTGGGGGCCATGGGCATAAGCGACCTGATCATCGTGTCCGGGCTTGGGGTCTGGGCCATGACCGAACCCCGTTTTCCCCGGGAAATGGTGTTCGCGGCATTGGTGGCGGCTGGTTTGTGTTTGACGGCGTTTCGCGTATCATGAAGGCCTGTTCCGCCCGGGATGCATGACCGGGCCGACCATGCACGCAAAAGGAACAAACCGTTTGGAACGCTCAACATTGGCTGATGAGTCCCCTGCGTCCGAGGATCTGACCCTGTCGCCCGAACGGCAGTCCATGACCGTGAGCGTGCTCAACGAGCAGGGACTGCACGCCCGCCCGGCGGCTATCCTGGCCCGCGAGGCGCAGCGGTTCCCGTGCGATGTGCGCATTGCGCAAAACGGAGACGATGTGGACGCCAAAAGCATCCTTGACATTTTGACCCTGGCGGCGGGATACGGCGCCAATCTGGATATCGTGGCCACCGGGCCCCAGGCCGATGAGGCCGTGGCCCACCTGGCCCGGCTGTTCCAGAAACGATTCCGATAGGAACCACGCGTGGCCTCCGTCATTCTCAAAGGCATTCCGGTTTCGGCCGGCGTCTCCATCGGCAAGGCCTTCTTCCTGAACAGGTCCGGCCAGGGCCCCGTTCCCCGGCAGGCCTTGGCCCCGGAACTGGTGACACCGGAATTGGACCGGCTCGGCCGGGCCTTCGGGCAGTTTCGCGAGGAACTGACCCAGGTGCGCGACCGCATTCCGGCGGAACTTCGCGAGCATGCCCACATCATCGACTCGCACCTGATGATTCTCGACGATCCCAAGCTGCAAGGCGCGGCCGCAGGCTACATCCGCGACCTGGGCATCAATGCCGAATGGGCCCTGGACAAGGCCGTGGCCGACTTGCAGCGGGCCTTCGAGGCCCTGGACAACCCCTATTTCCGTGACCGCATCCAGGATGTGCGCATGGTCTCCGACCGGGTCCAGTCCCGGCTTGCCGGACAGACCGGGGACATCAAGGCCGTGCAGAACCGGGTGGTGCTCATGGCCGACGACCTGTCCCCGGCGGACACGGCGGCCATCGAGGTGGACAAGATCATGTCCCTGGTCACGGCCCAGGGCGGCAAGACCTCCCATACCGGCATCCTGGCCCGCACCCTGGGCATCCCGGCGGTCATCGGGGTGAACAACCTGGAAGAGCATGTCCGCGACGGAAATCTGGTGGTGGTGGACGGGTTGCAGGGCACGGTGCTGGTGGAGCCCGACGAGGACGAACTGGCCAAGTACACCGATCTCAAATACCAGTTCGAGGCCTATCACGCCTCCATCATGCGCGGCTGCCACCTGCCCGGGGAGACCATCGACGGCTACCGGGTCAAGGTGAAAGCCAACATCGAGCTTCTGGAAGAGGTGGCGGCGGTCATCGACAACGGCGGCGAGGGCATCGGCCTGTACCGCACGGAATATTCGTACATGAACCGGCGGGTTCTGCCCACGGAGGAGGAACTCACCGAGGAATACCTCGATCTGGCCTCCATCATGGCCCCCAAGCGGGTGACGCTTCGCACCCTGGACGCCGGGGCGGACAAGTTCATCTCCCTTCTGGGCAACCCCGAGGAGCGCAACCCTGCCCTGGGGCTGAGGGCCATCCGGCTGTGCATGCACCACAAGGATCTGTTCATGACCCAGTTGCGGGCCATCCTGCGGGCCTCGGTCGTGGGCAACGTCTCGGTCATGTTCCCCATGATCTCGGGCCTGCGGGAGATTCGCCAGGCCATGAGCATGCTGCGCGCCGCCCAGTCGGAACTGAAACAGCAAGGCCTGCCCTTCGATGCGGAGATGCCCATCGGCATCATGATGGAGCTGCCCTCGGCGGTGATGATCGCCGAGGTGTTGGCCCGGGAGGTGGATTTTTTCAGCATCGGCACCAACGACCTGATCCAGTATTCCTTGGGGATCGACCGCACCAACCGCTATGTGTCGCACATGTACCAGCCCTTGCATCCGGCCGTGGTGCGCAGCATCAAGCATGTGGTCGACGCGGCGCACCAGGCGGGCATCGAGGTCAGCCTGTGCGGCGAAATGGCCTCGGACCCCTTTTGCGTCCCCATCCTCATGGGTATGCAGATCGACGCCATAAGCTTAAACCCCCAGGCCATCCCCGGCATCAAGCGCATCATCCGCCAGGCCACCATGGACGACTGCAAGAACCTGCTCAAGGAAGTCCTGGAAAGCACCACCGTCTCGCGCACCAACCGTCTGGTGCAGGAAACCATCTTCAAGAAGTTCCCCGACGAACTGATGTTCTATTCCTCCCTCCTGGATCAGGAGGAAGGCGTGACGGTCTGACGCCCCCCCGGGGCCGGATGGCGGCCTGTCCTTTCGGATTCGACCATGCTAACATGACTTCTTGACGCCGTGGCCGCGCCCTGCGTGGACGGCAAACCCCTATGAGACCATGAGCAAGACATCCCATGGCGGCGAGAAGCTGATCGCCCCCAACAAAAACGCCCACCGGCTCTACGAACTTTTGGAGAGGCTGGAAGCGGGGTTGGCCCTGACGGGTTCCGAGGTGAAATCGCTTCGGGCCGGAAAGGTCAGCTTCAAGGACGGCTACGTCAAATTCGTAGGTGGCGAGGCCTGGCTGATCGGCGTGCATATCGCGGAATACGAGAACGCGGGCTATTCCGGGCACGAACCCGAGCGGCAGCGCAAACTGCTGCTGCACGCCGCCGAGATCGCCCATCTGCGCACCAAGGTGGAGCAAAAGGGCTTAACCGTGGTGCCGGTGCGCATGTATTTCAAAAA
This sequence comes from Desulfolutivibrio sulfodismutans DSM 3696, assembly GCF_013376455.1. Taxonomy (GTDB): domain Bacteria; phylum Desulfobacterota; class Desulfovibrionia; order Desulfovibrionales; family Desulfovibrionaceae; genus Desulfolutivibrio; species Desulfolutivibrio sulfodismutans. The sequence goes on along the minus strand of NZ_CP045504.1, from coordinate 3,157,406 downwards.
CGGGCGGATAAAAATCGAGATCGCCCTGGCCCGGGGCAAGAAGGTCCACGACCGCCGCGACGACCTCAAAGCCCGGGACATCGACCGGGAGACGGCCCGGGAGCTGGCCCGGGCATGAGCGCTGCCGCGCCTGCGCCCCTTCCCCCTGCCGCGCGCCGCTTTCTGGCCGACCTCTTTCCCGGCGACGCCGCCGTGTTTTCGCCCGAGGAGACCTGCGTCTTCGGGACCGACGCCTCCCGCCGCCAGGCCCTGCCCGCCGCCGTGGTCCGGCCTGAGACCGAGGACCAGATCCGCGAACTGCTGCGCTTCGCCCATGCCGAGCGCCTGCCCATCCACTGCCGGGGACGGGGCACCAACACCGTGGGCGACTGCGTGCCCGCGCCTTCGGGCATCGTCATCTCCACGGCCCGCTATGCGGACATCCTGGAAATTTCCGAGGACGACTTCGTGGCCGTGTGCCGCCCGGGCGTGGTCACCGGCGACCTGCAGGCGGCCCTGGCCAAAAAGCGCCTGTTCTATCCGCCGGACCCGGCCAGCGTGCGCTTTTCCACCCTGGGCGGCAACGCGGCCACCTGCGCCGGGGGCATGCGGGCCCTCAAATACGGCGTGACACGGGACTTCATCCTGGGCATCCGGGCCGTGTTGCCCGGCGGCGAGGTCATCGTCACCGGCGGGCGCACCCACAAAAACGTAGCCGGTCTGGACCTGACCCGGCTTTTGGTGGGCAGCGAGGGCACCCTGGCCTTTTTCTCCGACATCACGGTGAAGCTTTTGCCCCTGCCCGAGGCCACGGCCACGGCGCTTTGCGCCCATGCCGACGCGGACGCGGCCCTGGCCGCCGCCGGGGACATCTTCCGGGCCGGGATGCTGCCTGCGGCCATGGAATTCGTGGACCGCACCTGCCTTGCGGCCGTGGCCGCCCTGAATCCCCTGCCCTGGACGCAAACGGCCGGGGCGGCGCTACTGGTACGCCTGGACGGCTCGGAGGGCGCCCTGGCCGCCGATCTGGCCCGGCTCGAACGGGTGCTGGCCGGGCGCACGCCGCTTTTCGTCCAGACGGCCAGGGAGAAGGCCGACCAGGAGGCCCTGTGGGAGGTGCGCACTACGCTCAACCAGGCCTCTTTCCGGGTGGCCCCGGACAAGCTCAGCGACGACGTCACCGTGCCGCGCGGGGCCATCCGCACCGCCGTGGCCCGCATCCAGGCCGTCGCCGCCCGGGAGCGGCTGCCCATCCTGGTCTTCGGACATGTGGGCGACGGCAACCTGCACGTCAACATCATGCATCACGCCGCCGACCCGGACCAGCGCGGCCGCGCCCTGGCCGCCCGGGAAGCCATTCTCGACCTGACCCTGGCCCTTGGCGGCACGCTCTCGGGGGAGCACGGCGTGGGCCTGTCCAAGCTGCCCTTCCTGGACCGCCAGATCGGCCCCGGCGAACGCGGACTCATGCGCCGCATCAAGGCCGTGTTCGACCCCCACGGCATCATGAATCCCGGCAAGGCCTACTAGAACCCCTTCCCTTGAAAAGCGCCATGGCGGGGACCGCAGGAGGCCGACCACATGCTTCGTCCCGTTCTCAGGCCCCTATGCCTCCCCCCAGAGCCCTTTGGTCATAAGGCCGATGCGGACGGGCTCGAAGGAATCAAAGCGAATGTCCCTGACCTGGGTCATATCCTTCCAAAGCAGATCGTAGCCTTTAAGCCAGCGGAATATCTTGACCCTTTCCAGCCAGAGGTGCTCTTCCGCCTCGGTGGCCGACCGCAGTTCTCCTGCCATGCCCAACAGGCGCACCCCGGGAGCCGTCGTGAAGCGGCCACGGAAAAGCGAGGCCATGGTGCTCCAAAATCCCCCGTGGGCAGCCAGGACACAAACCTGCGGATTTTGATCGAGGTTGCGACGCATCGCCTTTGGGAATTTTTCGAAATAATAGGCTTGCCCCGGTGCGTGGAGGATCAGCGATCCAATGGGGGTGATATGGGGCGAACCGTCCGTGTCCACCGTGGCCATGGCGCAAAAGCCCGTGGTCTTCAGCGTCTTCTCGAAAACATCGCAGATGGTGTCCCAGTGCGTTATGATATCCATGATTTCCTCCTCTGGTTGTGTGGAACGGCTGGAAGCTGACAGGGAATAGGCAGGGGATCTGGCGCATGTCCCGGCTACTCCATGTATTCATAGGGATTTCGAAAGCTGACGCGGGCCCCCATACGCTCGAAAAGCCGCAAGAGCCCGTATCGGGTACGATGCAAAAACAGGAAATGCGGATTGATGTCCATGTATTGTCTCATCTTGAGCGCCTCTGACATGCGGCGTTTCCCGGCCGGGATAAAATCCGGATTCTCCCGAAAATCGAATGTCTTCTCACGGTATAACCGGGAAATCCATTGGCCCGTCGCCTGGAGTTCCTCGACGAGGAGCTGTTCTATTTCCGCAGAGACTGGCGCTGCGTTGCTCTGGAACCCGGCAAGGAGCGAGAGATACTCCTTTCTGCCGCCCTTGAGGGCAGTTGCGGCGAGCTTGCTGTAGAGCGCAACGAAGTGCGGATCAAAATGCTTGACGCAGCCGAAATCCACCACCCCGACGGCCAGATCGGGGAGCACGAGGAAATTGCCGGGATTTGGGTCGGCGTGGATGCCATGCAAGCGGTAGAGCCCGGAAACAAAAAAATCCTGAAGGGTTTGGGCGACGTGATCCCGTTGCCCCTGGTCGGGGCCTGTCTCGAGCCATTCGAGGAGCGGCGCGCCATCCAGGTATTCGGCGGCAAGCACCGTGCCGGAACTCAAGTCCTTGCGGCATTCCGGCATCAGGACAGGCTCCTGAAGCAACCCTTCCCGGAAAAAGGCCATGTTCTCCTGTTCGCGCAGGTAGTCGACCTCCTCCAACAAGCGGGCCTCTATCTCTTCAAAAACCGGCGCCAGGAGCCGACGGTCAGGCAGCGGCCACGTTGCCGATCGCAGCAGTTGCATGTCGGATTCGATGCTCTCCCGGATTCCGGGATATTGGAGCTTCACCGCCAATTCCTGACCGTCCCAGGCCACGGCCCGGTGGACCTGTCCCAGGCTGGCGGCGGCGAACGCTTGCCCATTGAACTCCCGGAACAGTTCCTCGGGCGGCTTCCCCAGGGCGTTAGCCACGATCTTGCGGGCCAGGGCTCGATTGATGGGAGGCGCCTGATGGCAGGACTTCTGGAGTTCTTCCGTGATTTCGGGCGGCAAGAGATCGGTCTCCAAACTGAAAAGCTGCGCCGCCTTCAGAGCCGTTCCCCGCAAAAGACCCAAACCCTGGAAGAGGAGTGCGGCGGCATCCCGGTCCAGGGCCTTCCGGCCTTCGATCCGCTCACCGGGCGTCTGGAAAGGCTTTCGGGAAAGATAGCCAAGGGCCTTGCCGCCCAGCCTGGTCGCTGTCTTGCCGATGCACAGCCCCCTTTCCCACTTACTCTTCGGAATGCTGTCGGCCATCCTCTCCTCCCGTGTCGGGACGTTTCCCCCGCTGCATCCCCTCCCTCTGCCCACGAAACAGATCCATCCGATCCTGGAACACATCCAGCCGGGCTATGACATGATGCCGGAAAAGGAATGAGGCCATGTCCAAGGCTTTGTTGAGGAGATCGGCCCGGATGAAGCCGATGGCCAAATCCAGGCTTTTGTCGATGAGGACCGTGGTGTTCTGGAATTGCTCCGAACGGTCCCGTATCCAGTAGTGTACGAGGCCGATGAAATAGTCCCAGAGGCATTGGCAGGTCAGTTCCTGAAATGCCTGTTCCGGTATTTCGCCAGCCGTAACGGCCGCCTCGAACATGTCCTTGACCACATGAAAAAAGCGTAAGCGGAGGGGCCGCAGATACTGGTAGTCCGAGGTCAGGGAGAAGGTCACCGTCCCGAAGGTGCCCGCGACGAATTCACGATCCGGCAGATACTGCTCCAGCAAGGTTTCGAAATACGTCTGGAGCTGTTCCCGCAATCCGTACGTATGCAGGTCCGGGATTGTCCGCAACCGCTCAGCGCCCTCCTCCAGCCGATCCTCGTAATAGGCGTAGACGATGGCCTCCTTGGTGGGGAAGTAGTTGTAGATGGTGGCGTCGCCAAGCCCCGCCGCCCTGGCGATCTCCCGCATCGTCGCCCCCTTGAACCCTTTTTCGGTCATGGCGTCGACGGCAGCCCGGATTATCTGATTTCGGTTCTCCCGCTTCCGGTCTTCACTGATTTTCATGAACCCCTCCTAAAAAAGAACTGCTATTCATTCGTAACGCAAAATATGCCTACAATATGTAGTAGTTCTTTTAAAATGGCAAGGGTTTTTTCGCCCGCTTCGGAGGGAAAACGGCGGAGTGGTGAAACAAGACGTCTCGGAGGCGACGGGGCGTCTCTCGGATAGGCGCTGCCCTGGCGACAGGGGACCATTTCCTGCCTGACGGCAATGCCCCACCAGCCAATCGGCCAGACAGCCTGGTGCCCGGGGATGCATCGGAGCGGCCTGACCTGACGCCCGGGGTGTCGGCCAACGCCGAGAACAGGTCGGGGTGGCGCGGGTCCATGCGCTGCATCCAGGCCGTGTCCGATCCCCACGGCATCATGAATCCCGGCAAGGCCTCCTGATGCCGTGTCCCCGGGCTGGTTGAATTCAACCAGATTTTGCGCCGGACAAAAAAAGGGCAGGAAAGGCCGTAGCCCTGCCTGCCCTGCAGTACGGGGATGGGCTTACTTCACGGTGAAAACGAGGCTGGCCTTCTCAAGGCGCTTTTCACAAACCGGATCGTTGGTCGGGCTCTCAACAACGGTACTGAGATACCAGACTCCGGAGTGCAGGGGCTTGAATTCGAATGTGCCGTCAATGTCGGTTTTCGCATAGAAGGCAAAGCTCATCTCGTTTGCGGAATACCCATCGTAACTGCCCAGGATGCTGGCCAACTTGACCCGCTGGCCATCCCTTGTCAGCCTGAACCTGGCGGATTCGCCTTGCCGGATTTCACCCGCCTTGGTGAGGGGGGTGATCTCGAGTCCCCTGCCAAGGGGCGTCATGGCAAAAGAGCCGTCATCATTCCCGACGACCACGAGGCTTTTCGACTGCATGCTGGAGACGCTGCAGGAGACAACCTCGTCGTCATTGAAATCCTTTCTGGTTTTGTTCATGTGCCACTTGTCGTTCTTGGATTCAACCCAGGGCGTCGGCCTGTAATATGCCTCCACCACATACGTGCCATCCGGGAGTTTGGACTTACCCGCGTAATGATGGTTCTCACCTTGCTGCGTGAGAACCTCGTTGTAATCTTTACCAAATACCTTGAGCGGTTCGAAAAGCTGGAGCCGTTCTTCCGCGATTATTTCCGGTACCGGAAAGTTGTGGCCGTAAATCATGTCGGCCTCGAAGACCTCCTTGTTCCCCCCATTCACCCAGAGGTTATGGGCAAAGACCGCTGAAGCTGACAATGCGACGACCAGAACCATGCCGACTGTTCCCAGCATCTTCCCGATTTTCATCAAAACTCCTCCGGATGACAAAAGGTTGGACATATCGGCCGCCCTTGCCAGCGACTCAAAGAACCTAGCAGATAATGAAAAAGATTTTCATTCTCATCTGCAAGCCACCTTTATGCAATCTTCTGCGGCGTGGCAAGCTGGCATTCAGGGGATCCCCTTGGAGTCGCCGGGGGTTGCCCATACCGGGCAGACGCAACGCCCCATGCCCCAAAACGTGGCCAAGCGCCTTCCGTCTTTTCCAGACTCAAGGCTGGCGGGAACCCAAAGGAATGTGCCGACTGGCCCCTCCCTCAAACGAAAAGGGGCCATTGGCGGAGAGCGCGAACTGCCTCAATCTCCATGAATCCCTGGGCGTGCCCAGCGGCATGTCCGCCTGTCAGGCGGCCTTTGCCACGCCTGTGGCCACGGCGGGGTCGGGCAGGGTCCAGGCCACGGCGGCGCTTAGGACCGGCAGGATCATGGTCGTGGCCAGGGCTGTGTGCAGGCCGTGGGCGTCGGCCACCATGCCCAGAATGGGTGCGGCGATGCCGCCGATGGAGATGGCCAGCCCCAAGGTCACCCCGGAGGACAGGCCGATGCGTCCCGGCAGGTAGCTCTGGCCCAGGACGATCATGGCGCTGTACGGAATGGACAGCCCGATTCCCATGGGCACGAGCATGGCCAGGGCCGCCCAGGGCGAGTTCATGGCCAAAAAGACCGGAATCATGGGGATGACCGAGAGGTAGCTGAAAAAAATGATGCGCGGCTGGCTGCGGCGGTCGGCCAGCCGACCACCGGCCAGGGAGCCCACCACCGTGGACCCCGCGAACACGGTGAGCGCCATGGCCCCGGCATGATCCGACTGCCCCAGGACGTTGATCCAGTACAGCGGGATGAAGGTGTTGAACCCGAAAAAGAGCATGGACCGGCCCACCACCGTGCCCGTCAGGCGCAAAAAGGCCCCCCAGGCCGGTTTCCCCACCGCCTCGGCCCCGGCGGACATGGCCTTGGCTGCCTGGGCGGACTGCGGCCGGGACAACAGCCAGGCCGCCAGCACGGCCATGAGGCATCCGGGAAGGGCCAGGACGGCCGTCCCGTCAAGGCCCCACCACCCCGTGGCCTGGGCGGCAAGGAGCGGCCCCAGGGTAAATCCCATGGTGCCGCCCACCCCGAAAATGCTCATGGCCGCCGCCTTCTGGCTCCCGGCGTTCTGGTTGATGAGCCTGGCGCCCACGGGATGAAACGCGGCCACACCCACACCGCAGACCACGGCCGCAACAATCAGCAACGGATAGGCCGGGGCCAGGCCCGTCGCGCCCAGGCCCAGGCAGGCCATGGCCAGGGCCGCAGGCACAAGCCAGGTCTTCGAGGTCTTGTCCGCAAAGTGCCCGAAGGCCGGTTGGACCACGGTGGAGGCGATGTTGGACGAAAAGACCACGGCGGCGGCGGCGGCGTAGGACAGGCCGTGGCGGGGGATCAAAAGCGGCAACAGGGCGGGCAGGGCTCCCTGGTTGATGTCTGTGAACATGTGGGCCAGGGTTATCCAGGCCACTTGGCGGCGATTCATGCGAGCCTTCCTTTGCCGGGGCAATGGTTCGGGATGCGCCCCTGACGGCCTTGCTCCTACCGCAACTTGGCGTTAGTGTGTCTCGACGATATGACGAAGAATAGCGCGAATCCGACAGGGGACGCGGCCGAGGCCCTTTCCCGACCCAGCGAGCAGGGTGACGACCCCGATCCGCATCGGCCGGTTCTGGGCGTGTCCCGCGAGCTTCCGCCGTTTCAACCCAGCCCGCCGCATTGCCATTTCCGGGCCCAGCTCATCCATGCCTCGGCCGGGGTCATGACCATCACCACATCGGACGGCATCTGGGTCACCCCGCCGCACCTGGCCCTGTGGGTTCCCTCCATGATCTGGCATCATGTGCGGGTGTATGGCCGCGTGTCGCTCAAGACCCTGTACATCCTGCCCGGGGCCGTGCCGGACATGCCGGATGCCTGCCGGGTGGTTCCGGTGTCGCCGCTTTTGCGGGAACTGATCATCCACGCCTGCGCCTTTCCGAGGGACTACGATCCAGACGGCCCGGAAGGCCGGGTCATGGCCGTGATCCTGGACCAGATGCGGGTTTCGACCACGGCTCCCCTGTATCTGCCCATGCCCCGCGACCCCAGGCTGGCCGTGGTCTGCCGCAACCTCCTGGACAACCCAGGAGACCGACGCACCCTGCCGGAACTGGCCGCCCGGGCCGGGGCCGTGGACCGCACGCTGTTGCGGCTTTTCCTCAAGGAAACGGGGCTGACCTTCCGTATCTGGCGCAGGCAGGCCAGGCTTTTGGCGGCGCTTCGCAAGCTGGCCGCCGGAGAACCGGTCATGGCCGTGGCCATGGACCTGGGCTATGAAAGCCAAAGCGCGTTTATCGCCATGTTTCGGCGCGCCCTGGGGGTCACCCCGGGACGTTACTTCGCGCGGGATGAAGGCCTGCGCCAGGGGCACGCCCGCCCTGCCGCCGGGGTATCGCAGATTGTGCCGGACCAGCGTCCGCCTTGACAACAGCCCGATTGCGGATATTATCCCATATGCGGGAATAAAAAATCTTTTCCTGAACATCCCGAGCCAGAAAGGGAACGTCCATGCCGGATGCCGTCAACCCTGCCGGGCATACCGAGGCCCAGCCTCCAGGGCATTTCGAGGCCCAACACGCCGGACATTTCGAGGCCCATCCCGCCGGGCATGTGGAACCGGGACCGGCAGGCCACGTCGAGGTGGACCTGGGCGGGCATGTGGAAGTGGATCTGGGCGGGCATGTGGATGTCGACCTGGGCGGGCATGTGGATGTCGACCTGGGCGGACACATGGAAGTGGACTTGGGCGGCCATGTCGATGTGGATCTCGGAGGCATCGTCAATATTCACCTTTGAATCGAAACGCGTTTCCCGCCGTGGTCTTCCCGATTTTCTTCCCGGTGCGCCAAGGATCGGGTCAACTTGATTCCCATGGGACTCACCTGGGACAAAACCGTGGGCGTTTCATCGCCCCCCCTTTTTGCGCATGAAAGCACTCCATCTCTGCCTTATCTTGGCGGCCTTGCTCCTGGCGGCGCCTTTCGGCCCCGTCTCCTGCACCGAAAAGCCCCTGCTGGCCTCCCGCAACGCTGATCCTGAGTATCTCGGCCAAAAGGCCAAGGACCGCTATACCGCTTTCGTGCGTCTGGGGCAGGAAGAGCAAGCGGCCATGGAGGCCGGTCGCCCGGACGATGCTGCAAGTTACCGCGCGGCCAAGGAAAAGGCCTATCAGGAATACATCGAGGCCGACACCGCAGCGGCCCGGGCGGTTGAAGAGCAAAAGCGGCAGGAGCAGGGGAAGGCCACGGTCCAGACCTCGAATTGACGCCTCTGGCGGGATGCCGACGCCGTCCCGGAATCTATTCCGAAACGGTTGTCTCAGGGGCGGCGGACTCTGGGGCAGGCGGTTTCTTTTTCCCGAAAAGCGCCGCCGCCACAATGCCCACTTCATAGAGCACAATCAGCGGCCCGGCCATGAGGCACTGGCTGATGGGGTCGGCAGGGGTCAAAAGCGCCCCCAGAATGAACGCCCCCAGGATGGCCCAACGCCGGTTGCGACGCAGCCCGGCGGCCGTGACCAGCCCGATGCGGGCCAGAAAATACAGGACCACGGGCAGTTCGAACACCACCCCGAAGGCCACCAGCAGCATCACCGCAAAGGAATAATAGCTGCTGATGGTGGGCATGATGGTGATAAGTTCCCCAGCGTAGTTCACGAAAAACGAAAACGCGTAGGGAAAGACCACGAAATAGCCGAACACCCCGCCGCCGGTAAAGAAAAAGGCCGTGGCGATGGCCACGGGAACAAGCGCCCGCCGTTCCTCCCTGTAGAGTCCCGGGGCGATGAACCGCCAAATCTGATAGAAGATGTAGGGGCTGGCCACCAGGAAGCCGCCCAAAAAGGCCATCTTAAGGACGGTGAAGAACTTCTCCGGCAGGGTGGTGGCGATCAGCGTGCTTTTCGGCGGCAGGACGCTTATAAGCGGCTTCAAAAAAATCCGCAGCATGTCTTCGGCCACGGCGTAGCAGGCCAGAAAACCCGCCGCAGCGGCGATCACGCAATGCATGATCCGGGTTCGCAACTCGCCCAGATGGTCGAGCAGGGACATCTCCTGGTCGACGTGCTCCTCGTCGGAGGCGGCGTCCCCGGAGGGCGGCGGATCGGTTGCGGGGGGGACGGCTGGGTCTGGACCAGACGGCACGCCGTCCTGTTCTGGACCAGACGGCGGGCCGCCCTGCTCTGGACCTGTCGGCACGCCGCCTTGCTCTGGCCCCGACGGCACGCCGTCCGGCTCAAGGCCGGACGCAGCAACATCATGCGAATCGCCAGCCCCCTCGCGCCCCGTAACGGCATCCCCGCCGTCAGCCGCAGTCCCGGCCTCCCGAACGCCGTCCGGGTTGTCGCCGGAACCCGTGCTCACGCGGCGGGCTCCGTCGCCGTCGCCTGGGCCTGTTCCTTGCGCACGAATCCGGACCCCAGATCCAGCAGGATGGGGCTGGCGATGAAGATGGAGGAATAGGTGCCGGCCACGATGCCGATCAACAGGGCCAGGGCGAAATCATGGATGACCGCGCCGCCAAAAAGGTACAGACACACGGTGACCACCAGGGTGGTGCCTGCCGTCAGGATGGTGCGGGTCAGGGTCTGGTTGATGCTGCGGTTGATGATGTCCGCCAGCGGTTCCTTCTTGTCCGCGCCGTGCATGGTTTCCCGGATACGGTCGAAGACGATGATGGTGTCGTTTAGGGAATAGCCCAGGATGGTCAGAAGCGCGGCCACCGTGGTCAGGTCGAATTCCTTGTCCAGGAGCGAAAAGATGCCGATGATCATGAACACGTCATGCAGATCGGCCACCACCGCGCCCAAGGCGAATTTCAACCGCATGTACCAGCAAAGCAGCATGGTGATGAGCATGGCCGCCAGGATGAGATAGCCCGTGGGCACATGCAGCAGGTTGAGCAGATAGACGCCGCTGGTCAGCCCGGCGGCCATGATGCCCGCCGCCATCCAACGTTGCTCGAAGCGGCCGGAGATGTAGATGGCGATGAGCAAAACCGCGTAGAACACGGCCTCGATGGCCTTGGAGCGCAGGTCCGCGCCCACCTTGGGACCGACCATCTCCAGGCGCTGCACCGTAAATCCGGAATCGGGCAGGGCCTTTTGCATAGCCGTGACCACGGCCTCGCGGATGCCCTCCTGGGACATGTCCTGCTCGGCGGCCCGCACCAGGTATTCGCTGTCCGCGTCCTGGCCGAAACGCTGCACAACCAAACCCGCAAGCCCCACGGGCTCAATGGCCTTGCGGATGTCGGAGACGTCCACGGGCTTGTCGAACTTGAGCTGGATGGTCAGGCCGCCCGCAAAATCCACGCCGTAGCGGGGGCCGCCCTTGACCGCCAGGGAGATGAATCCCGCCAGGATGATCACGGCGGAGACGAGATAGGCGATCTTGCGATATTTGAGAAAATCGATGTGCGTTCCAGGTCTGATCAACTCAAGTCCCATGCTGTCCCCCATGCGTTCGCGGAAAAAAGCCCGTCAACCGGGCCCTGTCGGCAAAAAGACGTCCGTCGTGCGTTTGCTTCACAACACAAAAGCCCTGCGGCGGACAGACCGCCGTAAACTGCGAAGGCTTCCGTTTTTTCCGGCCGCTTGTCAAGCGCCGCCGACTCCCTGCCGGACCCTTAAAGCCACTTCTTTTTCACAAACACCAAGACCCCCAGAATCGACAAACAAAGCCCCGTCGCCACCACGATGAGGAAGGCGTTTATGGAATGCTGAAAAGGCAGTTCCACGTTCATGCCGTAGATGCTGGCGATAAGGTTGGGGATCATCAGGATGATGGTCACGCTGGTGAGCACTTTCATGACCACGTTGAGGTTGTTGGAGATGATGGAGGCGAAGGCGTCCATCAACCCGCTTAAGATGTTGCTGTATATCTTGGTCATGTGGATGGCCTGAAGATTTTCGGTGATGGCGTCGTCCAGAAGATCCTTGTCGAGTTCATCCAGGCGAAGAACATCCGCCCTGGTGATCCTGGCCATGACGATCTCATTGGCTTTGACCGAGGTCATGAAGTAGACGAGGCTTTTTTCAATGTTCACGAGCCGAATGAGCGCCTCATTTTGCATGGACTTGTGCAGGTCGTCCTCCAGGAGGTTCGACTTCCTGTTGATCTCTTTGAGGTGGCGCAAAAAGGTGATGGACGTATTGAGAAACACCTGGATGATGAACCGGGCCCGGTCGCTGACCAGGAAGTTTTTGACCCGGCCTTCCAGAAATTGCTGCACGATCTCGTTTTCCTGGCGGCACACGGTGATGATCAGCCGGTCTTTTTTAATGATGCCCAGGGGGATGGTGCGAAACGGGATGTCGTCGTCCTCGTCGGCGGCGCGCATGGGCGTATGCACCACGATGAGCACGCTGCCGTCCTCGGTCTCGATGCGGGCCCGCTCATCCACGTCCAGGGCGTCGGTGAGGAAATCCTGGGGGACGCCGGTCTGCTCGGCCAGGGACTTGATTTCCGCCTCGCCGGGGTTGACGACGTTGATCCAACAGTCGTCCTCGATCTGGCGGATCTCGCCGAGCTTGCCGCCCGCGTGCTTATAGATGGATATCATCGGGCGCCTCGCTTCTCATACTGGGTGATGATCGAAAACCACGGGATACATGGCTTGCCGCTGGCGATGCGGGGAACCGGCCATGCCAGTCGGCCCCCCGGAGGGGGACCATAGTCCCTGCCCGGGGCGGAAGCAAGACGCCCTGTTTTTTATGGCGTTTCCACTGCGCCGGGAGGACGAAAACGTCACATTTCACCCGCTCCACGCCCCCACCCCCCCGTTGCCCCCGGCCGGGGCTTCTGCTACTTACCGTGGGTTTTCGGCAACCGTTCCCACCCACGGAGATCACGCATGGCCAAAAAGACCATTTCCCCGGACTCGATGCGAAATGACGCCCTGGCGACCGCCCTGACCACCATCGAACGCAAATACGGCCAGGGCTCGGTCATGCGTCTCGACGATTCGGCCCATGTGAAGATACCGGTCATCCCCACCGGCTCCATCGGCCTGGACATGGCCCTGGGCGTGGGCGGCATCCCGCGGGGGCGGATCACCGAGATCTACGGCCCCGAATCCTCGGGCAAAACCACCCTGGCCCTGCACATCATCGCCGAGGCCCAGAAGGCGGGCGGCACCGCCGCCTTCATCGACGCCGAACACGCCCTGGACGTGAGCTACGCCAAACGCCTGGGGGTCAAGACCGAGGAACTGCTCATCTCCCAGCCCGACTACGGCGAACAGGCCCTGGACATCGCCGACCTGCTGGTGCGTTCGGGCGCGGTGGACGTGGTGGTGGTGGACTCCGTGGCCGCCCTGATCCCCCAGGCCGAGTTGGAGGGCGACATGGGCGATACCCAGGTGGGCGGACAGGCCCGGCTCATGTCCCACGCCATGCGCAAGCTCACCGGCACCATCCACAAGTCGCGCACCTCGGTGGTCTTCATCAACCAGATCCGCATGAAGATCGGCATGACCGGCTACGGCAGCCCCGAAACCACCACCGGCGGCAACGCGCTGAAATTCTACGCCAGCATCCGCCTGGACATCCGGCGCATCCAGACGCTCAAGGACAAGGAAGAAAGCTACGGCAACCGCTGCCGGGTCAAGGTGGTCAAAAACAAGGTGGCCCCCCCCTTCCGCGAAGCCCAGTTCGACATCCTCTACGGCACCGGCATCTCCCGCGAAGGCGAACTGATCGACATGGGCGTGGAAGCGGGCATCGTGGACAAATCCGGGGCCTGGTTCGCGTTTGGCAGCGAGCGCCTGGGCCAGGGACGGGAAAACGTGCGGGCCTTTTTGCAGGAGCACACCGACATCCGCCAGACCGTCGAGCAAAAACTCATGGAACATCTGGGGCTGTCCGAGTCCGTAGCGCCCCTGGATGTCCCGGCCCTGCCGGATGAGGCCGACGACGGCATGTAACGCACACCCGCCCCGGCTGTCGGGATTGCGGTTTCACACGACATTAACCATCACGCGCAAGGACTTCGGGGGGGACGCCGTCCCCCCCGGCCTGTGTTGGAGGCAGACCCCCATGATGACGGCCAGCGAGATTCGCGCCCGGTTCCTCGACTACTTCGCCCAAAACGACCACCAGCCGGTATCAAGCTCCCCCCTGGTGCCCCGCGAGGATCCTTCCCTGCTCTTCACCAATGCGGGTATGGTCCAGTTCAAGAAGGTCTTCCTGGGCCAGGACAAACGGCCCTACAAGCGGGCCGTGACCGCCCAGAAGTGCCTGCGCGTGGGCGGCAAGCACAACGATTTGGAGAATGTGGGCCGCACCGCCAGACACCACACCTTTTTCGAGATGCTCGGCAACTTCTCCTTCGGCGACTACTTCAAGGAGCAGGCCATCCGCATGGCCTGGGAATTTTTGACCGTGGAACTTGGGCTGGACAAGTCCCGGCTCTACGCCACGGTCTACCGCGACGACGACGAGGCCTTCGGCCTGTGGCAGAAGGTGGCCGGGCTGCCCTCCGAGCGCATCTACCGCCTGGGGGAGAAGGACAATTTCTGGTCCATGGGCGACACCGGCCCCTGCGGCCCCTGTTCCGAGATCCTGGTGGACCAGGGCGAGCACATGTCCTGCGGCCCGGACTGCGGCATCGGCTCCTGCGACTGCGACCGGTATCTTGAGGTCTGGAACCTGGTGTTCATGCAGTACGACCAGATCGACAAGGAAACCCGCGTCAACCTGCCGCGCCCCAGCATCGACACGGGCATGGGCCTGGAACGCATCACGGCCATCTGCCAGGGCGTCAACTCCAACTACGACACGGACCTCTTCCAAAAAATCATCGCCCGGGCCGGAGAACTGGCCGGGGTGGCCTACCGGGCGGGCGAGGAGACGGACACCGCGCTACGGGTCATCGCCGACCATTCCCGGGCCGTGGCCTTCCTGGTGGCCGACGGCATTCTGCCCTCCAACGAGGGCCGGGGCTACGTGCTGCGCCGACTGATCCGCCGGGCCCTGCGGTTCGGGAAACTGCTCGGGCTCTCCAAGCCCTTCCTGTTCGAGGTGGTTTTGGCCGTGGTCACCCACATGGGCGAGGCCTATCCGGAACTGACCGCCAACCGGGAGTTCCTGGCCCGGGTGGTGCGCGAGGAGGAGGAACGCTTCGCCGCCACCCTGGACAAGGGCCTGGGCATCCTCTCCGAGGAGCTCGACGCCCTGGCCGCCACGGGCGACACGGTGCTGTCCGGCGCGGCCGCGTTCCGGCTCTACGACACCTACGGGTTCCCCCTGGACATCATAAACGACGTGGCCGGAAAGCGCGGCGTCACCGTGGACGAGGCCGCCTACACGATATGCATGAACGAGCAGAAGGCCCGGGCCAAAAAGGCCTGGAAGGGTTCGGGCGAGACCGACCCGGCCGTGCTCTTCCTGGAACTGCTCGAATCCGGGCTCAAGTCCCGCTTCGTGGGCTATGACACGCTCACCGCCCAAAGCCGGGTGGTGGCCCTGATTTCCGCCGAAGGTCAGGCCGTGGAGCGGTTGATCGAGGGGCAATCCGGCTTTGCCGTCTTTGGAACCACTCCCTTTTACGGCGAATCCGGCGGCCAGTCCGGCGACATCGGACAGGTGGAGACCCTGACCGGGCAGGCGGAGGTCACGGCCACCCTCAAGGCCGGGACGGACCTGACCGCCCACCATGTGACCGTGGCCAAGGGCGAACTGCTCCTGGACCAGGAGGCCGAGCTTCGCGTGGACGAAAAAACGCGTCTGGCCACGGCCCGCAACCATACCTGCACGCATCTTTTGCACGCGGCCTTGAAAAACGTGCTGGGCGGCCACGTCAACCAGGCCGGTTCCCTGGTCACCCCACAACGCCTGCGCTTCGACTTCACCCACATGGCCGCCCTGTCGGCCGACGAGTCGCGCCGCGTCGAGGACGAGGTCAATGCGGCCATCCTGGCGGCCCTCCCGGTCACCCGGGAGACCATGTCCCTGGACGCCGCCCGCTCCCGCGGGGCCACGGCCCTTTTCGGCGAGAAATACGGCGACGAGGTGCGGGTCATCGAGGTGCCGGGGGTGTCCATGGAGCTGTGCGGCGGCACGCATCTGTCCTCCACTGGCCAGGCCGGAAGCTTCCTGATTTTGTCCGAGGCAGGGGTGGCGGCCGGGGTGCGGCGCATTGAGGCCGTGACCGGCGTAAACGCCCTGGAGCATGTCCGGACCATGCAGGCCGAATACGAGCAGGGCCTTAAGGCCCTCAAAACCAAGCCCGGGGACATGGCCGGGCGCATCAAAAAGCTCTTTGACGACATCAAGCTTTTGACCAAGGAAAAGGAGCAGATGGCCGGGAAGCTGGCCGCAGGCGGCGGCAAGAGCCTCATGGACGAAATCGCCGAGGTGGCCGGGGTCAGGGTGCTCACGGCCCGCCTTCCCGGGGTCAACATCAAGGCCCTGCGCGACTCCATGGACGACCTGCGCTCCAAGCTGCCCTCCGGAGTGATCTGTCTGGCCTCCCCCCAGGAGGACGGCAAGGTGGCGCTCATTTTGTCCGTGACCAAGGATTTGCACGGCCGGTTCACCGCCCCGGCGCTGATCAAGGCCGTGTCCGCGCCCATCGAGGGCAGCGGCGGCGGCCGCCCCGACCTGGCCCAGGCCGGGGGGACCAGGCCCGAAGGCATCGAAGAGGCCTTCGACGTTCTCAAAGGCCTGCTGGCCTCCTGATCCCTCCCTCAACACAGACGCCCCTTCCCGGCGCGCCGACCCAACCGGTCGGCGCGCCATTTTTTTGATCTTGCACCATGCTGCACCCGGCCCGGAACATCCCGGGCATTTTTTCGTCCCGGACAGGCACGGGCGGGCGCGTGTCCGTTTCCCATGGTCTGGTGGGATTCATGGACGGCGGGACAATCCGCCCCACCACGGAGGACGCCATGATCGTGCGCTGCGAGATGTGCTTTTCGGATATCGGCTCCTGCGACCCCGGCGCGGTGCATGCCCCGCTTTCCGGGGCCATGTTCGGCCCCCTGGGGCCGGGATTTACGCCGCCCTTCGCCCCGGACGCCCCGTTTGAGGCCCTGCTGTGCCCCATCTGCGGGAGGCGGGCCGTGGGGCACGACCTGGACCGGCCCGAGGCCTGCCGCATGGACCGGCTCCTCACCCCGGAAGGTTATTTCGTGGCCGAGGGGGCGGCCG
Organism: Desulfolutivibrio sulfodismutans DSM 3696; assembly: GCF_013376455.1. Lineage (GTDB taxonomy): Bacteria > Desulfobacterota > Desulfovibrionia > Desulfovibrionales > Desulfovibrionaceae > Desulfolutivibrio > Desulfolutivibrio sulfodismutans. The sequence continues at coordinate 3,140,681 of NZ_CP045504.1, read as the reverse complement.
AAGCACCCCTGAATCTCCGACCGGGCGGTATGGGCAAAACGGGCAAAGCGGGCCGGATTGGCCACGGCGGCCGCCCGGGCCGCACCGCCGACGCCAGGGGCGTGGCCCATGCCTGATCGCGCCCAGCCCGACCAACTCCTGCCCCCCGCGACCGATCCCCGCGCCGTGGGCCGCCGGGTCTTCGACCTCCTGCACCAGGCCGTGCGGGACAAGGCCGACGCCGGGCTGCACGACATGTGGGCCAGGTACTACCGCCTGGGCCGCAACCGGCCCTGGAAGGGCGTCAGCCCGACCGGCGTGCCCCTGTCCAGCGCCAACCTCCTGCACATGCACCGGCAACGCACGGTCAATACCCTCACCGACAACAGCCCCACCTTCAACGTCACCCGGGTGGGCGACGGCGGGGATGCGGACGTCTTTTTGACCATGGAGCGCCTGGCCCGGCACTGGTGGATCGAACAGGAACAGCAGGCCGTGCTGGAAAAATCGGTCATACACGGCGAGACCTACGGCGTGGCCGTGGAAAAGGTCGTCTTCGACCCGGACCTGGAATACGGCCTGGGCGAGGTGCGCACCGTGGTGGTCGATCCCTTCCGCTTCGCGGTCTATCCGCCGCGCTGCCTGGACGTGCAGGATGCGGCGGCCGTATTTCACCTCGAACCCTTAAGCCTGCGGGAGATCGCCCGACGCTGGCCGGACACGGGCCGCCTGGCCCGAAGCGACGCCGACCTTCTGGGGGAGCTTCTCGACCCCCGGCGGGAGGCGGCCCGGGGCGAGGCCGGACGCCGGGGATTTCTGGCCCGGGCGGGCGAGGTGGCCGGGGCGGTGTTCGGCCTGGCCGGAAAAAGCCGACTGCCCGACGACGAGGCCGTGGTCTGCGAGTGCTGGGTGCGCGACTTCTCCACGGACGGCGACCGGCCGCGCTATCCCGGCGGCATCCGATGCGTCACGGTGTGCAGCGGCGGCGACCTGGTGCTCTCCGACCGGGGCAACCCCTGCGTCAACCCGCACCTCACCCCGGAGGAGGCGGCCCGGACCTACCTCTTCGACAAGTTCCCCTTCATCGTGGCCAACTCCGTCACCGATCCGGCCAGCCTGTGGGGCGCGTCCGACTTCGAGCAGTTGGAGAATCTCCAGATGGAGATCAACAAGTGCCTGTCCCAGCTCACCTACCACAAGGACCGTTGCGCCCGGCCCAAGATCATCAACCCCCGGGACTCGGGGGTGGCCAACGCGGCCTTCAACAACCGCCTGGGCATCATCAATCCCGCCTCCCAGACCGCCGCAGGCGGCATCCGCTATCTGGAGTTCGCCAACAACACCAAGGACATCGAGATGGTCCTCGGCATCTACAAGGAGCTTTTTCTCCAGGTGGCGGGCTCGCACGAGTTGGAACAGGCCGTGGACAGCGCCAAGCCGGTCATCGCCCACAAGGCCATCGCCGCCCTTTTAGAGCAGGCCGCGACCATGATGCGCGGCAAGATCCGCAACTATTCGAGGCTGATCCGCGAGCGCGGCCGCATGTTTTTGAGCCACGCCCAGAACTGGTACGGCGAGGACCGCTGGATCACCTTCGCCACGGACGCAGGCCCGGCGGCCATGCCCGTGCGCGGGGCCTTCTTGCGGGTTCCGGCCCGGCTTTCGGTGGTGTCCGGGTCCACCATGCCCGTGTCCCGGGTGCAGCAGCGCGAGGAGGCCCTGGCCCTTTACGAGATGGGGGCCATCGACCGCCGCGACCTGCTGGAAAAGCTCGACTGGTCCGGCCGGGAGGCCCTTTTGGGACGCCTGGAGGGAATGACGCCCCCCCCCGCGGCGACCTCGCCAAAAGCGGCCCCGAAGGCGGCAACGGACGCTGCCACGGTCGCTGCCGCCGCGCGTCTTGTCCCGGCCACCCCGAAGACGCCCGTCACGACAGGCGTAACGGACTTGGTCGGAAAGCGGGACGGAGGTGCGCTTCCGGTCCCGGTCCAGGCCGGATAAACCGGCAACCTCAGCGCCAGGAGACACGCCCATGCCGCTTTATGACTTTTTCTGCCCCGCCTGCGGGGAGGTCTTCGAAGACCTGTGCCCCCCGCACGGCCCGGACCCGGCCTGCCCGGGATGCGGCGGCCAGGTGAGGCGGCTTGTGTCCGTGGGCCGGGGATACCGGGCCGACGCGGACTGGATCGCCTCCGTGACCCGGGTGGTGGACAAGGACAACCCCGCCCCCCATGTGCAGGCCTTTCTGGCCGACCCGTCCCGGGCCGCCTACCGGGCCTGGATGCGCGGAGAAAAACTGCGGCCCCTGGAGCCGGGCGAGGGAATCCGTCGCCAGGACGCCGCCTACGCGGCCTGCGAAACGGCGCGCCGGGAGGCCCTGGCCCGATTCGCCGCCAGACGGTTGTGCGCGGCGTAGCGCCCGGCGCGACGAACCAGGGAAGGACGCAAGGAGGACACATGCAGTTTCTACGGGCCGTGGACGCCTACCGCTGGTACCGCTCCACCCGCTATGCGGCGGACCATCCCGAGGCCATGCCCCGGAGCTTTTTCCAGGCCGCGCCCATGCAGCGGGCCATCGAGGCCCTGCACGACATCGGCACGATCCTGGCCCGGCTTGACGCGGCGCACCGCCGGGCGCTGCGCGACAACACGGCGGGATTTCCCGGGGCCTGCGCGGCCCTGGAAGAGGGCCTGCGGCGCGGGGGATACCTCATCCCGTAAGCGGGCCGGAAACGACCTGGCGGGGGCACGGCCCGGGGTGGGAAACCATCCCGGGCTTTTTCGGAAACCACGCAACGGACAGGGGACACATGGACGCACAAAACACTGTGGACGCGACGGCAGGCCCGGTCGACGTGGCCGTCCCGCCCGTACCCGGCGGACCCGGCGGACCCGGCACGCCCGGCACGCCTGGCGGGCCGCCGGGGGCCGTCTGGGACAGCCTGCTGCACGGCCTGGAGGAAAAGGTGGCGGGCCTGGTGGAAAAGGGGCTGACCCGCCTGGGGAACGAACTGGACACGGCGAAACGCCTGGAGGCCGAGGCCGCCTTTGCCGCCGGACATCCGGACTTCGCCGAACTCAAACAAAGCGGGCGGCTCACGGCCATCCGCCGCGACAACCCGCTTCTGGACGAGGTGGGGGCCTATTTCGCGGCCATGCTCGAACGCGAACGCGAGGCCGTGGCCGCCCGCCTGGAAGAGGCGGCCTCGGCGGCCGAGAAACGGACCCTGGAAAGCCTGCGCTCCAGACGGCTGGCCGCCACCCTGGGCCAGGGCCAGGGCGCGGTCCCGGATCGGGGGGGCGACCCGGAGTTGTCCGAACCGGGCCGCTTCGGGGGCATGAACACGGTCCTGGCCAGACGTCTGGCCGCCCGGCGCGCCGCCGCCGGAAACTGATATCCAGGGAGGACGATACATGGCGCTCAATCTTTCGGAAATCGAGGCCGTCACCAACGACTATTTCGCGGCCGCCGACGGCAAGGCCGTGGACATCTACTTTTCCAGCTCCTTTCTGCTGGATTGTCTCATGAACCGACGCATGGGCATCTTCGAGCGCCCGGCCGGGGGCGAAAAAATCCGCATTCCCCTCAACTATTCCGACGCCGAGGGCGGCTTTTTCACCCGGGCCGACCCCCTGTCGTCGGACGACCGGGCCAGCGTCAGCGCCGCCTTTTTCGAATGGAAGCACGCCTACGGCAACGCCACGGTCTACCTCACCGACGAGATCGCAGCCGCCGGGGACTATGCCGCCGTGCAGTTCGTGACCCAGAAGATCGAGACCGCCCAGAAGACCTGCGCCAACTGGCTGGCCGCCACCCTCTACAGCGCCGGGGGCGACGAGGCCCCCACCCTGACGGGCCTGCGCTCCCTGACCGGCGGCGACCCCGACGCGCCCTACGGCGGCATCGCCGAGAACCAGTTGGTGGCCGCCGACGGCTCCAAGCCCTGGCGGGCCGTGACCCTCGACGACGCCGCATCCATGGGCCTCGACGTGCTGCAAAACATGCGTTCGGCGGCCAAGATCACCGACGGCCGCGACGGCAAGCCCAACGTGGCCGTGACCACCGAGGCCCTCTACAACAAGATCTCGCGCATCCTCCAGGTGCAGCAGCGGTTCGTCTCCGACGACGAGGCCGCCCGGGCCGGATTCACCCACCTGGTCTTCGAGGGCATGATCCTGGCTGCCGACGACTTCTGCCCGGCCGGGCACGCCTTCGCCGTCAACACCAACCACCTGGGCTTCGCCATCCACCAAAACGGCTTCTTCGCCCGCAGGCCGTGGACCGAACTCGACGGCCCGGCCGGAAAGACCATGAAGATCCTGTGGCACGGCAACCTGGTGTGCTCCAACCGCAAGGCCCACGCCGCCCACGCCAACCTGTCCTGATGGCGCGTTTCCCCGAAAATGCCGCCGCTTTTTGAGGGAGGCATGAAGCCGTGCAACGCCGCGAACTCATCATCCAGCCCGTGGATTGTGAGGCGGCAACGAAAAAGGAGGTCCGCACCATGGCCCAGCCCATGAAGCTGTGCTTTTCCCAGGACGTCATGGAGACGTCCCCGCGCAAACTGGAAATCCTCGGCGCGCGCCGCGTCCTGGCCGACGGCCGGGGCTTCCGCTACGCCCTGGCCGCCGCAGGCGGCGTCCCGGCCGGGAAACTTTGCATGGCCAAGGTCGCCGTGCCCCAGCACGTGAACCTGGACGGCACGTCGGCCGCCGTGGGCGAGCGGGTGCTGTGCCTGACCCTGGGCGCGGCCCCGGCCGCCGAAAACGACTACGAGGACGGCTATCTCCAGGTTACGGCCGCCACCGGGCAGGGGCACCAGTACCGCATCCTGTCCAACTCGGCGGCCGCCGCCTCGGGACGCATGGTCCTGACCCTGGCCGAGCCCCTGCGCGCCGCCCTGGACGACACCACCAAGGTCAGCCTCACGGCCTCGCCCTGGCGCGGCGTGGCCCCGTCGGACCAGGAGGAAAACCTGCCCGCCGGGGTGGCCCCCTGCGACGTCCCGGGCGGGCACCACTTCTGGTCCCAGTCTTCGGGACCGGCCCTGTGCCTGTCCGCCGACGCCTCGGCCCCGGGAACCATGCTGGTTCCCGCCGCCACGACCGGGGCCCTGGCCGGGGCCGGTTCCCCGGCGGCCCAGGACAAGCCAGTCGTGGCCGTGGCCTGGGCCACGGCGGGCGTGGCCGGACAGTACCGGCCCTGCTGCCTGACCATGGACTAGGGGGGCCTGGGGACGGAGGAACTCCTGCGCCGGGGAGGGGGAAGGCCTTTTGTCCTCCCCGGCGAAAAAGACGGCCGTGCGGCGGCCTGCCGCTCGCCGCACGCGCCCCCGCCGCGATTCGATATCCCCTGCGGCCGTGCGCCATCCGGGCACAGGCCGCAGGGACACCTGCAACATGGAGAAGCGCCTATGCCAAGCCAGGCCTGGCTCACCCTGCCCCGCCCCGGCGCATCCGGCCTGCGCGGCCCGCACCTGGACACGGCCGCCGCCCTGATCATGGAGATCGCCCGGGAGGTGCGCGACCCGTCGGTCACCGAGGACCGCATCCTGCGCCTGCTCAACAGGGTGCTTCTGGACGTGGCCGGGCGGGTCTGCCTGCCGGGGCTTTTCACCGAAAACACCGTGGTTCTCGACCCGGGGGCGGCGGCCGTGGATCTGCCCGCCGACTATCACCACGACCTGACGGAGGTCGTGTGCCTGACCGCCCGGCGACGGCTTTCCCTGGCCTCGGGCCTGGAGGAGCTGGCCCGCCGGGGCGGGCCGGAGGTCCGCACGGGGGGAAGGCCCTGGCCCCTGGCCGCAGCCGCCATCGGCTCCAGGCTCTTCGTGCGGCCCGTCTCCGACGCGCCGGTCGTGCTTTTGGTGCGCTATTTCCGCCTGCCCGCCCCCCTTGAGGCGGACACGGACCGCCCGGACGGGCTGCCCGCGCATCTGGCCCCGGAGCTTCTGGTGGCCCGGGTGTGCCGGGATCTCTTCGAAGGGTTGGAGGAAGGGGCCGAGGGCAAAAAGACCCAGACCGGACGCTTCGAGGCCCGCTTCGAGGCGGCCATGGGCCGACTGGCCGAGTTCGCCGGGACGCGCCAGGCCATGGACGCCCCGGTGCCAGACGCGCTGGGGTTCGGCCGCCCGGGGGCCTTTTTATGAGCGGGGCGGACGGGGTGACCCGGTTCGCCGTGTGCCGGGGCCTGGACGCGACCCGTCCGGCCGCCCGGCTGGCCTTTGACCCGAAGACCGGGGGCTACCACGTCTCCCGGGCCGTGAACGTGGATGTCCTGCCGGGGGGCGGCGTCCGGCGGCGGGCGGGCTTTCGCCGCGTGTCCGACGGGACGTTCCATTCCCTGTGGTCCGACGGCCGGGGCGCGGCCTATGCCGGGGTGGACGACCGTCTGGTGCGCCTTGCGCCTGACTCGGACGCTGCCGGAGGGGTCGCTGTCGAGACCCTGGCCACGGGGCTGACGCCCGGGGCGGCCCTGTCCTTCGTGGCCGTGGCCGGACGGGTCTACTACGCCAACGGCCATGAAAACGGGATGATCGCGGGCGGCGTGGCCGGGATATGGAGCGACGGAACCGTCCTCACCGGCCGACCGGGGGAATATGTCGCCCCCCCGGCCGGGCATCTCCTGGAACACCACGCCGGGCGCATCTTCATCGCCGCAGGCGACATGGTCCTCTTCACCCTGGGGGCCGGGGCCTATCATCTGTTGGACCCGGCGGGCGACTTTCTGCCCGGGCGCGGGGGCCGGGTGCGGATGCTTGCGGCCGTGGACGACGGCCTGTTCGTGGGCACGGACCAGGAGGTCTATTTCGCGGCCGGGCACGATCCGGCCCAGTTCGCCTACCGCCGGGTCATGGACGCCCCGCCGATCCCTGGCGCCTGCCTGCGCGGCCCGGGTATCGACCTGGCGCGGGTGGCCGGGCGCGACATCACGGGCCAGGCCGTCGTCTGGGCCGACGCCCGGGGGCTGTGTCTGGGCCTTTCGGGCGGCCAGGCGACGCGGCTTGTCCGGCTGCCCCTGGATGGGGCCGGAAGCGGCGCGGCGGTCTCTTCCGACGCGGCCTGGCTGTTTGTGCTGCGCCCATAGCCGGACGCGCCGAGCGCGCGGCCGCATGGAAACAACCGGCGGCCCGGCGGGGGAATGGTTCCCCGGCCGGGCCGTCCCATTTGAAAAGGAGATTGGCATGGCTCTTCGACTGTCCACCGGACTGCGCAACAAGCTCTTGAGCACCGGCAGCTTCAAGGAAACCCTGGCCGACGGCGTCATCCGCATCTTCCCCGGGGTGCAGCCCACCACGGCCGACGACGCCGAAGGGGCTACCCACCTGGCCCAGATCACCCTGGGATCGGGAACCTTCACCGCCGGACAGGCGGCAAGCGGCCTGGAGTTCGGCACGGCCGCAGGCGGCATCCTGTCCAAGAACACCGGCGAGGTCTGGTCCGGGGTGGCGGCCACCAGCGGCACGGCAGGCTGGTTCCGCTTCTACGCCAACGATCTGGGCACCGGGGCCTCCACGGACACGGCCCGTTTCGACGGGTCCATCTCCACCAGCGGAGCCCAGCTCAACATGTCCAGCACGGCCATCACCGCCGGGGCCACCACCACCATCGACAGCTTCACCATCACCTTCCCGGCTTCGTAGTGTGGCGTTCACAAAAAACATTTTGTTGTTTTGTGAATAAAAACAACAAATTCAGCATGTTGTCTTCTGGAAAACCATAACGGAAATTGCCGAACGGAACACGAGCGGCGGACGGGCGTCCGGGGCGGTCGTCCCAGACGCCCGCCAGGCCACGGCCACGGCACAGGCCCCATGCCGCGCAAACCGGCATGATTCGCGCCCCCGCAACCCCATGGACCGGAGACCACATGCCCGAAGCCTATCCCCTGTCCCTGCCCGCCCGATTCGACGGCTTCCCCGGCCGCATCCGGGTCACCTGCGGCCCGGCCTTCGATGCGCTGCGCGGATGCCCCTACAGCTTCGGCAGCCGGGTGACCTGTTCCAGAACCCCCCTGTGCGGCGTGGCCCAGGGCGACTACCTGCCGGGCTCGGCCCTGCCCCGCCAGGAGATGATCTTCTCCGACACCGGGGCCGACGACGATTTCAGCCTGAAAATTTCCTTCACCGGCTACGGCGCGTTCCACCTCGCCGCGCCCACGGACGCCCGCTACAGCCTGTCCGTGGTCAAGGGGGTGCGCATCGAGGCCTTCGGACTCGACCGCACGTTCGAGATCACCGACCTGTGGGAGACGGGAATCGTGGCCGAAACCGACCTGAGCCTGCCGCCGCCCCTGCCCGGCATGGTCTGGGTGGACGAAGAGGCCAGGGCCAGCACCTACGCCGTCACCTGGTACGGCGGGGTGGGAACGGCCGGGTATGCGGCGCTAAGCGGCGTCCTGCAACTTGGCGGCGCGGCCCATCTGCGCCTGGGGAGGACGTCATGAGCCGCATCGCCTACCACCTGACCAACGGAACCGTGTCCCGCTCCCTGCCCGACCCCCTGGAACGGGCCCTGTACCAGGACCACCTGATCGTCCACCGCTTCGGCGAGGCCTGGGGCTACCTGCCCCGCCAGGACGACGGGCTGCTCCTGGTCGAGGGCACGCTCATCATGTCCTCGTGCAGCACCTATTGGCCCCTGGCCAACGACTTCTGCATCGCGGGTACGGACGGGATAAACGGCAGCTGGGTCCCCCAACCCCCGGGATCGACGCCACAGTATGTGGGCGTGCGCTTCGCCTCCCCCTTAAGGGTCACGGGATTCCAGTTCTCCTGCGGGGTGCGCGAGCTGTCCGTGTGCCCGTATGCCACGGGGCCGTGCGCCTATCCCAGCACCTTCGTCCTGGAGGCCTCCAACGACGAAGCCCTGTGGACGCCGCTTCTCGCCGTGACGGACTACCGGGCCATGCGCGTGGCCACGGCCTCGCCCTTTCCCGACGAACGGATGGAAGACTATGAGCTGGGCCGCATCTTCCTGTCCGACCTCATGGATGTGCCAAACGACGCCTTTTTCCTGGCCTATCGCATGCGCATCGAGGCGGCGGTTACGGATCTGTTTGGAAACTACAACGTCTCGGAGCTGATCTTCCATGGACAACACTCCTGATCCCCGGGACGCCATGCGGCGTGAGGCGGCCCGGGCCGTGCGGCAGGCGGCCATGAGCGGGGAAGACGGCCACAGCCCCTTTTCCCGAACCCGGTTCCGGGTCGTCCCGACCGACGGGACGCCGCCCGGGAAACGCGACGGGGATGGCCGGGAAGGTGAACAATGAGCCAGCTTTTTGACTACCTCTTCGACATCGAGGCCGCCCCGGAGGACGACCGCAGCGCCGACGGCCTGTGCGCCGTGTTTCTCAACGTCCGGGGCACGGGAACCTGCGGCGTGACCACCCCCGGCGAAACCCCTTGCGACGGGCCGGTCCCCGGCGAGAAGGACGAAAGCGGATATGTTCCCGGGGAGGGCGGCTGCACCGGCATCGTCTTTCCCGGCCTGGAGGCGGAGGCTGCGGCCACGGTGGGCGCGGCGGCCGAGGCGGCCCTGCCCCTGCCCCGGTGCCAGGCCCTTGGCCCCTGGTGGTTCCCCGGGGCGGGAGACACCCGGCTGCCGTGCCTCGCCCTCGCCGGGACCGCCCGGACCCTGGTTCTCTCGGCCAGCGCCCTGCCGCCGCTTTTCGCCCTGGCCAGGTCCGGCGGCCTGGCCGCCATGGCCCTGCCCCGGCCCGGGGCCCACGGCGAAACCGGCGCGACAGGGACGCTTGGACTGCCCTGCGGCTGGACCCTCCTGTCCTCCTCGGGCCTGGACCGCCACGGCGAAGCCCAGATCCGGCCGCCGCTTCCGGACCTGGAGGCCTATTGCTGCGGCCTGGACAACCCCGTGGTGCGACGCACCCCGCAGGCCGACGTGGTGCGGCTTCTCAACACCAAGAGCGCCATCCTCAAGGCCCTGGCGGCCTCCCTGACCCAGGGGCTCACTGAGCCCGACGACAAGGCCGCCGCCCTGCTCTACGCCGTCTCCAACCTGCTTTCCTACGCCAGCGACCCCGAGTCCCTGGACTTCGCCGACAGGTGGAGCTGCGGCGTGGCGACCTGGTTTCGCGGGGAGGGGGACTGCGAGGACGGGGCCATCCTCCTGCACGGGCTGCTCCTGGCCTGTGGAACGCCCTCCTTCCGGATGGCTACCATCTTCGGCCGGGCGGGCTCGGACAACATGGGCCACGCCTGGCTCTGCTACAAGCGGGCCGCCGACGAACGCTGGACCATCCTGGACTGGACCGCCGGGGCCCTCTCGCCCCTGGCCGGGCCGGAGGACTTCCCCGCCCTGGAGCAAAGCCCGGACTACCACAGCGTGGAATACGCCCTGACCAGTGAGCGGTTTTATGCCTCCCGCCTGTCCCTGGCGGAGTTTTTTCCGTCCGTGCGGGCCGATGCGGCAGCGCTCCCCGTGCCCGTCTGCGCCGGGGTCACCAACCAGGCCGCCACGGGGGCCCTTCGGCTCGGATCGGCAACGGGCCTTTCCGGCTCCCTGGCGTGCACGGGGAGGACCGGTGGGCGCGGCGACGGGGATCTGCCCGGCCTGACGGCGGAGGTCCGGGCCGGATGGCGCGCGGGAGCGGCCACGCTTGCGGCCCTTTGCGGCACGGGGCTGGCCGGGGCCCTGGGACTGGCCGCCCTGGATGGGATGGCCGCGACGGCGGCCTGCGGGGCCCTGGCCACGGGGAGATGCCCCCTGGCGGCCCTGCGGGGACGGGGCGAGGCCTGGGCCGCCGCCCTGTGCGGCGGCCGGTGCCGCCTGGCCAGACTGGGGCTCCAGGCGGGCGGGCTTGGCGGGGAGACGGGAGGCGGAGGCCTCGCCCTGCCCGTGGCCCTGGTCCGGGCGGCCGGGGAGGCCGGGACGCTTGGCGACGGCCTTGCGGCGGTCCCCGGCGTGAGGATCGCGGCCGGGGGATGGTTCGAGGCCCGGGGCGGGTGTGCGGCGGCCTTCGGGCCCCTGGCGGCGGATGGCCGGGGCGTTGCCTTTGCCGGGGGGCTTGGCGGGGTCGTTTTGGAATATGGGCCCGGGGAGGTGTGGTGATGGCCGGGATGGGCGTTCGCGTGGGAGAGGATTTGGCGGTGACCCAGTATGCGGACTGGGATTTTCATGCCCTGTGCCGGGAGGGGGGGACGGTTCTGGCGGCGGATGGCCGGGGCCTGTGCCGCCTTTGCGGCGACACGGACGACGGCCGGGCCATTGCGGCGGCGCTTGACCTGCCGCCCGTGGCCCTGGACGAGACGGCCGCGACCCGGGTGCGCGACATCCGGCTGCGTGGGACGTGTCAGGACGGCACGACCATCCTCCTGGGCGTGGACGGCGGTTTGGCCCGGCGGATTTCCCTGGGATCGACGAAGCCTGGCGGCGAGGCCCGCATCCCCGTGGGCCGGGACGGGGAGGGACGGGTGTGGACGCTTGGCGTCGAAAACCGGGACGGCTGCGGTTTTACGCTTGAGGGACTTGGCCTGGGACATGTCCGCCTGGATCGGAGGTAGGCCGTGAACGACCTGTCGATCCCCCCGGCGGTGCGCGAATTCGGCGACCGCCAGGCGGCGGCCGCCCTGCGCCCTGCCGCCTGGCGGGAGCTTGCCGTCATGCGCCGCCAAAACGTCAACGACCTGGACGCGGTTTCGCGCACGGTGCGCTTCGATGACGGCCGGGTCATCGCCTGCCGCCGCCTGGGCGGCCTGGAACAGGTGCATCTGTACGCCCCTCCGGTTCGCGACCGGCGTTTTGCAGCCGTGAGCACCGGGACGCGGCCGCAGCCTGCCCCGGACGGCCATTTCTACGTCATCCCCGGCTGCCTGGCCCGCTACGACGGCGTGTCGGGGTTGCAAAACGCCATTCCTGATGGAATTTTGGCCGAATGGGTTCTGGGAACGGGAAACCGCGTCGCCATGCTGCCCTTTGACCAGACGGGCCTGCCGGATCCGGGCGTTGCCCCCCTGGCCGGGTGGGAGCGGAGCTTCAACGCCTTTTCCCTGCCCGGCGACGAAGGCTCGGGGCTTCTCTACGGACCCGGGCACATCCCAACGTCCGGGGCGTTTTCCGTGAGCTGCCTGTTTCGGCTCACAAGCCGTCTGAACTACGACTACACCTTCGACGACCGGGGGGGCTTTTCCCCCATCCGCCCCTATGTGCTGCAAAGCCTGGACGGAGAGACCTTCACCTGGACCTGCCCGGGCAGCCTGTCGCCGGTGGTGGGGTTTTGCGAACCGGACTTCCATCCCGGCTGGTCCGAGGAGATCACCTATCCCTGGGCCCCCTGGAACGAGGATTTCTCCCGGCGCACGGAAACCCTGACCGGCATCAAGCGGGTTTCCCAGGCCTGCCCGGACGCCCCCCTTCTGGCCCCGGACGGCGCGGCGGCCAGCCCCTACCGGGACGCCAGGGAAAAGGCCTATCCGCATCCCCATGGGTTCGTGGCGGGCATGCGCGCGGCAGGACTTTTCGTGGCCGACGGAGACCGCCTGCTGGCCGGGCGCATCTTTGATTTCTCCACCCAGTACGGGTTCGCGCCCATCCTCACCCCCTCCCTGGGCCTGGGGGTGTGGCGCCATGCCGTCCTTAGCTACGCCGGGGATGGCGCCACCGTCCTGTACCTGGCGGCCCAGGGGCAGGAACCGCGCCAATGGGCCGCATATGAGACCGCCCAGCCTGTCGGCGTCATGGCCATGGACCAGGGATACGCCGCCTCCGGGGTCAACAGCGGCTTTTTCATCAGCGACCGCACCGGGGAACGGATCAGCGGCTTTCGCATGAACGCGGCCATGCATGTGGCCCTGGTCCGGTTCTTCCACCACGCCCTGGACGCCGACCAGGCCCGGCTCCTGCATTACGAGGCGTTTTACGGCGAATTCGTGGCCGACGAGTTCGAGGCGGGCCCGCTTGCGGCCCTGGGACTGACACCCATCGTCATCGGGAGGCATGCACAATGATCACGTTCAACGGCGCGGCGAACCTCGTGGACAACAAGTTCCAGACCGCCCAGAACTACGCCAGCGACGCCTGGCGCACGGCCGAGGAGTTCCTGGGACAACTGGGGCAGTTGGGACGCCTGGACTATCCCCATGCCCGCATCGCAAAGGAGCCCGAGGTTCCGGAATTCCCGGACATCCCCGCCCCGCCGGACTTTCCCGAGGTCGCCGTGCGCCAGGTTCAGGAGCCCCAGGCCCCAAGCCTGGCGGACATCGTGTTCGAGGAGATTCCCATTCCGGAATTTACCGTGGTTCCCCCGGACCTCCTCCTGCCGGAGGCCCCGGAACTCGTCTGGCCCGAGGCCCCGGACGGCCCGCCGACCCCAGGCGACATCGCCCTGCCGCCCGACCCGGAATTCACCCTGCCGGACCCGCCGGTCTTCGATCCGGTGGCCATTCCGGCCATGCCCGCCCCCATCACCCCGAATTTCGAGGGCCAGCGGCCGCCCGCGCCCCAGTTGACGGCCCCGGGCAACCTGTTCGTGCACAGCGAGGCCGCCTACGACTCCCCCTTGCGCCAGGCCGTGACCCAAAAAATCCTGGGCGAGTTGGAGGCGGGCGGGACCGGGCTTGGCCCGGAGGTGGAGGAGGCCCTGTGGGAACGCGGCCGGTCGCGCCTGACCCGGGAGCTTCAGGACCGGGTGCGGGAGATTGAGGACCGGTTCGCCGCCGCCGGTTGCATGTCCCCCGGCGGCCCCATGCTGGCCCTGATCCGCCAGGTTCAGGCCGACCATGCCGAAAAACTGGCCGACCTCGACCGGGACATCGCCTGCAAGCAGGCCGAGCTGGCCAGGGACCACGGCCGGTTCGCCGTGGACACGGCCGTGGCCCTAGAGGCCCAGAACATCGAGCTTTTCAACGCCGTGGCCGCCCGGGCCTTCGAGCGGGCCTCGGCCCTGGCCAGGTTCGGCTACGAGGCCTTAAACGCCGAGATCAACATCCATAACGCCCAACTGGCCCGCTACCAGGCCGATGCGGCGGTGTTTGAGTCGCGCATCCGGGCCAGCCTGGCGGAACTGGAGCAGTACAAGGCCCGCATGGACGGGGCCAGGATCACAGCCGACATCCAAAACCTGGCCGCCCAGGTCTACAAGATCCAGGTGGAGGGAGTCACGGCGCTGGTGGAAACCTACAAGGCCCGCATGCAGGGGGTGTCGGCCAAGGCCGAGGTGGAGCGGCAACGCCTCATGACCCACGAATCGGCCGTGGCCGCCTATGTGGCCGGGATCAACGCCCAGACCGCCCGCTTAAACGCCCATGCCGCCCTGATCGCAGGGGAAAAGGCCAAGGCCGAGATCTACGGAGAACAGGTGGCGGCCTGGACCGCCCGGGTCGCGGCCCTCAAGGACCAGGGCCAGGCCAGGCTGACGGCGGCCGTGGAAAACGCCAAGGCCCGCGTGGAGAAATACCAGGCCGACGTGTCCGGATACGAGGCCCGGGTCCGGGCCGCCACGGCCGAGGCCGATGTCCTGTTGCGCAGCGGCGAGGGAACCATGCGGGCCTATGAAGCCCTGGTGCGGGCCAAGGGCCTGGAGACCGATTCCGTGGCCAGGAAATACGCCTCCCAGGCGGATCTCTACATGAAGACCGCCGAGGTCTCCCTCAAGGAGGCGGACATGCTGTTGCAATCCGCCCTGGGGGAGATGCGCCTGGAGGTGGAAAAGATCCGCTCCGGGGCCCAGGTCTCGGCCCAAATGGCGGCCAGCGCCTTAAGCTCGGTCAACGCCTCGGCCATGGTCGGCTACAGCGAGTCCAAGGGCGAACGGCAAAACACCTCGACCACGGAATCCACCCAACGGTCCACGTCCGAAACCTCCAGCCGCTCCACGGGCTACCGGGAAAGCATCAGCCACAACTACAACTACCGGAACTAACGCCCCGGCCGCGCCCGGCGCGGGGCCTGTCCAACGTCAACGCACAACAAGCAGGCATGCCGCCCGCAGCATCAAGACGAACGCCTGCGGCGGCCCCTGGCAGGCAATGCCCCCCCGGGCGTCAACCTCATCTGAAACACGCAGGAGGAACCGATGGCCGATCTTGTCTACAACACGTTCAAGCGGCATTTGGGCAGCGGGCTGGTGGACATGGACGACGACACCTTCCGCATCGTGCTGCTTGGCGAGGGCTACGTCCCGGACGCAGGCCAGGCCGTGCTGGCCGACGTGGTCGGCCACGAGACCCCTGACGGCGACGGCTACAGCGCCGGAGGCCGGGAACTGGCCAACACCGTCTGGGTCCAGGACGGGGAGAGCGTGCGTTTCGACGCCGACGACCCCCAGTGGACCGACGCCACCTTCAGCGCCCGTTACGCCGTCATCCACGCGGCCAAGACCGTGGCGGGCGTGGTCGATCCCCTGGTGTGCCTGTTGGATTTTACCGCGCTCAAATCGGTCAGCGCCGGGACGTTCACCGTCCGTTTTAACGAAAACGGCATTCTTTCCTTGAACTGAGGTCCACATGCAGGCATGGGAACACACGTCATCGGCCTGGCTGGACTGGCCAGGGGCCTGGCAGCCAGCAGGGCTCGACGCGACAGTCCAGGCGGCGCGGCTGCCCCTTGGCGCGGCGGCGAACCCGGCAGCGGCCACCGGGGGCCTGGGCGTCCCGGTCGGCCCCGCCGCCATGCTCATGATCCCCGGCGGGGTGCAGGTCGGAGCCGGTCCCGTGGCCACGCCCGGGGCCCCGCCGCTTTCTCTGCGGCCCGGCCCCGTGCAGGTGGCCATGGACGCCCTGGTCCAAACCGCCGGGGGGGGGCGCATGATCCTGATGGCCCATTACCCCGCAAACCGCTATAATGGGTGGCGCGACTGGGATGCGGGATTTTCCGTTCCAGCCTTGTCCGTTTCCCGGACATCCCCGGCGGCGGTCCATATCCCTGTCCGGTCGTCCCTGGGGCGGCCGGACGCGACAACGTGACGACATTTTCCGGGAGCACAACGATATGACGGAAAAACTCTATGTGGGCGACGTGGGCACGGCGGTGGTTCTGGAATGCGGCCGGGATCTGTCCCAGGCCGAAAATCCGGCCATCGTCGTGCGCCGTCCCGACGGCACATCCAGGACATGGCCGGCCGAGGCGGAAGGAACGCGGCTGCGCTACGTGACCCGGCAGGGGGATCTGTCCATGCCGGGGGTGCATTGCCTGCAGGCCGCCTACTCCCAAGGCGACTATTGCGGACGCGGAGCCACGGCCGAACTTCTGGTACACAGGGCATTCGCCTAAGGAGATACGACATGGCCATTGCGGCGACATATCTTTCCAGCACCGCGTTTTCCGTCCCGGGCGACCTGACGGCGGAGTTCGCCCCAGGCGCGCGGGTTCTGGCCGACTGCGGCGCAGACGGCCTGCGGTACGGCACGGTGGTCGGGGTTTCGGCCTCGGGCGGCGCGACAACGGTGTCCCTGACCCTGGATGCCGGGACGCTCACCGCCAACCTGACCGGGGTGCGGCACGGCAACGATGTGCCGGATTCCCTGTGCAACCACGCGGCCCAGCACGCAGCCGGAGGTCGCGACCCCCTGGCGGCGGCCAGCACCGAGGCCCCGGGCGTGGCGGAACTGGCCACGAACGCCGAGGGCGTGGCCGGGACGGATGCGGCCCGGGTTGTGCCCGTGGCTGTGGCCCGGCAGCAATTTACGTCCTGGATGCGCGACGCCATGGGCGAATTCCCGGGTGTGATTCCGCCCGCCTACAACCTGTTTGCGCCAAAGCTGGACCTGCCGGGAACAACGACGTTTTCCCGGGCGTCGTCGGCCTGGCGTCTGGGCGCGGCCGGGAGCCTGCGCGAGGCCGCCGTGGGTGTGCCGCGCTTCGATTACGACGCGTCCGGCAATCTGCTCGGCCTGCGCATCGAAGGCGCGGCCACGCGCTTAAACACCATCGCCGCCGCGCCCACGGCCCCGGAAAACGTCTCGGTCTCGGCCGTGGCGTACACGCTTTCGTTTTTCGGAACGGGATCCATGACCCTGTCCGGGGCGCACGCGGCCACGATCAATGGCACGGGTGCGCTCCCGGCGCGGGTGTCCTACACCTTCACGCCCACGGCCGGAACGCTGACGCTCACACCTTCAGGCACGGTCCAGCATCTGCAGGTGGAGGCCGGGGCGTTCGCCACCTCGCCGATCCTGGGCGAGGGATCGGCCGTGGCCCGGACGGCGGACGTGGCGACCGTGGCGCTGTCCGGGATCGATTTCAACACGGCCGAGGGGACGATTTATTGTGAGTTTCGTGTTGCTGGGGTGTCTGTTCAACAACGGATTTTTTATATAGATAACAATTCAAGTTCAAACGTTTTATCGTTATTTGTTTCAGCAAGCAACAAAATTACAATGGCGGTAGCCTCCGGCGGGACAACTGTTGTCTATACAGAGGCATCATCAACGGTTGTTGCGAATACTGTGTATAAGGTGGCATTCTCCTTCCGAAACAATAACTATCAACTCGTTGTAAATGGCGGCCCAGCTGTTTCGGATACATCCGGAGCAATGCCGTCGTCGCTCGTAACAATACGATTAGGGCAGGGTCTTAGTAATGTGCAGCCGATGTTCGGCGTTATACGCCATTTTGCCTATTTCCCCCGAGCCCTGACCACCGCGCAACTGCAGGCCATGACCCTATAAGGAGCAACCATGATCGATCTGTATCTGCATGCGCCGACGCGCGAGGCCCTGCTGGCGGATCTTTTGCCCCTGGGCCTGGCTGTGGACGGGGAACTGGTCACGGCCAGCCACGACCACGCGTTGATGGAGATTCCGATTTCCGGCGGGACAGGGGTGACCGTGGCTCTTCGCTGCGTGGGCGAAACCCTGACCGTGGCCGTCCTGGGAACGAAATTCCCGAACGGGACGAAGATCGTCTCGCGGCCGGAAAATGCCCCCGCCCCGGCTGGTGGCGCATCCGAAAGTCTGGAAACGGCCAAGGCCGCAGCCTGTGCAGCCATTGACGCCGAGGCCGAGCGGCGGCGGCTCATGGTCCTGACGCCGGGGCAGGGCCAGGCCATGGAATACCAGCACACCGCCGAAGAGGCGGCCCGGGCCGTGGCCGCGCCCGACCCTCTGGACCCGGCGGCCTATCCGTTTCTGGCGGCCGAGCAGGAAGCCCTTCTGGCGACGATTGGCGAGGTGGGCCTGCGCGACGTGGCCGTTGCGGTCCTGACCGACCGGGCGGCCTGGATGGCCTACGGCGCGGCCATCAAGGCCGTACGTCGCCGGGCCAAACTCCAGATACGCGAGGCGGCCGACGTGGCGGCGGTGGCCGCGGTGGAGCTCGGGATCGAGTGGCCCGAGAAGCCCTGACACAGGCAGAGGGTTGCGCCTCCCTCCAGGCGGCGACGGCCCCGGCATGACCATGTCCAACGCGACAGACGAACAATCCCCAGCTTTCCATCCCCCTGGCGACTGCATCCTGTGCGGCCGCTGCGTGGTGGTTTGTCCCCTGTTCGCGGCCACGGGGAGGGAGGAACTCTCTCCCCGGGCCAAATTCCTGCTCCTTGGACGCCTGGCCCTTGATGATCCGACCCTTGGCCGCACGGCCGCCTCGGAGCTGGCCGGACTTTGTCTGTCCTGCGGCCGGTGCCAGGCGGCCTGTCCTCTGGGGCTGTGCGCCCCGGACGCCGTGGGCGCGTTGCGCGCCGCCCATCCCGGCTGGCCGGAATTTTTGTGGGGGCAGTGGATCACCCGGGCCGGGATCATGTGGCCCATGGCCGCCGCCCTGTGCCGCCTGGCCCCCCGCATCGGCCCGATGCCGCGTCTGGCCGCCGCCCTGTCCGGCCTGGATCAGACCCGGGCCATCCCCCCCTGGCTTGCGCCCGCGCGCTTCGACACCGCCCTCGCCGGACGCCGCGTCGCCATTTTTCCCGGCTGTGTGGCCGCCTTCGCCCGTACCGACTGGACACGCGCCGCCCGCCGCCTCCTGCTCGGAACCGGGGCCCTTCTGGCAAAGACCCCGGAATTCGCCTGCTGCGGCGCGCCCCTGGGGCACGCCGGGCTCCCGGCCGCCCAGGACGCCGCCCGCCGGACGAACATCCGAATCTGGCGGGAGGCCGGACGCCCCGTCCTGGCCGTTTTTTGCGCCTCCTGCCACCACGGCCTCGCCGCCTACCCCGAATCCCTTTTCCTCCCCGGCGAGGCCGACACCTGGCGGCAGTCCGTCATCCCCCTCTCCACGCTCCTGGGGGATACCGCTTTCACCGTCGCCGCCAAGGCCCCCCAGGCCATCCAATACCACCAACCCTGCCACGCGCCGCCGGGCGACCCCGACGCCGCCCTGCTCTCCCGGGCCGTTGGCCGACCGTTTCCGCACGGCCCCACGCCCTGCTGCGGATTCGGCGGCCTGATGCAGATCACCGCCCCGGACCTTTCGGCCGCAACCGCCGCCGCCTGCTGGCAGGCCCATGATCCGCCGCAAAAGGCCCATGTCCTGACCTCGTGCGCCGGGTGCGCCACGCAGCTGGCCGCCACCGCCCCCCCGTCCGTCACCGTCGGCCATTGGCTGGAGGCGATTCTCCCGGAGGAAACGGGACATGCGGACACGGCGGGGGAATGACGCCATCATAAGAGCCTGGATTGCGCGGCCGACGCCGCGCTCGTGTTGCGTTCGGGAATTGCCGTCATGGCTAAGCACACCGCAACACCTTGAATTTATGTTTTTTAATCACAAAAAACATAAAATATTTTTTGCAAAGGCCACACGATGACATGCCTTATCCCTTGCAGCGGCGCATTGCCCGGAAAACGATGCCGGTGTATGTGACTCACGGTATCCATGGACCATGTGCAGGCGCGCCCCGCAGTCGGCCCGCAACCGAACGTCTCCGGAAGTTCCACCCTTTCCCGGAAATGGTCCCCAGGGATCTGCACGGCGCATCCTGCCCGGGCGGCGCAGAACAACGCATCGAAAGGGAGCGAATATGAGACAGCGGCGGCATTTTCTCACCCTGGCCATGCTTTTCGTTTTTCTCGCCTGTCCAACCTGGGCCTTTTCCGCTGAAATCGCCTCCTATTCCCAGGCCAGGGACCGGCTGGAGGCCCAGGTCATCGGTGACCGGGCCGACGTTGGGGAGGTCTTGGGGAATCCCGTCGGGATGACCGGCCCCATTGACGTGACGGCCGGGGGGCAGAGCCTGCGCCTGGGGCACGGCCCGGGCTGGCTGTTCGCCGTGCGCCTTCATATCGGAAAAAATCCGCTGTATGCGGTGGCCTTCGTAGGCCAGGACGCCACGGTGGACGTGGCCCAGGCCACGGCCGCGCCGGACGGCCTGTCCGCCGCCCCGCGCCAGGCAGCCGCGCGGCGGGCCACGGCCGTGGCCGGCCAGGACGAGGCCTACGCCGTGCTTCTGGCCGATCTGCTCGGCCACAGCGCACAGGGCCGCCGCATCTACGCGGCCGCGGCCAGGGTCGAGGGGACGTCCGCCACCGTGGCGACATGGCAGGACACGATCACCGTCTCCGGCGGCCCGGGCTGGCTCTTTTTTGTGGACGACGCGCCGAAAGCCAACTGGACCCACGCCTGCCGCTACGTGCTGGTGGGCCAGGACGGCACGCTGACCGTGCAAAAGACCAAGACGCCGCCAAACGACATGGCCGCCTTCACGGAGCTGACCACCTGGCCGCAGCCCGAAGCCGGGCTCTCCACGCCTGCGGCCAAAGCCTCCGCCCTCACGGCCGTCACGGGCGCCGCGCGCCAGTCCACCCCGGCCGCCAACCGCTACGCGGTCATCATCTCCGGCGGCTGGGACCAGTACAACAATCACGTCCGCTACTGGAACGACTGCGCCTTTTTCTACAACACCCTCAAGCAGCACGGCTTTTTAAGCAATCATATCACGGTGCTCTACGCCGACGGCACGGACCCTGCCGTGGACCGCTCCGACGGCGTCAGCTCCCCCCTGGATTTCGACGGCGACTCCGTGCCCGACATCAACTACAGCGCCACCAGGGCCAACATCGCCACGGTTTTCAACCAACTGGGCGCGACCCTGGGCGCTAACGACATCCTCTACATCTTCACCACCGACCACGGCGGGGCCCAGTCAGGAAACGCCGCCCCCTACAACACGCCAAACGTGGTGCTCTACCTGTGGGGCGAGATCATCACCGGCGACGAACTGGCCGCCGAGGTGAACAAGGTCGCCAACCCCAGGGCCGTGCTCGGCATCTTCGAGCAGTGCTTTTCCGGCGGCATGGTGGAGAAGCTGGCGGGCACGAACCGGGTGGTCATGTCGGCCTCGCG
Organism: Desulfolutivibrio sulfodismutans DSM 3696; assembly: GCF_013376455.1. Classification (GTDB taxonomy): domain Bacteria; phylum Desulfobacterota; class Desulfovibrionia; order Desulfovibrionales; family Desulfovibrionaceae; genus Desulfolutivibrio; species Desulfolutivibrio sulfodismutans. Next base: position 3,119,465 of record NZ_CP045504.1, on the reverse strand, counting down.
CTGGTGGGAGCTGTCCTACGCCATGGGGCCGGACTACACCTACGACGAGTTCAGCTACTACGTGACCACGGCCCTGTCCGACGCCTCCAAGGGCGACACCAACGGCGATGGCATCGTGAGCATGGAGGAGGCCTACCTCTACGCCCTGGCCCGGGACTCCCACCAATCCGAGCTTCTGGACGGCGGCGGGGACAACGAGGGCGAACACCCCGCCTACAGAAGCGATCCCTGGGATCTGGGGCGCACCCTGTCCCTGGGCGGCATCGACGCCGCAGCCCGGCCGCCCGTCCTGGCAGGATTCTCCCAGTTTGAGACCGACGAGGCCTTCCCCACCCCGGACCCGTCCGCGGCTATGGGCTGGCACGCCGACGACGCCACCTGGAGCCATGTCCTGCCCTTCGCCTTTCCCCTGGCCGGGACGAACTATTCAACCGTCTCCGTGTCCTCAAACGGCCTGCTCTACTTCACCAACCCCTCGACAAGCGGGGTGAACACCATCGCCGGGCTGACCGCCTCCCTGGCCATCTCCCCCCACTGGGACAACCTGACCACCGCAGGCGCCGGATTCGACATCTACGTCACGGACACGCCGCAACATGTGACCTTCGTCTGGCAGGCCGAGACCTATGTGGATCAGCGGCCGGTGAACGTCGGCCTCAGGCTGTACCCCGACGGGCATTTCACACTGTACTACGGAACCGGCAACGCGCTGACCTCGCGGGTGACCATGCGGGACAAGACCATCGGCGTCGCCACAGCTTCCGTCCTGCATCCGGCCCTGCGAAACGGCGTGTCCGACCTGGGCTCGGCTGCGGCCTTGGACTTTCGCAAGGCGGTCTCTCCGTGGGCGGTCCCTGCGATCAGCCTGCTTCTGTCCGAATGAGCGTGGCCGGTCCCGGGACCGGGGAGGGGGGCGCCCGGCTCCCGTCATGCGGCCCTCCCCGGGGCGGTCGTCCGGATGGCCTGGGTCACGGACGAGCCCCATGGAGCCGGACATGACGAACATCCTGGTGGCCGACGATTCGGCCCTCACCTGCGCCTGGCTGGAAAGACTCCTGCCGACCATGGGCCACCATGTGGCGGCCACGGTTCGCAACGGAGCCGAGGCCGTACGGCTGGCCCAAAGCCTGCGGCCCGACCTGGTGCTCATGGACGTGCGCATGCCCGGGGACATGGACGGGCTGGCCGCCGGGGAGCATATCCGCTCCACCCTGGACATCCCCGTGGTGTACATGACCGCCCACACCGAGGAGGACATCCTCGGACGCATCATGGCCGCCTCCCCCCGGGGATTCGTCACCAAGCCCATCCAGGCCGCCCAGTTGCGCCTGACCCTGGAAATCGCCCTGCGCGCCAGGGCGGAACGCGCCCTGACCTCAGCCAACGCCCGTTTCCGCATCCTGGCCGACAACGCCAGCGACATGATTTTCCGTTACCGGTTCGCGGACAACACCTACGAATACGTCAATAGCGCCATCACCGCCATCACCGGCTACTCCCCGGCCGATCTGTGCGCCGACCCGCTGCTTCTTTTCCGCATCATCCACCCCGAAAGCCGGGACTATCTCGAACGGGAGTGGGGAAAATTCCTGCAGGGCGACATCGCCCCCACCTACGAATTCCGGATCATGCATGCTGACGGCCGACCACGCTGGCTTTTCCAGCGCAACATTCCCGTGCGCGACGAATCCGGAAAGGTTGTGGCCCTGGACGGCATGGTCACGGACGTCACCGAACGCAAAAGCGTGGAGCAACGGCTGCGCCGCGACCTGGAAAACGCGGACGAGGCCTCGCGGGCCAAAACCCGGCTCCTGGCCCGGGTGGGGCACGAGTTGCGCACCCCCCTAAACAACATCATCGGCATGTGCGAGGTGCTTGCCGAGGCCACCCTGCCCCCGGATCAACGAAAATGCGTGGCGGCCATCACCGAGTCGGGCGATGCCCTGGCACGGCTGATAAGCCAGGTTCTGGACATTTCCCGGATGGATTCCGGCGAGATGGAGCTTTGCCGGGGGGCCTTCGATCCCGGGGCCCTGATCGGCGAGATCGCCGACGATATCCTGCCCCGGGCCCGGGACAAAGGGCTGCGGCTGGTGGTCAGGACCGGGCCGGGACTGCCGAAAACGGCCTACGGCGATGCCCTGGCCATGGGCCGGGTGGTGCGCAAGCTGGCGGACAACGCCGTGCGGTTCACGCAGCGGGGAGAGGTGGAGCTCATGGCCAGCCTGCGTGAGGGGCCGTCCGACCCGCCCTGCCTGGTCTTTCGGGTGCGCGACACCGGAGAGGGCATCGACCCCCAGGATCAGCGCAGAATTTTTGAGCCCTTCGCCACCTCCCGACAGACCGGAGGAACCAGCCACGGGGCCGGGCTGGGCCTGGCCGTGGCGGCGCGACTGGCCGAACTCCTGGGCGGAAGCCTTGAGGTGGAAAGCCGGCCGGGCCTTGGCAGCCTGTTCACCTTCCGGGCGCCCGTGGAGCTTGCGGCCCAGACGCCGACCGCCCAGGCGTCCGCCGCCGGGGAGTCGCCGCCCCGGGATGAACCTGCCCGCCTGCCCCTGTGCCGGGTGCTGGTGGCCGAAGACAACCCGGCCAACCGCAACATTATCGCCCTGTACCTGGAGGGCTCCCCCTATCTGGCTGACATGGCCGTCGACGGGGCCGAGGCCGTGGCCCTGTTCCGTCCCGGCGTGCATGCCCTGGCGCTCATGGATATCGACATGCCGGTCATGGACGGCTTCGAGGCCACCCGGAACCTGCGGCTGGCCGAGGCCCGGGCCAAGGTCGCCCCCATCCCGGTCATCGCCCTGACCGCCCATGAACTCCCGGAAATACGACGGCTGATGACCGAGGCGGGATGTACGGACTTTCTGGTCAAACCCGTGCGGAAATCCCGCCTGTTCGCAGCCATCGCCCAGGCCCTCAAGGTCAAGCCGCCCTTTGTGGAGATACCCGCCGGGGACAGCGCGCCGCCCCCCGAGGTGCTGCGACTTTTACCCGCCTTTTTCAATATCCAGTCCTGCAACCTGAAAAAAATGCGCCAGGCCCTGGCCGCGGGCGACACCACCACCCTGCGCATCATGGGCCACGGACTGCGCGGTGCGGCCCTGACCTACGGCATGGGCGGCATGGCCGCCATCGGCGTGGACATCGAAAAAGCGGCCCTGGCCGGGGACACTGCATCCATCGGCGCGTTTCTGGACCATCTGGAGGAAGACATCCGCATCCAGGGCGCAAAACATGGCTGCCCCCCATCGGCCTGAGGACGCCCGAACGAACTGACGGCCCCGGCTCAAAGGCTCACGGTTGCCATGTCCCAGGGGAAAGGGTACATCAAGCCCGGGGAAGTTTTCTGTATGAAGTTCCTTTTTGTGGACGACGACGACAGCATCCTGCTTTTTCTGGGCGAATGCCTTTCGCCCTACGCCTCGTGCGTGCCTGCGCGAAACGGCGCCGAGGCCGTCTCGGCCTTTGATCAGGCCATGGCCGAGAGCGACCCGTTCACCGTGGTCTTCATGGATATCCTCATGCCGGATATGGACGGCAACCGGGTGGTGCGGCAGTTGCGCCACATGGAGGAACAGCGGGGGGTGTCCGAGTCCGGGCGCTTCAAGCTGGTGATGATCTCCGTGTGTACGGACACCAAAAACGTCAGCGAATCCTTTTTCGACGGCATGGCCGACGCCTACATCCCCAAGCCCCTGCGGGCCGACGCCCTGCTGCGGGAGTTGCGCAAGCTCGGCATGCTCCCGGCCGCCTCCTGACCCCCGGCGACACGCTTTCCGCTTCCAGCCGTCCGTCGCCGCCCGCCGAACCGGGCCGCCATCTGCGCCGCGACACGGACCTCGCCGTCGGCCCGTATGGGCCGCGCACGGGCCTTCATCTGCCTGCCCTACAGCCTGTCCAGCGGCATCCCGGCAAACGCGTCGTCGAAATCATCGTCCATCTGGTCCAGAAACTGGGCCGGATGAAACTGGGCGCTGCAAAACTTGCAGCGAAGGAAGGCCCGTCGTCAGTCCCGTTCGGCCTGAAGCTCCCCGCCGCAGCGGGGACAGGCCACCTTGAGGGCCACGGCCTTCGAAAAGCTCGCCGATCCGTGCAGCATGGGGCGACCTCCCGGTTCAGACGATGTGTGCCCCGCTGAGCACCATGACCAGGGTCTTGAAGACCTCCACGTCGAAGGCCCCGGGCATGTCGTCGCGCATGACCCGCAGGGCCTCGAAGGGCGAAGAGGCCTCGGCGTAGGGACGCTTGGTGGTCATGGCGTCGTAGACGTCGGCGGCGGACAGAACCCGCACATGCAGGGGGATGGCCTCGCCCGTGATGCCGCCGGGATAGCCCGAGCCGTTTATGCGTTCATGATGCAAAAGGATGCAGGCCGTGACCTCCGGGGAAAGCGGCATGCCCATGCAGCAGGCCACGCCCTTGACCGGATGGGTCTCCACCACCCGGCGCTCCTCCTGGGTGAGGGGCCCGGGCTTGTGCAGGATGGCCTTGTCCACGGCCATCTTCCCCAGGTCGTGGAGCAGGGCGCCGACCCCCGTGGCCACCACAAGCTCCTCCTCCACATGCATGGCCTGCAGGATGGCCGTGGCGTAGACGAAGACCTGCACGCTGTGGGAATAGACGGAATAGTCGTGGGAGGCCAGGGCGGCGATCTGCTTGAGAGCCTCGTCCCTGGACAAAAACTGCACGGACTTGTCCACGAAACTCAGGATGCGGGAATATTCCCGTTTGGTCATGCCCGTGGGCAGCTTGTTGTCGAAGACATCCTGAACGATGCCCGTGGCCGCCGAATGCAGCACCCGGGACCGCTCCCGCACCGGCACCTCCTCGTCGGCCAGGATCCGGGGCAGATGCCGCTCCACGTAGTCCTGATAATTCTGGCGCTCCTGGGCCAGGATGTAGACCTCGGTGACGCCGCTGTCATGGAGTTTCGTGCGGTGGCGGGGGGTGAACAGTTCGCCCTGGCCGGCGTACAGCACGAACCGCCCGGCCTGCTTGATGTAGACCTTGAACGTCCCCAGGGTTTCCGGGAAGATCAAAAGCGGGTGAACGGCGAAAAAGAGGTTTTTCGCCTCCCCGTCCACCACAGAGCCCACATTCTTGCCCACGGCGTCTCCCGAGCCCAGTCCTCGCCGCTTTGCCCTCATACGGCGCGGACATCCCCGGACGTCGCATCCGGCGTCAGCCGCCCCCGGCCGGGCCCCAAGGGCAGAAGCTCCACGAATCCCTCCGGAGAGCGGCCAGCCCGCAACACGAAGTCGAAGGCGTCCAGGTCCAGGCAGAGATCGAAATCGGTTTCAGGCACGATGGCCGACGCTCCGAAAAAAATCTCGGCGCTCGGGGTGTTGCGCACAAAGCTGCGGATGGCGTCCATGACGTTGGGCACGCCCTCCAGTTCGTTTTTGAGGTACATGGCGCACAGCTTGTCTTCCGGGGCCGGAGTCTCTCCGGCCCGGCCCATGGCCGCCAGGGTGACCACCTCGGGCATCCTGGCCACCAGATAGGAACCCGTGGCGGAAAGATTGACGAAGGACATAAACAGCACATCCTGGGCCGATTCCATGGCCGCCAGGATGCCCCGGGTTCCGGCGCTGGTGGCGTGGACCACGGTCTTGCCGGACAGATCAGCGTCTTTGATTTCCGTAGGTGAATTGCCGAAATCGAAGCCGTCGGGTTTCAGGCACCCGCGCTCGCCCATGACCACGAACTCGGGGTGGGCGGCCTTGAGCGCCAGGGCCTGCTCCACGGTGCCTGTGGGGATGATGCGCGCAGCACCCGCGGCCACGGCGTAGCAGGCCGTGGAAGCGGCCCGGAACACGTCGATGACCACCGCCGTGCCCTTGGCCTTGGCCGCGCCCGACAGCAAATTGGCGATGAGGATATTCATGAAAAAAACTCCCTTGGAGCCGGAAGGACACATGTCGCCACAGTCCGGCAAACTCACGCATACCAGCGCCGGGCGGATTTGAAAAGCGTCCGTCTCCGGGCAATCCCGGCCCAATGCGGGGCCTCGCGTCCGTCCTTGAACGCGCCGGACCCGTTCGCACATCGGCGTCGGTCCTGACGCCGCAGCCCATCCGCTCTTGCCACGGACAAAAAAGACCGTCATGGTGCGTGGAATGAGGATTCCTCCCTGCCCTGGACCATGCCTCTTGTGCGGGCGTGCTCTCGGCGGGGGAGGGACGCGGCGCGGCCTGCGCCGGGGGCATTACAACCTGAAAGGAGGCGAGTATGAAGGGGTTTCTTTCCTGCATAGCGACGCTGTGTCTGCTCTTTTTGGCCACCACGGGACTTGCGGCGGGTGACGTGCCCAATCTGGCGGGCGTCTGGACCACGACATCCGAGGGCGGGGTGATCGTCAGGGGTGAGACCGTTGGCCCGGCCACCCACTGGGAGAAAAAACAGACCACCCTGAAGGGGGAACTGACCATCAAGGAACAAAACGGCCGCGTGCTCTTCGGCGAATTCACCTCTCCCCGGAACAAGGAGGCGTTTATCGCGGTCATCGGCCATGACGGCAAACATATCTATTTCGCCGACACGGACGGCTATTACGACGCCACCCTCATCGACCCAGACACCATCGAGATGATCTACCGGCATGTGACTACTGCGGACACCGTGGCCGCCGTGGGCATCTGGAAGCGGAAGAAATAGGCGTCCGAACGCAAGGGGGGGGAGCCATGCGCGCCGCGCACGACATTTCCAAAACGGCCTTCGTCATCAACGTTTCCCGGGCCAGGCGCGAGGACGTGAGCCTCGACGTCTACGCCCGGCTGTGGGTCACGCCCGAGGCCACGGCCCTGTGGGAGGACCTGGCCCGGGATGTCTACCCGGACGACGACATGTCCTCCTCCCTGCGCAATCGCTTCTATCTGGAGCGCCTGCGGGCCTTTGCCGCCAGGTGGGAGCGGCCCGCCTGCATCAACGTGGCCGCCGGATTCTCCATGTATCCGTACCTGGTGGAGTCTCCGGCCCGCTTCGTGGAGATCGACTACCCGCACATCGTGGACTACAAGCGCCGCCGTCTGGCCGCCTGGGAGGAGGCGGACGTGCTGCCCCGCCGCGAGGTGGCCTTTTTCGGCGCGGACCTGTCCCGGCCGGACGACGTGGAGGCCCTGGGCCGGGCCCTGCCGGGCTGGGCCGGCCGGGAGGGGACGCCGGCCATGGTGATCATGGAGGGCATCACCTATTATCTGGCCCGTCCGGTGCTGGACAGGCTTTTCGCCCTCTTCGCGGCCCATCTCCCGGCCGACTCCCTGGTGGCCTTCGAGCGCTGGCCGACCGACGCCGCCGATTATCCCGTGTTCGTCCGCCTGGAGAACTACCTGACCGCCCGCTTCGGCTGGGCCAGCCACGGCTACACCCTGCTCGACGCCGCCGACGTGGCGGCCATCCCGGGATTCGCCGTCCAGGAGTCCATGGACATGGCCCAGGCCGAGCGGATCTGGTCGGGAACCGGTCTTTTGGCGGACCGGTCACAGCGGCTGCCCATCTTTTTCACCGTGCTGCGCAAGACCTGATCCCGGACCTGTCAAAGACAGGCCCGGCCCGGGCATTGACGCCCCCGGCCCCCGGTGGCAACGTGTCGGAAATGTTCGTCAACCATCGCACGAAGGGGGCATGCCGTGGCCGCTTCCCGCTTTGACACCGACAATGCCTTTTTTTCCGCCAGTCTTGAGGACGACGTCCTGGTCGTGCGCGACAAGGACGCCATCATCCGCCACACCACCGACCTTTCCGTCACCGACGCCTTTTTCGACTACATGGAGGGCGTGGCCCGCGAACCGCGCATCCGGGCCGTGGTGTTTCTCGGATCGCCGAACAAGCCGGGCGGCCTGGAGACCATCCAGTTCTACCGCCAGGTCATGGAGGCCCCGCGCGAACACTACTTCCTGGAACGCCTCTTCAACCTGGTCAACACCTACACCGTGGCCCTGACGGGATTTGAAAAAATCACCATCCGGGCCGAATGCGGGCGCATTTCCTCCTTCCACCTGAACATGGGGCTGGCCTGCGACTACCGCATCGTCTCCGACGACGCGGTGTTCGAGAACGCCTCCGCCGAGTTGGGTCTGGTGACCAAGGGCGGGGGGGCCTATTTCCTGTCCCGGCTCGTGGGGTATCGGGTGGCCTCAAAGGTGCTTCTGTGGAACCGCTTCTCCGCCGAAGAGGCGCTGGACCTGGGCATCGTGGATCGGGTGGTTCCCCGGGACAAGCTCGAGGAAGAGACCATACGCTTTGCCCGGGCCCAGCTCGCCAGACCCGTATCGACCCTCATTGGGGTGCGCAAGCTGCTCAAGAGCGATGAAGAGGCCCTAAAAAAGAGCCTGGCCATCGAGGATCAGCTCATCCACAACCGGATCAACCATCCCGGCTTCGCCGGACAACTCGCCGAATACCTCAAGGACCACGCCGAGGGCTGATCCCCGCGCCTGTTGCCTTGCCCGACGCCTGAAAGGAGGCGGCCACCCGGCCGCCTCCGTTTTTTTCGTCCTCCGCCTTCCCCCACGAACGCGGCCACGAAATCGGCCACGAAATCAGGTTGACAAGCCCCAATTCCTTGAGTACCTAGCCGCTCCCTGACGTGGACAAAAGAACACCCCGCATTGCCTCGTCACGCCGATAGAGCACCCAAAGGATATCCCCACACAGCCGTAAAAACCCTCGTCTTACACCCGTATTTCTCGCTCTGCGCCCATGTCTTACCACCACACCTTCCTCAAAAGGAAGGTTCTTATGCGCAAATCATAGAGAAGGAGTATTGAAGAATGAAAGTATGTATTTGTATTGTTGCTTCCATAGTGTTTTGTTTCACGTCCATTGCCTTTGCGGACATTCACGGCCTCAAAGACACCTACCACATCGGACAGTCCGTCCGGGCCACGGTCACCGCCTATACCGACAACCCCCGGGAGAACATGGGGGCCGGAAAACCCGTGGGCACGGCCATCGGCACCAAAATCAGGCCGGGCATCGTGGCCGTTTCCAGGGATCTGCTCCGGGCGGGGTGGGAATACGGAAAAAAGGTCTATATCGAGGATCTCGGCGTATTCATCATTGAGGACACCATGTCGCCACGCTTCAGCAAACGCATCGACATTGCGGTAAGCGACATGCGACATGCTCAAACGATCGGGAAACGTCCCGGACGGCTCGTGATGCTGCTGCATCCCAAGGATGCCGCAAAGCCCGTCCGTATGTACAGCGGCGACCTTTCCGACACAAAAGACGAAAGCTGACCGGAAGAGGCCTACGCCGCAGCCCTGACGCTTCAGGCTACGGCCTCACAGGGCTGCGCCCCGGAGGGCTCATGCGGGCCTGGGTCGCGACACCACCACCAGGGTCACATCGTCCTCCAGGGGCAGCCCGCCCTTGAAGGCCGCCAGATCGGCCAGGACCGCATCGCGGATCGCGGCCGCCGGTTCTGCGGCGTGTCGCCGGGCCACCTCCAGGAAGCGGTCCTTGCCGTACATGGCGTCCGAGGCGTCCCGGGCCTCCCAGATGCCGTCGGTGCCCATAAGCAGGATCTGCCCCGGGGCGAGCACGACCTCCTGCTCCTGGTAGACGAAATCGGGCACGATCCCCAGAGGCAGCCCGGCCCCGTGCAACTCCACGGGCGGCCGGTCCCCGGGCTCAAGCAGATAGGCCGGGTCGTGTCCGGCCCGCACCCAGCAGACCCGTCCCGTCTCCGGATGGATCTCGGCCCAGAAAAGGGTCATGAACCGGCCCGAATCCCCCACATCCTCGGCCAAAAGCCGGTTGGCCACGGTGAGCCGCCGCCAGGGCGGCGGGGTCTCGTCGGCCCCAGCCAACTCCTGCCCGGCAGCCAGGAGCAGGGCCCGCCCCGTGGCCATGAGCAGGGCCGAGGGCACCCCATGCCCGGTCACGTCGCCGATCACCACGGCCAATTCCGTCATCCCCCGGCGCTGGACGGGAAAATAGTCGAAATAGTCGCCGCCGGTCTCGTCGCACGACAGGTTGACCCCCGCCACGTCCAGCCCCGGCAGGCAGGGCGGGGCCTTGGGCAGCAGGTTCCCCTGCACCTCCTTGGCCAGTTGCAGGGACTCGCGCAGCCGCAGGTGGTCGGCCAATTTGGGCATGGTCTCGTTGAAGGCCTGGGCCATGGCGGCCCGCTCGTCCCGGGTTTTGAAATCCAGGCGTATGGAAAAATCCCCGGCCGCCACCCGCTTCCAGGCCCGCATCACCTCGGCCAGGGGGTTGGTCACGCTCTTCGACCCCACAAACGCCCCCAGGGCCGCCGCCAGGAGCACCGCCACGGAGGCCGCGCCCGCCGTGGCCAGGGCCATGGACGAGGCAGCCCCCACCTCCTGCAGGGCCTCGTCGGCATAGGGGGCCACCACCGCCGAGGGCAGGACCAGCACAAACTGCATCCCGGGCAGGGGCGAGGCATAGGCCCAGAAGCATTCCTGCCCCTGAAAGGTCATCACCGTCGATCCGGCCGGTTGGGCGGCCATGCGTTCCATGAACGCCTCATAGCGCGGGCCGTCCTCGGACAGGAGCCAGGGACCGGACGTGATCCGATCCCCGGACATGGCAATGGCCAAAGAAAGGTGTGCGTCGTTCTCGGGACCGGCCCATATCCGCAGGGCGTCCTTCCCCGTGCCCGGATCGGGAACCCTCGACACCAAATACGAACGCAGGGCCGCCGACCACTGGTCGGACATCTCGCCCTCATGCAACGCCTGGGGCAAAAACACGTCCAGAAAAGCCGCCCCGGCAAAGACGCCGTCCGGCCCGATGATCGGCCTGGCGACGGTGAAGACCATCCGGCCCGTGACCGGGTCCGGGGCAGGCCCCTTCCAGACGCTCCGGAGACTCCCGGCGGCAGACACCTCCCTGGCCTCCCGGTACCAGGCCGATGTCCTGGGGTCGAAATCCGCCGGAAAGCGGCCATGCCCGGGATAGACCGCGCAGGGACCGGTCTCCAGGACCACGCCGACAAACGAGATGACATCCGGGAGCTGCTCGAAGATCTCCCGAAGACCCGGGGCCACGCCGCCGAGGACGGCCTGCCCCTGCCGCAAGGCCGCCTCCGGGGTTCCTCCGGGCGCGGTCCAGGACGCCATTGTGCGGCTGATGGCCAGGGGCGCGTGGCCGTCCGTGGCCGGGAGGCCGTATCCCGGCCGGGGGGCCAGATCCGTCGGCCCCATCCCGGGACGGCCGAAATCGGAAGCGGCCGCCAGGGCCTTCCCGACCGGGTCGGCCCCCCCGGTGGCCAGCGCCTTTTCCGTTTCCCGGGCCACGACCTCCACCGCGAAATCCAGGGCGGTCTTGCTGCGGGCCATCACCACGGCTGAGTCCTTGGCCGTCTGGGTGAGTTCCCGGGCCACGAGGCCCGAGATGCCGACGTTGATCCCCTCGCCGATGGTCGTCCCGAGCTGGCGGGTTTCCTGGCGATGCACGGCGGAGACGACCACCATGGGGATCAGGCTGAAGGCCAAAAGAAACAGAAACAGTTTCCAGCGCAGGGGCATGGCGGCTCCAGGTCGGTTGCAGGGCGGCGACAGGGCCGCCACCGGTCGGACAGGCGGCCCGCAGGGAACGCGCCGCCTTGACTTGCATGGCATATTCGAGGAAAAATTCAAATCGTCAAGAACACGGCGCTGTCGCGTCGTCAGCCGCCATTTTGACCATATCCGCCGCGATCTGCGGTTCGGGAGCCCGACATGCGCGTCACCGACATCATGACCGCCCGCCCCCTGTCTCTTGGGGAAAACGACAGCCTGGGGACCGCCAGTCGGCTCATGCAGGACATGTTCATCCGGCACATCCCCATTGTGGACGCCGACGGCCGCCTCACCGGCCTGCTCAGCCAGCGCGATCTTTTGGCGGCGTCCCATCGCAAGGACGACAGCACCCCGATCAAGGAAATCATGCGTACGGACGTGACCACGGTGGGGCCGCTGGAATCCCTGCGCCGGGCTGCGGAAATCATGATCTACAACAAATTCGGCTGCCTGCCCGTGGTCGTGGACGGCAGGCCGGAGGGCATCATCACCGAGGCCGACTTTCTCAAACTGGCCATTTTTCCCCTGGCCTCAGAGCCGGGGCGCAAAGGCAAGGCGTGAGCATGGAGACTGCACTCAGGTTCTTTTCGACCCTGGCCGCCGCGATGCTGCTGACCTGGGCCGCCGTCGACCCGCTTTGTGCCGATGACCTGAAGCTCTACAAAGACCTGCACAACGAGTTCATCCAGGTCACGAACGTCCAGGAGACGGAAAAGGTCGAGGAGAAATACATTGAGGTGGCCGGGCATCTGGAGTTACAGAAGGTGCCCCGCAAGGAATTGAAGATCACCGCCCGCATCGTGCGCAAACCGCCGTCCACCATGGACAACGTCTTCGGCGACCCCCAGGCTGAGCCGTTTTTCAAGGTCTGCGTGACCTTCTACGACGCCCAGGACAACCCCGGCGACGAGGAATGCCAGGCCATACGCTTCCATCGCCCCGTGGAGGGCGATATCGGCGCCCTGGGCATCCCCTACCCCCCCGGGGCCGCCAGATACGCCCTGCGCCTGATCAAGCGCGTGGACTCCACATCCTCGCCGTTCAAGCTGTGGGTTCCGACCACCAACTAGACTGTTCCGTTGTCCCCGTGTAGTATGCACGGCGCGGGGACGGTTCCTCGCCTGAAAAAGAAAATCCTCTCGTTTGGAGACTCTACATGACGGGCGTAGCGGTTCATGAAGCCCAGGTGCGAATTCGTTCCTGGGCTTTTGTTTTATTCTTCGCAGTCCTGTCCTATGGCGTCTGCCCGGCCTTGGCCGCGACGTATTCCCATACTTACACCATCGCCAGCCCCCAGTTGCGCACCCTGCCGGGCGGCGCGGTCGTGCTTGAGATCGAAGGGGCGATGCAAAATAGCAGCGTGGTTGGCGCGCCCATCGTACCCATGCTGACCTCGCGCCTGTATGTCCCGTCGGACCAGACCGTGGAGCAGGTCGAGGTGAACTTCGGGCCCATGCGGACCCTGCCCGGGAGCTACGTCCTGGCCCACGGGGTGTCTCCCCGGCCCATGAGCGACACCTCCCCGGCGACGCCGGAGGCTGCCGACCAGTCCATCTACGGCAGCGATGCGCCGTATCCGCCCCGGACCTGGGAACGGCTGTCGGACCAAACCCTGCTCGGCTACCGCCTGGTGCTCACGGACTTTTTCCCGGCACGCTACGCCCCGGCCTCGGGCCGCCTGGAGGTGGCCGAGACCGTGACGGTCACGGTGCATACCGCGACGGGAAAAAACGCCGTCGCCACGGGACTGCCCCCCCGGGGAAACGTCCAGGACATGGCGGAAGCCGCCGCCTTCGTCGACAACGGAGCTGCCCTCCGGGAGGACGCGGCCGGGACCGCCGCCAAAAACGCCACCCTGGACCGGCAATATCTGCTCATCACCACCGCCGCCCTGCAATCGGCGTTTACCCCGCTTCTGACCCACCGGGCCTCAGCCGCCGGGGGCGGGTTCACCACGGCCAGCGTCACCGTGGAGGCCATCGCCGCCTCCCAGGCCGGACGCGACCTGGCGGAGAAGATCCGCAACTACATCAAGGACAGCTACGCCAGCCACGGCGCCCGGTTCGTGGTCCTGGGCGGCGACGCGGACGGGGTGCAGGCGAATCAGGCCATTCCCACCCGGGGCTGCCCGGCCACGGTGGGCTCCTATTCCGAAAGCTACATCCCGGCGGATTCCTACTATGCCTGCCTGGACGGCACCTGGGACGGCAACGCCAATAACGTCTTCGGCGAGTCCACGGACGGCGGGGACGGCGGGGACATCGACTGGCTGGCCGAGGTGGCCGTGGGCCGCATCCCGGCCGACACGGCGGCGGAGGCCCAGACCGCCATCGCCAAGATCATCGCCTTCGAGACGTCGACCAACCCGTTCAAGGCGCTTCTGGCCGGCGAAAAGATGGACAACAACGCCACTCCCACCTGGGGCGGCGACCGTATGGACTACCTGTATGAGGCCATGAACGGCATGTCCCGGGACACCCTGTACGACCGGGATCTGGCCCCGAACACCTGGACCGCCTCCACCATGCAGTCCATGCTGTCCGGAAACGCCTACAACATGGTCTTCCACCTGGGCCATGCCAACGTCACCTACAGCATGCGGCTTACGAACTCCAATCTGGACGCCCTGGCCAATACGAAATACTTCCTTGTCTACACGCAGGGCTGCTATTCCAGTTCCTTCGACGGCCGGAGGATTGATGGCAGCTACTCCGCAACGGACAGCATGGGCGAGGAGTTCCTGGTCAGAAACTCCCACGGCGCCTTCGCCACCCTGGGCAATTCCCGCTACGGCTGGTACAATCCGGGAACCTACGTGGCGGGTAGCTCGAACCTCGTGCACCGCAAGTTCGTGGACGCCGTGTTCCAGTCGAACACCCGCCGCCTGGGGCTGGCCAACAACGCCTCCAAGGCAACCCTCTCCTACACCGATCCGACCTATCGCTGGATCAGTTTCGCCGTGAACCTCATGGGCGACCCGGCCACCCCCCTGAACCTCTCCTGCTCAGACACGTCCATCGCCATGTCCCTGGTCACGCCCACCGCCCCCTTCCGGGCCAGACAGGCCACGCCCACCCTGATCCAGGCCCGCTTGAACACGGGCTGCGGCGATGCCCTGTTCGGGGCCACGGTCCAGGCGTCCTTCACCACCGGGGACGCGCCGGTCGCCCTGTACGACGACGGCGCCCACCAGGACGGGGTGGCCGGGGACGGCCTGTACGGCGGGATATGGACCCCGGTCAGCGTGGCGGAAAGCGCCAGCCTGACCGTGAAGGCGTCAAAGACGGGATATTACACGGTCACCCAAGGGATTTCCGGGATCGTGATCGGCCCGAGCCCCTATGTGATGTCCTCCAGGATCTACTCCTGGGTGGACGACTCCTCGGCCACCACCCTTTTCACCAATGCCCAGGGCTATTCCAGCCAGGTCAATCTGGGGTTCGCCTTCCCCTTCTACGGCCAGACCTACACCTCCATGCACGTCTACTCCAGCGGGGCCATCAGCTTCACCTCCAGCGGCGGCAACGGCTATAACACCGTCATCCCCAGCGCCACGTCGCCCAACGCCCTGGTGGCCGTGTACTGGGACGATCTGGCCGAGGAGACGGCCCTGGGCAGCCGGGTGTCCTGGCAGCGCATCGGAACCTCGCCCAACTCCCGGGTGGTGGTGACCTGGCGCAACGTGCGCCACCACTACGAGTCCGTGACCACGGCCCCGGCCACCTTCCAGGTGATCCTGTCCGAACGCACCGGGGAGATCACCATGCAGTACGCCAACGTGACCTTCAGCAGCAGTTCCTTTTCCAAAGGAGCCAGCGCCACGGTGGGCATCGAGAACGCGGACGGCTCGGACGGGGTGCAGTACAGCGCGCTCACGCCCAGCCTGAGCGCCGGGCAGGCCATCTTATTCTCCCCCAAAAAGGACGGGGCGCTTGTACCGATCATGATGCAGCTTCTCTTACAATGAGCAACAGGGCGCCTCTCCCTTTGGGCCAATGAAAAACGCCCCGGCGGCCATGCGGTCGCCGGGGCGTTCGAATTGCTTTTCTCATCGCGGGCGGGGGCGGGTTAGGCCTCCATGAGCCCCTGGATGCGCACGGTCAGTTCGCGCAAGCGGTCCAGCTTCTCGTGGGCGGCCCGGGACTTCTCCCGCTCCTTCTCCACCACCTCGGCCGGGGCCCGGGAGGTGAAGCTCTCGTTGTGCAGCTTTTTCTCGACCATATCCAGTTCCTTGGCCACCTTGGCCTCTTCCTTAGCCAGTCTGGCCAGTTCCGAGGTGAAATCCACGGCCCCGGCCAGGGGCACGAACAGGGCGCAGCTTCCGGCCGCCGCCGCTGCCGAGGCCTTGGGCGCAACCACCTCGCCTCCGACCTCCAGACGGTCCAGGCGAGCCAGGAAACGGATCAATTCCTCGCACGCGGCCAGACTGTCGGTCTCGGCCTCGGTGGTGGTCTTGACCATGGCGGTGAGCTTGACGGCCGGGGAGATGCCCAGTTCGGCCCGGATGTTGCGCACACCGACCACCACCTGGCGCAAAAGCTCCATGGCGGCGGCGGCCTTTTCCGTCCGCAGGTGCGGCCGGGCGGCCGGGAAGGGCATAAGCGCCAGATCAGGCTGTGAAACCCCCGGCAACCGGCTCCAGATCTCCTGGGTCACGAAGGGCATGATGGGGTGCAGAAGCGTCAACAGCTCGGAAAGGGCCGTCCACAGCGTCCGCTTGGCGGCGGCGATGCGGGCTTCGTCCCCGGACGCCATGTCCACCTTGACCATCTCCAGGTACCAGTCGCAGAACTCGTGCCACAAAAAGCCGTACAATTCCTGGGTGGCCTCGTTGAACCGGTAGCCGGACAAAGCCCCGGACACGGATTCCTTCACCGACTCCAGGCGATCCAAAATCCAGGCGTGGGCCGGACCTGCCTTTGCCGCCACGGCCAGATCCACGTCCGGGATGTCCTCGCCCAGGTTCATGAGGGAGAACCGGGCCGCGTTCCACAGCTTGTTCACGAAGTTGCGGTAACCCTGGATACGCTCCTCGGACAGCTTGATGTCCCGGCCCATGGCCGCAAACGAGGTCAGGGTGAAACGCAGGGCGTCCGTGCCGTAACGGTCCACCATGACCAGGGGGTCGATGACGTTGCCCGTGGACTTGCTCATCTTCTTGCCCTCGGCGTCGCGCACCAGGGCGTGGATGTAGACCTCCCGGAAGGGCACGTCGTCCCGGAAATGCAGGCCCATCATCATCATCCGGGCCACCCAGAAAAACAGGATGTCGAAGCCCGTGACCAGGACCGATGTGGGATAAAAGGCGCGCACCTCGGGGGTGTCGTCGGGCCAGCCCAGGGTGGAAAACGGCCACAGGGCCGAGGAGAACCAGGTGTCCAGCACGTCCTCGTCCCGGACAAGGCGCGACCCGGCGCATTTGGGACAGGACTCGGGGTCCGTGCGGGCCACGATGAGCTCCCCGCAGTCCTCGCAGGTCCAGGCCGGGATGCGGTGCCCCCACCATATCTGGCGGGAGATGCACCAGTCGCGGATGTTGTCCAGCCAGTCGTAATAGGTCTTGGTCCACTGCTCGGGATAGATGTTCGTGCGGCCGTCTTCCACGGCCTTGCGGGCCACGGCGGCCAGGGGGGCGGCGCGCACGAACCACTGCTTGGACACGAAGGGCTCGATGACCGTCTTGCAGCGGTAGCACTCGCCCACGTTGTGCTCGTAGTCCTTGACCGCCTCGAGCAGCCCCAGGGCCGAAAGATCGTCCAGGACGGCCTGGCGGCAGGCCAGCCTGTCCAGGCCGCGATATGCCTGCGGGGCCTCGTCGTTGATGGTTCCGGAACCGTCCATGACCGAGATGCAGGCCAGGCCGTGCTTCCGGCCCAGCTCGAAGTCGTTCATGTCGTGGGCCGGGGTGACCTTGAGGCAGCCCGTGCCGAACTCCCGCTCCACATAGGCGTCGGCGATGACCGGGATGACCCGCCCGACCAGGGGCAGGACCACGGATTTGCCGATCAGGTCCGTGTAGCGTTCGTCCTCGGGATGCACGGCCACGGCCGTGTCCCCGAGCATGGTCTCGGGCCGGGTGGTGGCCACGGTGACGAAACGATCCGTGCCCTGCACGGGATAGCGGATGTGGTAGATTTTGGAGGCATGGGGCGCGAACTCCACCTCCAGGTCGGCCAGGGCCGTCTGGCAGCGCGGACACCAGTTGATGATGTAGTCGCCCCGATAGATCAGGCCTTCCTCGAAAAGCCGCACGAACACCTCGCGCACGGCCCGGGACAGGCCCTCGTCCATGGTGAAGCGCTCCCGGGTCCAGTCCACCGAGGCCCCCAGGCGCTTGATCTGGTTGACGATGCGGCCGCCGTACTGGGCCCGCCATTCCCAGACGCGCTCAATAAACTTCTCCCGTCCCAGATCCTCGCGGGTCTTGCCCTCGGCGGCCAGGGCGCGTTCCACCACGTTCTGGGTGGCGATGCCCGCATGGTCCGTGCCGGGCACCCACAAGACCTTGCGCCCGAGCTGGCGATGGAAGCGGCACAGGATGTCCTGCAGGGTGATGTCCAGGGCGTGGCCCATGTGCAGGGCCCCGGTGACGTTGGGCGGCGGGATGACGATGCAGTAGGGATCCCCGGGGCCGTCCGGGTCCGGGGTGAAGGTCTTGTGCTCCCGCCAGTAGTCGATCCATCTGGATTCGACCTCGGCCGGTTCATACCCGCTTGGCAGCGCCTCGGTGGCCATGCTGTGCTCCTTGGGATTACGGCAATACGCATCACGCCGAAACGTCATCCTGAAGTCAGGGACGCTTCGGCGCGAAGGAAAGAAAACGGGGGGCCGGGCCTCAGGACGCGGCGGCCAGGCGGCGGGAACGCTTCTTGAGCTTGTTGATCTTGCGCCGCAACAGCACACGCTCCGCGCGCGGCATCGCCGCCCCGGCCTCCAGCTTCTTGGCCCGCAGGGCCTTGGCCTGGCGCTTCATGGCCAGGATCTGCCCCTTGTAGGGAGACACCGCCGGGCCTTCTTCGCCGCCAAGTCCCAACACTTTCTTGATGTCGGCCAGAAGCTCGTCCTTGCCCATGCCCGAAGCGCCGACGACCTGCGGCAGCTGCTTCATGGCCAATTCCCGCAATTCCTTGGCGGTCATCTTCTCCAGGGGCTTTTTCAGCTCCAGTTGCATACCTTCGCTCATATCCTTTTCGCCTCCAGGTCCGTATTCGTCGCCTTCTTGCGGCGGCCCGCGCGACGCGCGGGCGCTTGAAAAAAGCGCACGTATTTTTCGTAACACCGCCCGACAGGCGTGGCCGGATCCAGCTTGCCGAGCAATCCGCCCAGGTTCGCCGGCCGAACGGCCTGCGGG
This sequence comes from Desulfolutivibrio sulfodismutans DSM 3696, assembly GCF_013376455.1. GTDB lineage: Bacteria > Desulfobacterota > Desulfovibrionia > Desulfovibrionales > Desulfovibrionaceae > Desulfolutivibrio > Desulfolutivibrio sulfodismutans. The sequence continues at coordinate 3,100,580 of NZ_CP045504.1, read as the reverse complement.
ACATGAAAAATCGGACGCGCCTCCTGCGGCGCGTCCAGGGAAACTCGACCTCCTATCAGGTCGAACTGTATCTTGTCAAAAGCGTTTTGCCCAAGCCAGGCATTCACCCGGGCAAGCAACTCGGGAACGGCGAAGGTCATCTCCTGCATGACCACCGGATCGTCCACCCCAAGGCGCAACGTGCCCTCGCGATGCCCCAGGGGCCTGGCGTGTCCGGCCAGTTCCGCGCCCACCACCTCGGGCCAGGCCTGATACAGATCCACCACCCGGCAGGCCCGCCGGGCCTCGGGGCGTCCCAGAAAGACCGCCAGAAGTTCGGCCGCCTTCTTCATGACATCCCTGCGCGAGTCGTGGCGCGCCCGCGCTTCCGTGGGCGCGAGGGTCGGGAGGGGGAAAAAATTCGTGGCGCATGGGCGGCGCACAACGCCGTTTGCAGCAAGACATTTGCCGCCTGGGAGGCCGCACGGGGCAACCGGCGCATCAGGAAATGTCGTCCACCACCCGGCCGGTGTCGGATTCGATGGTGGATTTGACGGATACCGTGCAGGGAATCACGTCCGGGGCCACGGCCTGGGTCTGTTCCAGGGTCTTGACGTAGGTGCGCAGGGACTGGGAGGCGATGCTGTCGCTTAACTCGCTGAGCTTGGCCACATCCTTGAGGAATTCCAGTTGGCCTTCCACCAGTTTTACAGACATACGCGACTCCTTTCTGGAACCGGCAGACTATCCATTCAGACAGGGTGTTGTAAAGGGGCCTCGAAACGGGCGTCCCACGCCGCCGAACCAGCCCTCCCCGCCCGCCCCCCCCCGCAAGAGGCGGAACCACGGCACGCCGTCTCCAGCCGGTGCGGCCCCGTCCCCGGGCAACGCCGCATCAGGGCTCGTAGTTGATGCGGCAATACTTGATGCACTGGTTCTGGGCCATGTTCACCATGGACGCGCACTGGTTCATGACGCTGCCCTGGGCCAGGCTTGCGGCGTAGTCCCGGCAGATGTCGAGACAGCGCCCCAGGGAGCCGGGCTCCTTCTCCAACAGATCGGCTAAGGGATAGCAGATGTCCATGCTGAAGCAGGAACTGGTTTTCTCCCCGCCGCTGGCCAGGCACAGCCCCCGGAAGCTCGACAGGGACATGGTCTGTTTGCTCACGCATCCACTGCCCGCCAGGCAGGACAGGATCAGGCAGGACAAGATGAGGCAGCGCATAGGGGCTCCTTGGGGTGCGGGACCATCCGCCGCCGCATCCCGGTGGTTCAAAATTTCGGAAAATCGATGACGATGGGCTTGCCCGTTCGCCTGGCCGCCCCCCCGTCCATTCCCACCCGGGGCATGATCTCGGCCAGGAGCCCGGCCGCCTCGGGATGGCCGGGTTCGAGGGACAGAAGCGACTGCACGGCGTCGTGGGCCTTGTCCCACTTGCGCCCGGCCACAAACAGCCGGGCCATGGCCAGATAGGCGGTGGGCGTGCCGCCGATATACTTGACGGCCGCCTTGAGATATTTCTCCGCCGTGCCCGGCTCCCCGGCCTCCCGGCAGGCGTCGGCGGCCGCGATGTAGGTTGGGCCGTCCCGCCGGTCAGCCTCCAGGCCCTTGTCGAAAAAGGGCAGGGCATCCATGGGAAATCCGGCCTTCGCCAAGAGCATCCCGGCATCGCGCCACACCCCGGGGCGATCGGGATGGCGTTCGCACAGGGCGTTGAGCAACCGCCTGGCGGCCGGATATTCCCCCTCGGCCACGGCCTTCCCGGCCTGGCGCATCAGGCTCTCGGCCTCGTCCTGGGCCGCCTGCCGGGCGGCCAGCACGGCGGCCTCCCGCTGGGCCTCGGCCTTCCCGGCCACTGAGTCGAAAAAAACCGCCAGTTTTCCTTCCAGGCCTTTTTTATAGGCCACCCGGCCTGCGGCATCCAGGGCCGCCACCTCGGGCGCCCCGGCCATGGCCTCCACCAGCTCCCGCAGCCGGTATTCCAGCTCGATGCGTTCCCGGCCCACCACCGTCCGGTTCCCGTCCGCGCCACGCAGGGCCTCGGCCGCAGCCCGCAGCGCCCGGGCGCTCTCGCCCCGGCGTTTCAGGGCCAAGGCCCTGGCGGCGTCTTCCCTGATGGCCTTGGCCCCTTTTGCAGCCATACAATCTCCCCGCATTGCGGATGGTGGCATCAAGAATACATCCCATGAACGAAAAAATCCCACCCCTGCATCCGGCGATTCCCGCGCGGACATCCCTTGAGCCTTGTGCAAACTAATCGCACCGCGCTTTCTTTGCAAGACCGCATTGTTGCGGGCGGTTGCGTGTTGTTGCGCGCAGACCTCCTCCCCCGGGCGGCGACGGCCAAACACCCATGCCCCGGCGGCGCCCCCGGCCCCGCCTTTCCCATCCGTCGGCCTTGACCGTCGCCGCCGTTCCCGGCACAAGGCGTTTTTCGGCGGCGAGAAGCCCCCGTTCGTCCACCCGGCGGCCGCTGGCGGGCGCGCCCTTGACGTGTGCCGGGAATCCCCCTATTTTTTTCACCATGCGGCAAACTCCGCCCGCCGCACACCAAGCAGATGAAGACACACCCGAACCCCGTGGACGGGGCCACCACCTGCGCTTCACCCGAGGACCATCCCTACGCGGCTGCGCTGGTGGCCAGGCAGCCTGTTTTCGACAAGTCCAAAAAGGTTCGCGGCTACGAATTGCTCTTCCGGGACACCCTGGACTCGGCCTGCGCCAGCTTTGAAGATCATTGCCTGGCCACCATGAAGGTCATCGCCGACGCCTACGTCTGTCTCGGGCCGGATATGGCGGCAGCGCCAAAAATCATGGTCAATTTCAGCCGGGCGGGCATCCTGAGCCAACTCCCCTACGCCCTGCCGCCGGGGCGCACGGTGGTCGAATTCGGGGAGTGTTTCCTGCCGGACAAGGATCTTTTGGCCGCCATCCACAAGCTCAAATCCGACGGCTACCAGATGTGCCTGGACGGATTCCGGGAAACCGGCGGCTGCGAGCCGCTTTTGGCCCTGGCCGACATCATCAAGGTGGACGTGCTGGACCAACCCCCGGGCGAGGTGGCGGACATCCTCGACCTGGTGGGCAAAAACGGTCCCATCCTTCTGGCCAAGCGGGTGGAGACGGCCGGGCTTTTCGATATGGCCCGGGCCATGGGTTTTTCGTGGTTCCAGGGTTTTTTCTTCCAACGCCCTGAGCTGGTGCCCGGCCGCAAACTTCCGTCCAACCAGCAATCCCGGCTCAAGCTTTTCCGGCTCATCGAGCGCGAGGACATGGATGTCGGCAAGCTGGCCGAGATCATCCAGTCCGACGTCTCCATCAGTTACCGGCTCCTGGCCCTGCTCAACTCGGCGGCCTTCGGGCTGCCCCAGAAAGTGGATTCCATCGAGCGGGCCATTATCATGCTCGGCTGGAAACCCCTGCGCAACTGGCTGCGGGTGGTCATCTTCACCGATCTGGCCCCCCGGGGAAAGACCCGGGAACTCTCGTTCGCCTCGGTTTTGCGCGGGCGCTTCATGGAGCTTTTAGCCGAGGAGCATTTCTCCCGGGTATCGTCCTCCGGCCTGTTCCTGCTGGGGCTTTTTTCCCTGCTCGACGCCATGCTCGACCTCCCCATGGCCGAGATCGTGACTTCCCTGCCCATTGACGAGGAGCTCAAGGAGGCCCTGTGCGGCGAGCACAATGTCTATTCCGAGTGGCTCGAACTGGCCGACTGCTTCGAAACGGCGGATTGGAAACACCTGGACGTCTTCGTGGAGGCCCTCGGACTCGATCCGGCCCTGGTGGCGAAATGCTACCATGAGGCCCTGACCTGGACCAATTCCTTTTTCCTGAACACTCTCTGAGGCACTCGGAGCACCATGCCCAATTCTGAAGCCCAGGCCCCGGATCTCACGGACATCTCCATTTTGTACGTCGAGGATGATCCCGTGTCCGTGGCCTTGGTCCGCGCCGCCATCGCCGACAGGGTGGGGGCCCTGCATGTGGCGGAAAACGGGCGTGACGGGCTGATGGCCTTCGTGCGCTTCCACCCCGACGTGGTGGTCACCGACGTGCGCATGCCCAAGATGGACGGCATCGCCATGGCCACGGCCATGCGCGAAATGCGTCCGGACACGCCCATCATCGTCACCACCTCCCTGGACGACCCGGAGCTTTTACGCAAGGCCATCCGCGTCGGCATCGGCAGCTACCTGCTCAAGCCCATCAATCCGCAAGAACTGCTGGACGTGCTGGGGCGCCTCTCCGAAACGGCCCGCCATCGCCTGGAATTCGACAAGCAGAAACGCTTAAACGAACTGCTCCTGGACAGCCTGCCCAACCCGGCCATGCTCGTGGACCGTGAACGCGGCCTGATCCAGTCGGCCAACGGATTCGCCCATCGCCTGGGCCTTCTCCCGGGCGCATCCATGGCCGACACCCCCTTTGGACAGCTCTTTTCCCGGGCCGTGCATGACGCCCGCCTGGACGACTTCCACTCCGGAACCCATGTGGATTTTCCCGGCATCGACGCCTACGACCGCCTGTGGGACGTCAACATCGACCTCATCACCGAATCCCTGGTGCTGTTTTTCGCCGTGGACATCACCGAGCGGCACCGCATCAAGGAAGAACTCCAGCGGGAAAAGGCCTTCATCGCCGCCATCCTGGAAAATTCCCACGACGGCATCGCCGTGGTCGACGCGAAAGGCCGCGTCAAATTCGTCAGCCCCGGCATGCACCGCCTTTTCGGATTCACCCTGCCGGAAATGATTCCGCTTCCGGCCTGGGCCGGGACGGTCATCCTCGACGAAGCCGAGCGCGCGCTTTTCCTCGACCTGTGGCAGGGAGCGCCGGGTGGCGACGACGGCGACCACATTTTTTCCATCCTGCACAAGACCGGGGAGCGCCGCTTCTGCCGCCTCCAGATCTCCCGCATGCCGGGGGGCGACCTCGTCATCAATGGCCAGGACGTCACCGGCATCATGTTGGCCGAAGAGCGCATCCGCCATATGGCCCTGCACGATTCCCTGACCGGCCTGCCCAACCGCCAGCTTCTCCAGGACCGGCTCCAGACCGCCCTGTCCTCGGGGAAACGCCGGGGGACGGCCACGGCGGTCCTGTACATCGACCTGGACCGCTTCAAGGACATAAACGACGCACACGGCCACGACGCCGGGGACGAGGCCCTGCGGCACACGGCCGGGTTGCTTTCCCGATGCCTGCGCGAGGCTGACACCGTAGCCCGCATGGGCGGGGACGAATTCGTGGTGGTTTTGCCCGACCTGGCCCAGAGGCAGGACGCGGAGGAGGTGGCTAGGCGCATCCTCGAAACCCTGTCCCGCCCGCTGACCATTGACGGCCACAGCCATGTGCTGGGGGCCAGCATCGGCATCGGCCTGCACCCGCAGGACGGCATCTTTCCGGACGAGATTTTACGAAAGGCCGACCGGGCCATGTACGAGACCAAAAAGGCCGGCGGCATGGGTTTCCGTTTCTTTACGGAGCAGGCGTAGCCCGACGCCGGACCGCACGCCCCCGGGAACCGGGGGAGCGGCCCCGCAAAACATATCGGCCCGCGACGCGTTGCACGTCACGGGCCGATGCATCATTTATGCGGCCCCGGGGGGTTCCGGGGCTACTTCCCGCCGCGCCGGGGGGTTCCGGACAGACCGAAATCGTTTGGCGGCACCACGTCGTTGATGTTGAGCGCCCGGGCCTTGTCCAGGCTCTTTTTGGCGTTGGCCTCATCGCCCAGCCGCATGTAGGCGATGCCCCGGTTGTAGTAGGCATAGCTCAAATAATCCACGCACAGGTTTCCCTTGGCGATGGCCTCGCTCAAAAGGGCTGCGGCCTCCTGATTCTTCCCGGCATAGAGGGCGCTTGAGCCCTTGAAATACAGTTCCATGCCCACGGCGTCGGAGCACTTCCACCACTTGCCCTTTCCCGCAGCCTTGCCCCCGCGGGCCGTCCCCATGATCGCATATTCGGCGGCGTCCACCTTGCCGTCCTTGTTCACGTCAATGATGGCGAAGACTTCCATGGTCAGTTTGGGGTTGAATATCACTATTTCCTCAAAAATGACGCCTCCATCCTTGTTTTTGTCCACATTTCCAAACGGGGGTTTCTCCCATGCATGCCCCGAAGCCGCCATGGCCAGCACGAAGACAACGGCAAGACCAGCAATCGCCTTTTTCATGTTCTCCTCCTTCTTTTCGGGAATGTACCGAGTACGAACCGTATAGCCCAAATGAACGCGGCCCGCACCAAATATTACGGGAAAATTCCTCCGGCCAAAATCACGGACGCGCAAACGCTGTGCGTTAACGCAAAAACGGCTCCAGAAAAATCCTGGGTGTGACCTGCCGGGCACATCACCATAAAAAAGCGGGCCGTTTCCGGCCCGCTGCATGACGAAAAAGTAGCAGGGATATCTTCCTGCGCCGGTCGGCGCATGTTCAGTTGGGGCGGGGCACGTCTCCCGGGGCCAAACGGGCCAGGGTGTCGGGTTTGACGATGCGATCATTTTGTTCGGTCACGTAATATTCGATGAGCGACTGCCACAAGCGGTATCCGCCAGGCTTGAGATGCACTCCGTCAGAGGTCAATTCCTTGTTGAGGGTGCCGCCGGACAGAAAATGCGAATGCAGATCGACATAAATGCAGTTCTGAAAACGCCCGCACAGGGCCTCCAGGCCCTTGTTGAACTCCATGATCTTGTCGTTGCTCAAATCCTTGCGGTTCACCACGGGAAGAACACTTTGCACAAAAACCATGGTCTGCGGGGACTCTTTGTTGATGCGCTCCACGATTTTCCCGTAACGATCCAGGATAACGGACAGATCGCTGTGAATCTCGTTGATGCCCTCTAAAATGAAAATCTTGTCGGGATGCAAACTGAGGATGGACTGCAAAGAGGAGAGAATCTTCGAGGTGTTGTTGCTGACAGCGCCTTTGTTGACGACATCCTTGAAGCAGCTCATGTACTTCCAGCCAGCCGTCTGGCTGCTGCCGAGGAACACAACCGTGGCATTCGCCCGGCCTGCGCACAATGCAAAAAAAACGAGCGCCACGGCAAATACGCGGACGCATCTTTCCCTGGACATATCTTTTCGTGCCTCCCCCAGATATTTCGCAGAAAACCAACCCCCGTTGGCCTCTGGCGAAACCGAAAGTGCCTGTAGCACGGCACCCAAGCATTGGAAAGGGGGTCAGGAAAAGATATTTTTATGTGTTTTTCAGCATAGATACAAACGAAAAAAACCATGCTCGGGCCACCAGCCGCCCTACATCCGCAGGGGATGCGCCACGGCCACGCGGCCGTCCCTGTCCGGGACGTTTGACGCCCATGACGATCACGGATAGGTAAAATCTATCGGGAATGCAGGCACATCCCCGTGGGGACGCCCTCCGGCGCCGCCTGCGGTACGGTGGCGCGATGCCTGCCCCCCCGGAGGCATGGCGTGCCCCAGAAACGACAGACCGCGCGATCCCCAAAGACCGTGTCCCGCATCCTGGAGCTGTTCAGCTCCCTGCGGGAACTCACCAGCCTGGACGCCATTCTGGAGCGCATCCTGTCCGAGGCCAGGGAACTGTCCGGGGCCGAGGCCGGGACGGTCTTTCTGCGGGAGGGGGACCGACTGGGCTTCAGTTATGTGCAAAACGACCGCCTGTCCGGGGTGGAAAACCTGACCGAGCGCGTGTACCAAAGCGCCTCCCTGCCCATCGACGGTTCCTCCATCGCCGGATACGCGGCCCTCACCGGCCAGACCGTGACCATCGAAGACGCCTGGGCCATCCCGGAGGGCGCGCCCTACCATTTCAACATCGACTTCGACAAACGCTCGGGCTACCGCACCCGCTCCATCCTGTCCCTGCCGGTGGTCAACTCCCGGGGGAAGGTGGTGGCCGTGATGCAGCTCATCAACGCCGCCGGGCCGCACGGCAGACCCGGGCCGTTCACCCCGGAGGCGGCCGACTACGCGGCCCTTTTGACGCATCACGCCGCGGCGGCCATCGAGACCGGGCTCATGACCCGGGAGATGGTGCTGCGCATGGTGCGCATGGCCGAACTGCGCGACCCCTCCGAGACGGGACCCCATGCCCAGCGGGTGGGGGCCTACGCGGCGGAGATCTATCATGCCCTGGCCCTGGCCCGGGGGGCGGGTTCGGGGGTGTTGAAGCGGACCAAGGATCTTTTGTCCGTGGCGGCCATGCTGCACGACGTGGGCAAGGTGGGGATTCCCGACGGCATCCTGCAAAAGCCCGGCCCCCTGACGCCCGGGGAACGGGCCATCATGTGCCGCCATACCTGGCACGGGGCGGCCCTTTTCCGCGATCCGGCCTCGGAACTGGACGTCATGGCCGCAGACATCGCCGCCCACCACCACCAGCGTTTCGACGGCGCGGGATATCCGGCCTGCAAAGGCCCCCTGCTTCCGCAGGAATACCTCGACCAACCGGACCAGCCCGACGGCAGCCTGGCCCCCCTGGCCGGGCAGGACATCCCCCTGGCGGCGCGTATCGTGGGCCTGGCCGACGTCTACGACGCCCTGATCTCCCGGCGGGTCTACAAGCAGGCCTGGCCCGACGATCAAGCCAGGGCCCACATCGCCCGGGAATCCGGCGGACACTTCGATCCCGAGGTGGTGCGGGCCTTTTTTTCCCTCGGCGGGGTGGTCACGGCCATCCGGGAACGCTTTCCCGACCCCTGAGCCCCGCCCCGCGCTACTTCTTCACGGCCTCCAGACCGGCATAATAGGCGGCCAGATCCGGCAGATCAGCGTCCGCAACCTTTTGCATGATGGTGACCATGGCCTTGTTCGGCCCCTGCCCGGCCTTGTAAGCCTGCATCTTGGCCAGCAGATCGGCCTCGGGCCTGCCGTTTAGATCCCCTTTCTTATGGCACGAACACCCCTTGGCCAGGGCCTCGCCCTTGGCCGCATCCCCCGCCAACGCCGCGCCCGCCAGGGACAGGCCCAGGATCGCGGCAACGATGCATGCGCCACATTTTCCGGTCATACGCTCCTCCTTGGTTCTTCGAGCCGCAGGCGGTTTCCCAGCCGCCACGGTCCGAGGCGTCTGGAATTTCCAGATGACACGTCCATACACCCCCGCCCCGGGTCGGTAAACCCGCAAGGCCCGCCCTGAAAAATCCAAGACGACTTTCCTGTTTGCATTTGCCCCTGATCCGGCTAGAATCCGCCCCCGGACGGATCCTGTGGCCGACAAGGCCACCCCCCTTCCAAAGGACCAGACCCCATGAAAAAGGCCTTCCTGCTTGCCGCCCTGGTGATCTTCTGCCTGCCCGCGCAGGCCCCCGCCCTGGACTATGAGCCGCGGCTTGTGGCCATCATGAATAACATCGTCAAGTATTACGACAACGAGGCCCGCAAGCTCGAAGACGAGATCATCCGGCTGCTGCCGATTCACGACAAGGACAAGGAAAGCCCCGAAAGCGAAAAGCTGACCTTTCTGTTCCACACCCACCAGAAGGTCACCGTCTGCCTGACCAACATCCTGGACATCCTGTACGTCTACATCAAGCTCGGCTCCTATTCCGACAAAGACCTTAACGACTATATCCTGAAAAGAATCCGCAACAACGTCGTCTTCCTCAACAACATGCTCTATTTCCTTTCCCTCAAAAACCAGGAAATCGATCTCAAGAAGTCCTCTGAGGTGCAGAAGCTCTACGAGAACTACCTGTTGCAATTGACCACCGTCCTTTACGACATCAACCGAGAACTGGCCGCCATCCCTCGGGAGTAGCTCCCTCGGCTGGCCGTGGGACGCGGCGTCATGGCACACGGCGAACGGTACGGGCTTTCCATTCGAACCCAGCTCTTGAGCGTGACCGCCCTGGTCTGCGCCGGGTTTGTGGTCATGGCCCTGCTGACGCTGTATTCCTTCGGGCATATCCAGGAACTCACCCGGACAGCCATCCACCGGGACATGGCGGAGATGACCAGAAACGCCCGCATCGGGCGCAGGTTCTCCGAGAGTTACGCCGCCGTGGGGCTGCTGTTCAGCGCCTTTTCCCCGGACGAGGCCTCCCTGCGCGAAAAAGGGGACCGCATCGTCGCCTCCTGCCTGTCGCTTCTGGAGGAAAATCCCGCCCCCGAAATCAAGACCGCCATTGAGGGGTTCGCCCGCTCCCTGGATGTGATCCTTGAGGATCTCGTCCAGGCTTCGGGCGCCCTGCGCATGGCCGCCCAGGCCAAATCCGGGGCGCATCTGGCCCTGGACCGCCTGACCGGATCGATCCAGGACGCCCTGCCCCCGGACGGCCAGCCCCGGGAGGGGGACGGGAGTCCAGCCCCAGAGGCCCCGGAGGCCCCGAAGGCCAAGGAAACGCCGGACGCCGCCCTGGCCGATCTGCGGGAGAAATTGTCCCAGGCCGACAGCCTGCTCGGCCGCATCGATCCGGTCCACGCCGACGATCCGTCCCAGGCCCTGGCCCTCTTGGACGAGATCATGCTCAGCCTTCCCCATTTGGCGATCCTGGGACCGAACGTCGCCGCCCATGTGGAAGACACGGCATCGGCCCTGGCAGGCTACAAAAACGCGGCCCGCATCCTGCGCTCCTCCATGTCCGACCTGGCGGTGGGCATGGACGGCCTCAAGCATTCCAAGGACGGGGCCATGGCCGTCATGGAGGGTCTGGATGAACGCAACACCCAGACCACCCTGGCCGTGCAAAACGAGATCGCGGACATCATCGACTCCACCCGGCGCATGGTCTTTTTCTCCACGGCCGCCATGGTGGTCGTGCTGCTCATCATCATGGGCTTTTTCATCAAGCGTATCGTCAACCGGCCCCTGCAGGCCATTTTAAGCGGCATCGAGTCCCTGCGCCTCGGCCACCTGGAAACCCCGGTGCGCCTGAACCGCTCCGACGAATGGGGGCGCATCGAAGAGGCCCTAAACACCCTGGCCCGTGATCTTTCCAGCTCCTATTCGGCCCTTCGGGAGTCGGAAAAAAACTACCGCGACATCTTTGAAAAGGCCTCGGAGGGCATTTTCCAGACCACCCCCCTGGGCCGCCTCTACAGCGCCAACCCGGCCATGGCCCGCATCCTCAACTACGCCTCCTCCCAGGAACTGCTGCTCCAGGCCAAGGACATCGGCAAGGAGCTGTTCACCAGCCAGGGGGACTGGGAGGCCCTGGTCCAGGGCCTTTTGGCCGCAGGCGAGACGCGCGGCTTCGAAACCCGCATGCAGCGTAAAGACGGCCAGGTCATCTGGGTCTCCATCAACGCCCACACCATCCTCGACGCCTCCGGGGACATTCTCTATTTCGAAGGCACAGTGACCGACATCACCGCCCGCAAACGCGCCGAACGGCGTCTGGACGTGCTCATCCGGCACTTAAAGACCGCCGTGGTGGACCGCACCCGCAAGCTGTCCGTCAAGGCCGCCGAACTTGAAGCGGCCAACCGCAGCCTGACCGAACTCGACCACATGAAATCCGCCTTCCTGTCCTCGGTCTCCCACGAACTGCGCACCCCGCTGACCTCCATCCTGGGCTTTTCCAAGCTCATCTTAAAGGACTTCGAGCGGGCCTTCTCACCCGCCGCCACGGCCGACCCGGACACGGCTGCCCGGGCCGGGCGCATCGTCCACAACCTGGAGATCATCGCCAACGAAGGGGAGCGCCTCACCCGGCTCATCAACGACGTCCTGGACTTAAGCCGCATCGAGTCCGGACGCATGAGCTGGAACGATCTGACCGTCAATCCGGCCGAGGTGCTGGCCAGGTCCGTGGACGCCGTGCGCGGCCAGTTCGAAGGCAACCCCCTGGTGCGCCTGACCGTCTCCTTGTCCGAGGATCTGCCCGCCATCCGGGTGGACCCCGACCGGCTCATGCAGGTGGCCATCAACCTCCTGCACAACGCAGCCAAGTTCACGCCCTCGGGCGAGGTGCGCCTTACGGCCCGACGCCTGGGCGGGGAAAACGTCCTGCGGGTGCGGGTGGAGGATACGGGAGTGGGGGTCGCCCCGGAAAACCTGGAGCGCATTTTCGACAAGTTCCAGCAGGTCAAGTCCGGCCCGACCCTGGAGGACAAGCCCCGGGGAACGGGCCTTGGCCTGTCCATCTGCCGCCAGATCGTCAGCCACTACGGCGGACGCATCTGGGCCGAATCCACGCCGGGTCAGGGAACCCGGGTCACCTTCGATCTTCCCCTGGCCCAGCCGCAGCCACTGACGAAAGACGCCGCCGGCTGACGCCCGGAACCGCCCGCCATCTCCCGGTCTACTCCGCCAAGGCCCGCAAACTTCCGGCCAGTTCGGCCAACTCGCCCACGGCTTCGGAGGATTCCACCATGCCCTCGGCGGTTTCGGCCGAGATGCGGCTGACCTCGTCCATGGCCGCGCTGACGTGCTCGCTGGCCGCCGACTGTTCCTCGGCCGAGGCCGCGATGGAACGCACCTGATCGGCCGTGGCCGTGACCAGCTCAACGATATCCGTCAGATAGCCGCCGGACTGCTGGGCCATTCGCGTGCTTTCGCTGATCTCCCGGGCCGCGCCTTGGGTGGCCTCCATGTTCTCGGCGGCCCCGCGCTGGATGTCGGCCACGGCCGTTTCCACCTCCTTGGTGGCGGTCATGGTCTTTTCGGCCAGCTTGCGCACCTCGTCGGCCACCACGGCGAAGCCGCGTCCGGCATCTCCGGCCCGGGCGGCCTCGATGGCGGCGTTTAAGGCCAGCAGATTGGTCTGGTCGGCTATGTCGCTGATGACCCCGATGATGCGCCCGATGCCCTGGGCCTTCTCCCCCAGGCCCTCCATCTTGTCCCGCAGGGACACCACCTGTTGCTCCACGGCGGCGATGGAGGCCACGGCCTTTTGCACCACCTGGGCCCCCTCCTCGGCCTTGGTCCGGGCGCTGGCGGCGTTTTGGGCGGCCTCGGCGGCGTTTTTGGCCACCTCAAGGACCGCTGCGTTCATCTGGCCCATGGCCGTGGCCGTCTCGCCCACCCGGCGGCTTTGCCGCTCGGAGCCCTGGCGCACCTCGTCCACCTGACCGGAGATGCCCTCCAGGGCCTTGGCGATACGTCGCCCGACAACGTTGATCTCTTCATTGACCTGGCGCGTGCGCTCCAGGTTTTCGGCCATGGCCCGTTCGGCCCGCACCATGGCGGTCACGTCCCGGGCCACCTCCACATAGCCCAGAGTCCGACCCGAGGCGTCGCTCATGATGCCGCTGACGGATTTGACGAAGCGTGACGTCCCGCCCAGGGTGATTTCGATGATCCCGGACTCGGCCCCCCGGGCGTCGTCCTCCACGCAACCGGACGCCTCCCCGGCGGCGCAGGCCGCCGCGTCGCACAGGGCCGCCGGGAAGACGTCCCGGCAGGCCACGCCGACAAGGGCCTCCTGGCCTTTCCCGGCCAGGACGGCGGCCCGGGCGTTGGCCGCGATGATGCGCATGTCCCCGTCCACGGCGAAAATCGGGTCATCCACGGCGTTTAACATGTTCACGTAGTTGGCGTTGACCCGGGCGGCCTGGTCGTTGGCGTCGAGGATGGCGTTAAACGCCGTAGACAGGCGGCCCACCTCGTCGCGGCCCTCGGCCAGACGCAGGGAATGGTCCCCGGCGGCGATGCGCCTGGCGGCCTCCTCGGCCCGGCGCAAGGGCCGGGTCACGTAGCCGCTGGCCAGAAGGGCCAGGACGATGCCCACGGCCACGGCCACGCCCGCGCTCAAAAACGCGGCCTGGGTCAGGCGCGGGCCCATGCCGTGATCCAGGTCGGCGGCGTCCACGCCCACGGCCACATGCCAGTCCCAGGGCTCGAAATACCGCACCAGGGCCTTTTTGGGGGTCTCGCCGGACACGTAGTCCACCAGCCCGTCTTTTTGGTCCAGGAGCTTTTGCCCGAAGGGAGAGTCCTTGAGGCTTTTGCCGCGCAGGTCCGGGTCGTTGCTTTGCAGGATGTCGCCTGCGGAGTTGTAGACAAAGGCGAACCCCTTGCCCGCCACCCGGGTGGCCTCCAGGGCGGCGAGCAACTGGGGGCTCATGATGGGGCGGCCCACATAGACCACGGCCATGACCTTGCCTTCGGCGTCCATGATGGGCTTGTACGCCGTGACGTACCAGTCGCCGACCACGAAGGCCCGGCCCCGGTAGGTCTCGCCGCGCAGGCAGGCCTGATAGACCGGGCTCGAGGCGTCGATATAGGTGCCCACGGCCCGCTCTCCGTCGGGACGGCGCACGTTTGTGGACACCCGCACCATCTTTCCGGGAAGCACCTGGAAGATGGTGGCCGTGCCGCCGACCATCTTCTGCATCTGGTCCACGATCTCGAAATTTCCGGTGATGTCCTGATAGCCTGCGGTAAGCTTGGGAACATGGGCCTTTTCCTTTGCCCCGGTGGCCTGGTTGACGATCTCCATGGCCACGGGGCGGGTGCGGTCCTCCTCCACCTGGCCGAACCGGGCCATTTCCATGAACAGCAGCTCCAGGTCGGCGTTGACCTTTTCCTGGGTGATGGCGTTTTGCATCTTGACGGCGGACATGACGTCGGCGCTGACCGTGGACAGAAAGGTCTCGCCCATTTCCGAAAGCGCCGGAATGACCCGCCACTGGTTGATGCCGCCCATGATGGCCGTGGACAAAAGGGCCAGGACGACGCCGCCAAGGATGATTTTTGCCGTGAGAGACAGGGAACGAACCATGCGAGCCTCCGGGGGAAAAGTCGTGCCGGATGAAAGACGCCCGCTGCGTCTAGCAAACCTTGCAGGGAACGCTATCCTACACGGAGGGGAAATCTGTCAAATCTTGTGCGGGGAAATGCACAAATTCGTGAAACACGCCGGGCGGCGGGCACGGCTCCGGGCCCCGCCGCCGACCCGGACAGACCGGATCAGACCCCGCCAGAGGTGGCCATCCAGTCCCCGAGCCAGGGACGCTGCGCCTGGCGCAATTCCTCGAACATGTCCCGGATCTGGTCCAGGGTGCAGACGGCGGCGGTCACCGGATCGAGGGACAGGGCATGCAAGGCGGCCTCGGGGCGCTTTTCCAGGGCCGCCTCCACCACCAACCCCTGGACGCTCACGTTGCTTGCGCACAACGCCGCGCACTGGCGGGGAAGGCTGCCCACGGCCACGGGGTGCAGCCCGGTCCCGTCCACATAGACCGGAACCTCAACCATGCATTCGGCGGGCAGGTTCGCCACCAGCCCGTTATTGGGCAGGTTGGCGTTTACCCGGACGGTTTGGCCGGAAACCATGGCGTGTATGATCTTCGGTGCGTTCAGGACGTTTTCGCGCACCTCCACGGGTTTTTCCCCGGCCAACTGGGCCTCGATCTCGGTCGTCCCCGCGGCATGGACCCGCCGCTCCAGGTTCAGAAGATCCCAGCGCCGGGGCAGGAAGCGATTGATGGCCGCTTCGTTTTTGCGGAAATAGGGCACATAATCCGTGAAATGCCAGTGGTTCTCCGTGGACCACAGGCCGAAATGCCGCAGGATCTCGCAGCGCACCCCGTCGGCGGCCACGACTTCACGGTTTTCCGGCAGCTTTCGTATCTCGGGATACATGTCCCGACCCTGGTGCTTCAGGGACAGGATCCAGGACATGTGGTTGATGCCGCCGAAGGTGAATTCCACCCCCTCGGGAACGGGGCTGTACATGAGTTTCGCCCAGGCCTCGGGACTGTGCGGGTGCTCCACCCATGGACCGATGCCCAGATACCCGGCCAGTTGGGCCACGGTGTAGGTTACGCCGTAGCACAGCCCGATGGAGGTTACGGGCGAGGCCTTGCGCGCGGCCCAGACCAGGGGGGCCAAGGGGTTCGACTTGTTGATGAAAAGCGCCCCGGGACACAGCTTTTCCATGTCCCGCAGGATGGACAGCATGGGTCCGATGTGGCGCAGGGCCCGGAACACGCCGCCGGGTCCTAGGGTATCGCCCACCTCCTGGATCACCCCGTATTTTTTGGGGATGTCCATGTCCAGTCGCCAGGCCTCCAGGCCGCCCGCCTGGATGGCGCAGATGACGAAGTCCGCGCCGCGCAGGGCCTTTTTCTGGTCCGTGGTGGCCGTGACCCGGGCCTTGATCCGGTTCTGGGCGACCATGAGCCGCACCAGCCGCAGGGTCCGGTCCAGTATCGCGGGGTTGACGTCCTCCAGGACAACGGTTGCGCCGCGCAGGCTCTCGTGGGAAAAAAGCGAGGACAGCATCTGACGGGTGAACATGACGCTTCCCGCGCCGATGATGACGATTTTGGGCATGGTCCCTTATTCCCGTTTGGTTTTGAGCACCAGGGCGTGGACGGAAACCGAGACGATGATGATCAGGCCGTAGACCAGCCGGGTCCAAAACCCGGCCAATCCGGCGGCGATGATGCCCGCCTCGATGATGCCGATGATGATCGAGCCCACCACCGTGCCGTAGATGGTGGCCTTGCCTCCGAAAACCGAGGTGCCGCCGATAAAGACCGAGGCGAAGACCAAAAGCAGATACCCCTCGCCCTGGGTAGGCCACCAGTTGGCCATCTCCAGGCAGATCAGCACGGCCACGAAGGCCGACAGTCCGCCCATGAACATGAACAGTCCGTAGCGGGCCCGGTTGACGGCCACCCCCATCATTTTCGCGGCCCGGTAGTTGTCGCCTACAAACAACAGGGCGTCCCCAAAAACGTGGCGGTGCAGCACGTACCACAAAAGGACGGTCAGGCCCAGGCACCACAGGGAATGGGCCGGAATCACCCCGAAAAGACGCCCCACCAGGAGGTCATAGGTGGCGGTTTCCCGGACATCCACCAGATTCAGGGCCAGCCCGTCGGCCAGGACGATGGCCGCGCCGCGCCAGAAAAACTGGGTGCCGATGGTGGCGATGATCGACGGCACCCCCACCCCCACCACCAATATGCCGTTGAACAGCCCGGCCAGCACCCCTGTGGCCAGGGCCGCCGCCACCCCGAGCGCCGCACTGCCGCAGGCCGTAAACACCGAGGCGAAGGCCAGCCCGCTTATGGCCATGACCGAGGGGAACGACAGGTCCATCTCCCCCGAGGCCACGCAAAAGGTCAGTCCCAGGGCCAAAAGGGTGGTGAAGGGGATGGTGGATAAAAACGACAGGTAGATGCGTGCGCCCAGAAAGGTCCGGGGGCTGGCGATCATGAACACCGCCAGCAGCACGGCCAAAAGGATGGTGACCCCGATCTGGGGGCCGAAGGTCCGGACGAAGGAGCGGGAGGAGGCGGTCACGCGCCCGCCCGGCCTGAGGCCGCGTCCATGAGGGCCCGCAGGAGGCCCTCCTGGGACAGCTCGGATTTGGCGTATTGGCCGATGCACGCGCCCCGGTCCAGGAGAAAAAAGCGGTCTGCGGCCATATAGGCATGGGCCATGTTGTGGGAAATGAACAGGCAGGCCTTGCCCTCGGCCCGGACCTGGCCGATGAACTCCAACACCTTGCCCACCTCCGTAAGCGACAACGCCGTGGTGGGTTCGTCCAAAATGACGATGTCGGCCTGGAAATGCATGGCCCGGCCAATGGCCAATCCCTGCCGCTCGCCGCCGGAGAGGACGCCCACCTCGGCGTCGGCGTCCAGGCCCGGGCCGCGCAGGCCCAGGCGTCCGTGCAGGATGTCCAGGGTTTCGGCCCGTTCCCGGGCCACGTCGATAAATCCCAGGCGATTGGTCCGGTGCCGCCCCATGAACACGTTGCGCCACAGGGGTTGCCTCTCCCCCAGGGAGCGGTCCTGATGGACGGTCTCCACCCCCAGGCCCCGGGCGGTCTGGACGGTGAAGCGCCGGATGTCCACCGCCGCGCCCTTGATGCGCATCTCGCCGGAGTCGGCCGTGATCACCCCGGAGAGGATCTTGACCAACGTGCTTTTCCCGGCCCCGTTGTCCCCGAGAAGGGCCACCACCTCGCCCGGATACAGGCAGAAGTCGATGTCGCACAGCGCCGCCGCGCCGTGGAAGGACTTGCAGATGCGCCGCAGGGCGACAAGGGGTTCAACTGGGTTCAAATCGGCCACGACGGGACTCCGGGTTGGCGGGGTGGGCAGCATCGATGCAGCCGGAACCGTGGCCACGCCCCGGCGCCGCCGGACAGGCTTGCAGCGGCGCCAGGGTCGGGAGCCGTCGCTACCGCAGGCCCTGCTTGGCCAGGGGGGCGATGAAGTCGATGTTGTCCTTGTGGACGAATCCGGCCCCGGTCTCGATGACCAGGCCCGAGAAGCCGAACTTCTTGGTCAGCGCGATCTGCAAAACCGGCAGATAGCCCTGCAGGAAGGGCTGTCCGTCGCCCACCAGGTCCACGTAGCCGCTTTTGATGGCCGCCGCCGTGGCTGGAGACAGGCTGAAGCCGCAGCCGATGATCTTGTCCGGGGCCACCCCGGCGGCGCGGAAAAAGTTCTCCAACTGGCCGGTCAGGGCCCCATGGTCCATGAACACGACCTTGGTGTCCGGGTTGGCGGCCAGGGCGGCGGTCAAGAGCGGCGCGCCCAGGGAGGCGTCCTTGTCGATCTCCGGGGTGATCTCCATGTAGCCCACGGTGATCCCGGCCTTTTCCAGGGTCTCGATGATGCCCACGGTGCTCAGGCCCCGGGTGGGCTTGCTTTTGAGGCCCCACACCAGGGCCTTGTCGCCTTTGGCGAGCCCGAAGCGGCGGATGGCCTCGGAGGCCAGGGCGATGCCCCGGGCCTTGTTGTCCACGCCCGCGTAGCCGAAGCCCTTGGACTGGTTGGCGGCCGTGAGCCCGGGAAGTTCCGTGTCCGTGGCCGTGACCACGATGCCCTTGGCGATGGCCTCGTTGATCAGCGGGGCATAGGCGTCGTCGCCGGGATGGCCCATGACCACAATGCCGTCGGGCTTGGCGGCCAGGGATTTCTTGAAATTCTCCACCATGATCTGCGGATCCCAGTCGGAATAGACGAATTTCACCTCGCAGCCGAGATCGGCGGCGGCCTGGGCGGCCCCGTTTTGCACCACCGTGGCGTAGGGCTCGCCCACGGCCCCGCCCACATCGAAGTAAATGGTCAGCCCCTTGCCCGTCTGTTCCAGCTTTTCTGCGGCAAAGGCGGCTGTGGCGGCCAACATTCCCAGGACGCACATGGCGGCGATCGCCAGGCGACAACTATTGCGCATTCCTATTCCCTCCGGTGAAATGGATAGAAAAACATAATATATTAATATAACAGGAGATTTTCTGGAGGTCCAGCAAAGCATGAGGCAGCGGGGGCATCGCCTGCGCAACGCGGAGGGAGTCGGAACGGATTCAGCGGCAGTTCAAACGGCGGGAAACCTCGGCGGCGGGGAACTCCTTGACCATGGCCTCACCGCCCTCGCGGGAGGCGAAGGCGCGTCGGGCCTCCATGGCCCGGCCCTGGTCCGGGAAGCGGCCGACGATCACCCGGTAGCGGCGTTTGCTCCCGGCCCCCTCTTCCAGGACGCAGCCCGGATAGCCCTTGGCCCGGTACCGGGCGGCCTGGGAGAAGGCATTGTCCTTGACCGAAAAAAGCCCGGTCTGCAGCAGATAGAGCGTGCCCTTGGCGCTGGCCGCCTCCTTGGCCGGGGCCTTCCCGGGCGCCTTCACGCCCTGTTCCGGGGACGGCGCCTTTTTGCCCGTATCCGGGTTCTTCTCCGGAGCCTTTTCCGGAGCCTTTTCAGGGGTCTTGCCCGGACCCTTCTCAGGGGCCTTGTCCTGGGCCTTCTCGGGGCCCTTCTCGGGGCCCTTCTCGGGAGTCCGGAGCGTTTCGGCCGGAACTGCCGCTTCCGGGGGGACGCCCGCGACAGGCGGGGAGGCCGGGCCGGGAATCACGGCCGCAGGCGGCGCGTGGCCCTCGGGGGCAGTCCCTGGGGCCGGGAGGGGCGGTGCTGCCGACGCAGGGGCAGGGGGCTGACCGGGCGCAACGGGCTGCCCGTCGGCGACCGGGTGCTCCGGGGCGGCTGGAGCCGCCGGTGCGGACGCCGCAGGAGAAACGGACGCCGCAGGCGGGATTTCCGTGGCCGGGGCCGGCGCGGGGGCCGGGGTCTGGGCCGGGGTCTGGGCCGGGGTCTGGACCGTGGAGGAGATCGAAAGGGACGTCGACGCGACCGGAGGCGTGAGGGGAGGCACGGGCGGGGCCTGCGGCGGCCCGCCGACGTGAAAGGTCTGTTCGGCCAGGACTCGGCCGCCCTCGGCCAGGGTCAGCCGCCACGGGCCGGGCACGGCCTCCCAGGCGTAGACGAAGGACGCCACGGCCTGGCCCTTTTCCCCGATCACGGCCGGAACGAACCACCGTTGGGGCACGGAGTCGTCCCCCGGCGGGACAAGCCCGGCCTCGATCACCACGGGCGCGCCCGCTGGCGTTCCCTGGACCTCGAAAATCACGCCAAAGGCCGCCCCTGGCCCGGAAGCGATGACTGCGCCCTCCTGCGCCAGGCGATGGCGTCTCCCCGTGGCGGCGGCCTCCTGGGGGGAGGCGGCCACGAATGCGCCCGCCTGCCGCACGGCGATGCCGGTCACGGCCGGGGCCTCGGCGCAACGCCCGGGAACGGGGCCCGCCCAAAGGCAGGCCAGGACCAAGACCACGGACAGGCCGACCCCCCGGGAGGCGCGGTGCGCCGTCCGTGTCCGCCAAACGCCGCGCGGCAGGGCTCTGAAAAAAATGCGCCGATCCACGTCCGTCACGCCGCAGCGATCTTCTTTTGGGCCAGGGCCGACATCTTTTTGGCCGCAGCCACGGTGGGGTTTAAGGCCAGGGCCTTGTCCGCCGCGTCCCGAACCTCGGCCCACTTTTCCAATTTCGCCAGGATGATCGCCAGATTGGCCAACAGCAAGGGCTGGTCCCCGGTCTTTTTCTGCACATCGCGCAAAAGCTTCTCCCCGACCTCGAAATCCTTCAGCCCTCCCAAAGCGGTCATGAGAAAGTCGTAAGCCCGAGAGTTGTCGGGGTATTCTTCTATGGCCCGCTTGACGTATTCCAGGGAGGCCTTGTGCTGCCCGGCCTCCAGGAGCTTGGAGGTGATCAGGGGGAAAAGCCCCTTCTCGTCCACATACTCCTCCACGGCCGCCCGGAAGTTGCGCTGGGCCTCCAAAATGTTGTTTTCGGCCAGAAACTTCTGCCCCTTGATGACGAACTGGTCGATGCGCAGCTTGCGGGCGCGCATGCCCTCCAGGGTCTCCCGCTGGATCTCGGCCTCCACCTTCTTGTACAGCACGGCCACGTAGCCCGCCAACTTCTGCTCCTGGCCCTTGGCGTAGGGCAGGCCCTTGGGCGCAAAGGCGGCCACATGGGGCAGGCGGGAGAGGCTGGCGAACACGTCGCGAAAAAGGCCCTCGATGGTGATGCGCTCCGGGCCGAAGGGCTTGACCTCGCCAAAGGCCTTGAGCGCCTGCAAAAGGCACACGAAAACCCGCAGTTCGTCGTTTTTGGCATAGGCCGCCTTGGCCCGGCCCAGGTCTTCCCGAATGGACTTCCCTGAAGGTTTCATAGGCGTTTCCTTTCCATCCGGCCGACGCGCCCGGGTCTGCGGCCCGGGTCGGTCCTCCGGAATACGGCCATCAATGGGCCAGGGCCCAGGTTTCTCCCAGGCCGGTCTCCACGGTCAGCGGCACGGCCAGCCGCACCACTCCGGACATGAGTCCGGCCAGGCGTTCCCCCACCCGGCTGGCGGTCTCGGCCGGGGCCTCCATGACCAGTTCGTCATGGACCTGCAGGATCAGCCGGGCACCCAGGGAGGCCAGCTCCCTGTCGCCGTCGGCGGCCAGCATGGCCATTTTGATGATGTCCGCCGCGCTGCCCTGGACCACGGTGTTGATGGCCTGGCGTTTCGCCTGGGACTGGAGCTGGGGGTTTTTGGATTCGATGTCCGGCAAAAGCCTGCGCCGCCCGGCCATGGTCACCACGAAGCCCTTGGACCGGGCCTCGTCCACGATGGATTCGTAAAAACCGGCCAATGTGCCGAGCTTTTCGAAATAGCGGGCGATGAAGTCCTTGGCCCGATCCATGGAGATATGCAACTCCCGGGACAGCTTCTGGGGGCCCATGCCGTAGAGCAGGCCGAAATTGATGGTCTTGGCCCCCCGGCGCTCGTCCGGGGTCACCTCGGCGGCCTCCTTGTCGAACAAAAGCGCGGCCGTCCTGGCGTGGATGTCCGTATTTTCCTCGAAGGCCGCGACCAGGGCGGGGTCTTTGGACAGGTGGGCCAGCACCCGCAGTTCGATCTGGGAATAGTCCGAGGCCACCAGAAGCCTGCCGGGAGCGGCCCGGAAACAGGCCCGCATGCGCCGTCCCATGTCGCCCCGGATGGGGATGTTTTGCAGATTGGGATTGGAGCTGGACAGCCTGCCCGTGGCCGTGGCCGTCTGGTTGAAGGTGGTGTGCAGGCGGCCGTCCGGGGACACCATGCGGGGCAGGGGCTCCAGATAGGTGGAGCGCAGCTTTTCCAGCTTGCGGTATTCCAAAATCTTGTCCACCAGGGGATGGCTTCCGGCCAGCCGGTCCAGCACCTCCGACGAGGTGGACACGGCCCCGCCCGGGGTCTTGCCCTGGCGCGCCAGCCCCAGGTCGCCGAACAGCACCTCGGCCAACTGCCGACTGGAGCGCAGGTTGAAGACCCGCCCGGCCAGGGTGTGGATTTCGGCGGTCAGGCGGGCCAGGCCCTGGCTGACCTCGTCCAGGAAGGCCGCAAAGGCCTGCTGGTCGATGCCGATTCCGGCCCGCTGCATGCGCAAAAGGACTAGGGACAGGGGCTTTTCCAGGTTTTCCACCAGAGGGGCCAGCCCGGCCGCGGCCAGGCGCGGGGCCAGGGAGGCGCCCAGGGCCGCCGCCAGCCGTCCGTCCTCCCCCGGCGCATAGGCTGCGGAGTCGAACCCGGGGTCGGCGAACAGGCCGTCTTTCAGGCGCTCCCAGGTATAATTGCGGGACTCGGGCTGGAGCAGATAGGCTCCAAGCCCCAGGTCGCACCAGATGCGCAGGGGCACGGTCTCAAAGACCGGATAGGCCTCGGCCAGCTCCTTCAGCGACGGCACGGCCACCCGCCCGGCCATGACCAACCGCCCGGCCAGGGCCGCCGCCTCCGGGGAGCCGGGCTTGGCCCGCACCCGGTATTCGGCGTCGGGGTAGCCCACGGCGAACCCCCCGGGCACGGGAACCAGCCCCAGGTCGCGCCCCGACGGGTCGGGAAGGTCGCGCGGGGCGGCCTCGGGAAAGGCCTCGGCGACGTTTTCCGGCTCCAGGGCGGCCGCAGGGCCGCACAGCAGGGAAAGCTGCCGGGGGCCGGACGATTCACCCTTCCCTGCCAGCCCAGACGGGGTTCCCGAGACGTCCTGCGAGGCGTCCTGCGAAGCTCCAGGGGGGCGGGACAGGGCCGCATCCACCTCCCGGGCCAAGGATCTGAATTCGAACTCCTCCAGGAAACGCACCACCTGGACCCGATCCGCCGGACGCACGGCAAAGGCCTCAAGGTCCGCCTCGGGCAGAAGATCCGTGCGCAGCCTGGTCAGTTCGCGAAACAAAAAGGCCTCGTCGAGGCGGCCATCAAGCTTTTTGCGGGCCGCCGGAGGCACGTCGCCTGGATGGTCGCGCACATCCTCCAGGGTGGGATGGCCGTGCAGGATGGCCAGCGCCGTCTTGGGGCCGATGCCCGGGATGCCCGGAATGTTGTCGCTGGCGTCCCCGGTCAGAGCCTGGAGATCGGGCCAGGAGGACGGAGCGATGCCGTATTCCGCCTGGAAATCGGCCACGGTGATGATCTTTTCAGTCTTGCCCCCCGGATCCCACATGGTCACGTCCGCGTCCAGGCATTGGCGCAGATCCTTGTCCGAGGCCAGGATGACCACGGGCAGGCGGGCCTTGAAGCGGGCGGCCAGGGAGGCGATGTAGTCGTCGGCCTCGAAGCCGTCGCTCACCAGGACGGGCAGGCCCAGAAGCGGCACGCCGCGCAACAGGGGGTCGATCTGAAGGGCCAGGGGCTCGGGCATGGCCACCCGGTTGGCCTTGTAGGATGGATAGAGCTCGTGGCGGAAGTTCTTGCCCTTGCCGTCGAGCAGAAACAGGGCGTGGGCCGGTTTTGCGTCGCGCATAAATTTCAGCAGGATGCGCATGACGATATAAAGCGCATTGGTGGGAAAGCCGTCGGAACGTGCCAGGTCGCCATAGGCGTAATAGCCCCGAAACAGAAAGGAGCTCCCGTCGATGAGGTACAGGGTGTCGGTGGCGGGGGCCGTGGCGTCCCGAAGGGGCATGAGGCGTTCTCCTTGCGGCGCGGCCGCCTGAGGTTGCGCCGGTCGCCAGACATGGTATTACGACAGGGTGGCAAGGCTGGCAACCGTGTCCGGGCACGGGGATGTCCGGCCCGCAGGCCCGGCCCCATGGCCCCAAGTTTCAAACGCACGCAAAAACGCCCGTGGAAAGCTGGCTGGCGCGAGATTTCCAGGTGGTCTTGATTTTTACTTTTCGAAACACTACGGTGACGAACCTTAAATATGCTCTCACCTGGGCCATGACTGCCCGGACGCCGAACATTCCCCACGGAGAAGGATTTTTGCCATGAGCTCCTCGACGCGCAAGACTGCTGTCGCCGTATTGGCCTTGACCCTGTTTTTGTTTGCCGTCCCCCTGCCCGGGATGGCCCAGGACGACGCCACAGGGCGCATTAAAGACCGGTACACGCAAAAAGCCGACGACACGGCCCCGGCCGGGGTGTCCCCCAAGGCCCTGGAAAAAAAGATCGAAAGCGTGCCCACTCCGGCCTTCGTCCAGCAGGGCGAGGAATACCAAAAGGAACTGGCCAAGGATTTTCCTGTTCCCGCCGCACCGGGCGGCCCCCTTGATCTGGAAAAAAGCGTGCTCCGGGGGCTGGCCGCCAACCCACAGATGCAGTCCGCCCGGGCCCAGATCCTCGGCGCGGAAGAAGGCCGCCGCCAGGCCATGGCCAACTTCGGCCCCGTGGGCACCGTATCCTACGGCTACCAGCGCACCGACGGCAAGATATGGAATCCGGACACCCAGACGAACCTGACGACCTCCCTCGCCAACCAAATGACCGGCGCCAGCCTCCCCACCCAGGCACTCATGAATCAGAACCAGGGTTACTGGCAAAACCTGTACACCCTGCAACTCAACGTCACCCAGCCGCTGTTCACGGGCTTCAAGCTTTTGAGCAGCTACCAAAAGACCGCCCTGGCCAAGGAGCAGGCCGAGGCCCAGCTCACCAACACCGAGCTGACCCTGATCAAGGCTGTGCAGCGGGCCTTTCTGGCCCTGCTTAAGGCCCGCTCCGACGTCAAAAGCAATCAGGATTCCGTAGCCCGCCTGCAGTCCCAGTACAAAGTCACCCAGGCCTTCTACGACGTGGGCCTCAAACCCCGCCTGGACGTGCTCCAGGCCGAGGCCGAGCTGGCCACGGCCGAACAGAACCTGCTCAAGGCCCAGAATTCGGTGCTGACCCAGACCGCCCAGCTCAACTCCCTGCTCAACCTGCCCCTCTCGCAGGACACCCCCTATGTGGGCGAGCTTGCTTACGAACCCTTCACCATGACCATCGAAAAGTGCCTGGACACGGCCTACACCACCCGCCCCGACCTCTATATCGGGGTCAAAAGCGTGCAGATCGCCGAGAAAGACGCCAAGGTGGCGGCCAGCCCCCTGTATCCCCAGGTCCAGGCCCAGCTCGGCTACACCCGCAAGGGCGACACCCCGGGGACGGACAACAAGCGCAAATCCAGCAGCGTGGTCCCCGAGGCCACCACGGTGGGCGTGACCGCCAACTGGCAGGTCTGGGATTGGGGGTCCACCTATTTCGGCTACAGCCAGGCCCGGGATACGGTCAAAAAGCTCCAGGCCGACTTGGCCAAAATGCGCTTGGATGTGGGCTATGAGGTCAAGACCTATCACTTAAACATCCAGGATGCGGCCAAGCGCATCTCCGTGGCCCGCACCGGACTTGAGGCCGCCCAGGAAGGCTACCGCATGGCCGTGGCCCGCTATCAGGCCCAGGTGGGCACCAACACCGACGTGTTGGACGCCCAGTCCCGGGTCAGTTCGGCGGAATTCAACCTGACCCAGGCCCTGTCCGACTACCAAAGCGCCCTGGCCGACATCTACGTGGCCATGGGCATCAAAAATACGGCGCTCATCCCCAACTAACCGCGCGTCCGCGAAAAAATGTCGCCGTACGAGCTACGCGGCAAAACCGATCAGCCACGGCCCGGCCCTTTCCAGGACCGGGCCTTTTTTGTCCCTCCCGCCCGGCCATCCCGTCCGGCCCTCCCTCCACTGGCCATACGCCCCTTCAGGCGCAGAACCCTGCGGCAGCCTTGACTGCCGGGCGTCGGATATTATGTCTTTGGCAAAATCCAACCACCCATGGAGGCGCTTATGGACTTTGCCAAGCTCAATCCCTGGAACTGGTTCACGAAAGAGGACGAACAGACCGCCGCCCCTCCGGCCGCGCCGGGAGCCTCCCCGGCAAAGCCCTCCTTTCTGGAAACGCCCTTCCCCACCCCGCATCCGGACATGGCGCGGTTTTTTGAAAACGCCATGCGGAATTTCGGCTTTCCCCGGGAGGGGTGGCCCGGATTCTTTTCCGGGCCGGAATCCGGCGGCGTCGCCAAGCCCAAGGTGGACATCACCGGTTCGGAGAAGGAATACACGGTGAGCGCCGAACTGCCCGGTATCGACGAAAAGGACATCCACATCGAACTCAAGGGGGATTGCCTGATCATCCGGGCCGAGAAACAGCAGGAGGAAAAATCCGAAGACAAGGGATATTACCGGGTGGAGCGCCGCTTCGGCGCTTTTCAGCGGGTGCTGTCCGTTCCAAAGGACGCGGATACGGCCAACATCAAGGCCACCTGCAAAAACGGGGTGGTGACCATCACCATGCCGCGCACGGCCGCACTGGAGCCGTCAGCCAGGCGTATCGCCATCGAGTAGCTGCGGCCGCTGAACCGTCCCGCACAGGGGAACGCCCTTGCCGCACGCGCCGCGAAAGGGATTTCCCGGTACGCCCGCGTTCAAGGCCAATCCCTGAAAACTGCCTGAAGACGCCGTTGTGGGCGCCGCCAAAGGGCCGGGAGCGGTTCCGGCCTTTGGCGTGGTCCGACTCAGGAATCCTTTTTGCCGCCGCGTTTGGCCGTCAGGGCCAAGCGGGTGGCCGCCGCGAAAAATCCGGCGATGATGCCCAGGGTGAACCCCCGGCGCATGTCCATGAAAAAGATGCCGCCTAAAACCCCCACCGATCCGCCCACCAGGATGCCCCGGACCAGGGCCTCCATGATGATGCTGCGCTCCTTGTCCATGCCCGTTCTCCTTTTGCGCGGCCGCCCGCCCCTATCCCGCAAAGGCCTTCGCAGCGTCGAGGGTCTTCTCCAGGTCCGCGTCCGTATGGGCGAAGGAGGTGAAGGCGCATTCGAAGCCTGACGGCGCGAGGTTCACGCCGCGGGCCCGCATGTGGGCGTAGAAGCGGGCATAGCGGGCGCTGTCCGCGGTCTTGGCCGTGGCGAAGTCCGTGACCGGCGACTCGGTGAAAAACAGGGTGAAGATGGAGGCGATGCGGTTGCGCACCACGGGCAGTCCCTTGTCGGCCAGGATGCCCGCCAGGGTCGAGGCGAAGGACTCGGTGCGCGCGGCCAGCCAGGCGTAGTCGGCCTGGGCCAGGGCGGCCAGGGTGGCCAGACCCGCAGCCATGGCCACGGGGTTTCCGGACAGGGTTCCGGCCTGATAGATGTCGCCCTCGGGGCTTATGCGCTCCATGAACCGGCGTTTGCCGCCATAGGCCCCCACGGGAAAGCCGCCGCCGATGATCTTGCCCAGGCAGGTCAGGTCCGGGTCGATGCCGAACACGGACTGCGCGCCGCCATAGGCCAGCCGGAACCCGGTGATGACCTCGTCGAAGATCAAAAGCGCCCCATGCCTCGTCGTCAGTTCGCGCAGGCCTTGCAGGAACCCGGGTTTGGGCAGGACCAGCCCCATGTTTCCGGCCACCGGCTCGACGATGACCGCCGCGATGTCGTCATGGGCGGCGAACAGGGCGGCCACGCCGTCCAGGTCGTTGTACGGCACGGTCAGGGTGTGGCGCACCGTGCCCTCGGGCACGCCCGGGGTGCCGGGGATGCCGAAGGTGGCCACGCCGGACCCGGCGGCGGTCAGGAAGGCGTCGCCGTGGCCATGGTAGCAGCCCTCGAACTTGATGACCGCGTCCTTGCCGGTCACCCCCCGGGCCAGGCGCAGGGCGCTCATGGTGGCCTCGGTGCCGGAGTTGACCATGCGCACCATCTCAATGCCGGGAACGGCGTCGACCACGGCCTGGGCCATGGCCACCTCGGCCGGACAGGGCGCGCCGTAGCTGGCCCCGTCGAGCATGGCCGCCCGGGCGGCCTCGGTCACCCCGGGATGGGCATGGCCCAGGAGCATGGGCCCCCAGGACATGACGAAATCCACGAGTTCGTCGCCGTCCACGGTAAAAAGCTTCGACCCGGCGGCCCGGGCGATGAACAGGGGGTCGCAGCCGACGCTCTTGCAGGCCCGCACGGGGCTGTTGACCCCGCCGGGGATGAGCGTTTTGGCCGTGGCGAAGAGTTGGGCGGAAGTGGTCATGAGGCGTGTCTCCGAAAGGGGGTGACAGGTTGGGCCGGGCGGGCCGGGACGGGGCGGTTTCAGGCGGCTTTCTGGGCAAAGGCCAGGATATAGCCGTTGATATCTTTGATGTAAAATTCCCGCATGCCGTAAAAGGTGACATGGGGCCTTTTGAGAAAGGCGGTGTCCTCGTCCAGGGCGGCATAGCGGGCGTCCAGGTCGTCGCACTCGATGTAGAGGGTGAACGCCCCGCCGGGCTTGGCGTTTTCCAGTGACGGCAGTTCGGCGGCCAGGCTTTTTTTGGACTGAAACATGATCTGCACCGGGCCGGATACGACCATGGCGTAGCACAGGGTCTCGGTGGCGGGCCAGGCGAAGACGGCCTGCCGCCCTTCGTCGGTGACGCCCATGGCGAAGTCGAAGCCGAGTACGCGCCGGTAATAGTCCACGGTGCGGTTCACGTCGTTCACCATGAGGTTGGGGGCAAGCGATGTCAGGGGCATAGAACAGCTTCCTTCTTGCGTTTGGGGATTATCCGGCGTGGGCCGGTGCAACTGGAGGGGTGTATATCCTGACCTCCCGCTCCAGGCGGTCTTTCAGGCGATCAGCCTCCACATCAAGATCGTAGTCCATTTGCAGCCCGAGCCAGAACTGGGGAGAGTTTCCGAAATACCGCGCCAGCCGCAAGGCCGTGTCCGCGGTGATGCGGCGTTTGCGCAGGATGATTTCGTTGATGCGCCGGGGAGAGACGCCGATGTCCAGGCCCAGGCGATTCTGAGACAAGCCCATGGGAGCGAGAAATTCTTCGTGCAACACCTCGCCGGGATGCAAGGGAAGGATTGTGCTGGTAGTCATAGCGGTTCTCACTACCCGAAATGCATTAAAAATATTCCATAGACGTCTTCTTCAGCTCTTTTCTGCTCAAAAGCATGGCGTAGTCGTCGACGCCCGACTCCCGGACCAGCTCCTCCACGATGCGCCGACACTCCTCTGGGCTTCCCGCATGCACCATGGTGTAGAGGTTGTACGGCCAGTCCAGGCAGTTGATGCGGTGGTAGCAATGACTGATCTCCCGGCGCGAGGACATGTATTTCCCCACCCGGGCCATGTCGTCGTCATCCACATACCAGGCCACCATGGCGTTGGCCCCGTACCCGGCCTTCTGGTGCCGAAGCGTGGCCCCGAAACGCCGGATGGCCCCGCTCTCCTTCAGACGCGCCAGCAGATCAAGCACCTCGGCCTCGGTCGCCCCGGCGGCCGCAGCCATGTCCGCATAGGGCGTGGCCGAGTCCGGCAGGTCCGCCTGGGCCATGCGCAGGATGCGCCGCTCCGTTTCGCTGAATACGGGTTTCGTCTCTTTCGGCATACGTGGTCCGCCCCTCCCTGTGGCCCGTCATCAAAGGCTTTGTCCTTATCGCCTTCATGTGCTAGACGCAACCTGACCAGCCCTGACCCTCGCGTCACGACGATGCCGGGGCGAAAACTGGTCCGGGGAGCGTCCCGCAAGGCGGCGCGCCCGGCATCATCCGGAGGAGAGTCATGAAGATCGCGGTCATCGGCGGAGGCAGCTGGGGCACCACCCTGGCCGACATGCTGGCCAAAAAAGGCCTTGAGACGCGGCTTTGGGTGCGCGAGCAGAAGGTGATGCACGAGATCCGCACCCTGCACGAAAACACCTGGTATCTGCCCGGCCGCCCCCTTGCCCCAAACCTCGACGTCAGCACCGATCCGGCCCATGTGGCCGACGGGGTCCGGCACTTCCTGTTCGCCGTGCCCTGCCAGTTCATCCGCCAGGCCTACACCCGGTTCCTCAAATATCTGCCCAAGAACCCGGCCATCATCTGCGCCAGCAAGGGCATCGAACTCGACACGCTCATGCCCATGTCCGACGTCTGCGAGGATGTCCTGGGCGCGCTCAAGCCCCGCTTCGCCATGCTGTC
The DNA here is from genome assembly GCF_013376455.1 of Desulfolutivibrio sulfodismutans DSM 3696. GTDB lineage: Bacteria > Desulfobacterota > Desulfovibrionia > Desulfovibrionales > Desulfovibrionaceae > Desulfolutivibrio > Desulfolutivibrio sulfodismutans. Next base: position 3,070,167 of record NZ_CP045504.1, on the reverse strand, counting down.
CGGGCCGTCCTTCGCCTTCGAGGTCATAAACGGCATCCCCACCGCCGTGGCCCTGGGCTGCGCCCACAAAAAGACCGGCAAAGAGGTCCAGGAAGCCCTGTCCTCCCCGGCCTTTCGGGTCTACACCAACCCCGACGTGCGCGGCGTGGAACTGGGCGGGGCCATCAAAAACATCATCGCCATCGCCTCGGGCGTGGCCGACGGCCTGGGGTTCGGCAGCAACGCCCGCTCCGCCCTCATCACCCGGGGCCTCCACGAAATGAGCCGCCTGGGCAAGGCCATGGGCGCGGATACCGAAACCTTCATGGGCCTGTCCGGCCTGGGCGACCTGGTCCTGACCTGCACCGGGGACTTAAGCCGCAACCGGCAGGTGGGTATGCGACTGGCCAAGGGCCAAAAGCTTTTGGACATCCTGGGCGAAATGAAAATGGTGGCCGAGGGCGTGAAAACCACCGAGGCCGTCCACGCCCTGGGACAAAAACTCGGCGTGGAGCTGCCCATCACCGAGCAGGTTCATGCCGTCCTGTACCGCAACCAGGAACCCGCCGCCGCCGTCCACGCCCTCATGACCCGTACGCTCAAAGACGAATAGTACCGCACGGCAATCGGGGCTGCCACCCCGCCGCACAGCCATCGGGGCTGCCGCCCCGTACCCCGCCCGGGGGGAATCATTCCGGTACGAACCGGGTACATGGTTGACAGAATAGACCGGGTACATGGTTGACACCTTTGGCAGAGGAGGAAGCTCCGATGCCCTGGAAAAAGGTCGAGACCATGGAAGAACGAGCTCGGTTCATCGTTGAGGCAGCGCGCAGAAGCGAACCGTTTTCTGAAATCTGCCAGCGGTTCGGGATCAGCCGTGAGACGGGGTATAAATGGGTCCGGCGTTTTCAAGATCGAGGCAGCGTCGAGGAGTTTAGCCGTGCCCCGAGAAACTGCCCCCACAAAACGTCTGATGCGATCATTGAGAAAATATTATTGCTTCGTGAGACGTATCCGTATTGGGGCCCGAAAAAGCTATCACAACTTCTATTTGATAAATACGGAATTTGTGATCCTCCAGCACCAAGCACAATTGGCGCAATATTAAAGCGTCATGGGTTTATATCAGAATCGAGAAAAATTCGGCGCAAGTCTGCTGGACGTTTGCGACGGTATGATTTGTTGTCTCCTCAAGATACGAATGACGTCTGGGCTATTGATTATAAAGGATGGTTCCGACTTGGCGACAGGAGTATATGCTATCCACTAACGATAACAGACATGCACAGTAGGTATGTTCTGGCATGCAAGGGATATGCTCGCCAGACACTCGAAAATACAAAATCGGCCATGGAAAACGTATTTTGTGACTATGGGTTGCCTCAGGCAATCCGAGTGGACAACGGGACGCCTTTCGGCTCCAGCGGGATAGGTGGATTTACACAACTTAGTGTTTGGTGGATTCAATTAGGCATCATCGTTGATTTCATAGAGCCAGGGAAGCCGGAGCAAAACGGTAGCCACGAGCGAATGCATAAAACGTTGAAGCTTGAGTCAACAATGCCGCCACAGGATAGTCTTTCAGAACAGCAAAAGAAGTTTGATAGTTGGCGGCACCGGTTCAATTATGAGCGCCCACATGAGGCGTTAGGGCAGAAGACGCCAAGTTCGATATATCGTCGGTCTTTGCGTTCTTTTCCCCGTGAGGCTCCACAGTTCAGCTATCCGCCATACTTCGAAAGTCGCTTTGTTCGTAGCGATGGGATGTTCAACTGGAAAGGCGGCCAGGTATTTATCGGGGAGGCCTACGGGAGAAATCGAATCGGGCTGATCCAGAATTATGACGGTAGATGGCTGGTGTACGCCGGGGATATTCTCATCGGGGGATTGATCTCCGAAGAGCCGAAACATGTGGTCCCGGTGAGGCGCTTGATCGGGTAAAAGTGTCAGGGATGTACCCGGTCCAAAGTGTCAGCGATGTTCCCGGTTGCACATCCCCCCGGACCCCCGTTTTCGGGTGTGGCGGAATCTTCGGCCAGGGGCGACTTTCAGAGCAGGGACACATCGTGCTTGACGAAGTCACTGATTGGTGACAAACATCCCCGCATGGACAGCGCAAAACGGAACAGCCAGGCCGAGCGCCCCAGGGACCGCGAGGCCACCATGCGCCTTCTAGTGGATGCGGTCGGCCGGGTGTTGGCCCGGCAGGGGTTCCGGTCGGTCAAGGTCAATGTCGTGGCCCGGGAGGCGGGCGTCGACAAGGTGCTCATCTACCGCTACTTCGGCGGACTGCCCGGCCTTGTGGCGGCCTTCGCCCACAGCGGCGACTTCTGGCCCGATGTCGAGGATTTGGCTGGTGGCGATGTTGCCGCCCTGGCCGCCCTGCCCTTTGCCGAACGCCTGGTGCTCGTCTCGCGCAACTACCTGAGACGCCTGCTGCGCCGCCCGCTCACCCTGGAAATCCTGGCCTGGCGGTTCATGGAGCAAAACGAACTCACCGACGCCCTGGACTCTGCCAGGGAAGTCGGCGGGAACCGGCTGATGCGGCTTGTGGAAAGTGGCGACGTGCCGCCCTCCCTGGACATGTCGGCCCTGTACGCCTTCCTGGGCGCGGCCATCAATCATTTGGCCGTCCGCTCCCGGACGGAAAAAACATTCGTCGGCCTGCCGCTTGACGACCCAGCCACCTGGGAGCGCCTGGAGGCCATGCTGGAAAAAATCATCCGCAGCGTGGCGGCCGCCCCGTAATTTTTTTTCGAGGCAAAGTCACCGACTGGTGACTTATCAGGGACAGCGCATCGCCCATCCAGCCGGGAGACCGATCCAGGCCGGGAACGGATGGGAAACAACCCAAAGGAGTACGGATATGCCGCGCGGGAAGCATCAGTGCAAGGAACCGACGTTCATGAGCATTTCGCAAGACGCATGGTCATGGATCGTTGGTCTGGGGCTATTGGCTGTGACGTTGATTCTGGTTGTCGTGGGAGAGTCCATGGCCGCCCAGGGCCCTGTGGGCGAAGAGGAAGCTGCCCTGTCGGCCATGCGCAGGCGGGATGAACGCGACGCGGCCTCGTCCGGCCTGGGCCTGGAGGCCGCAGGAAGCGCCATGGCCCCGGCCGATGTCTCGGGCGCGGGCATGGCCGTCTGGCGCGACGAGTTCAAGGCGTCGTACGATACAAAACATTTCGGCTTCGACGCGGGATACGTGGGCAGCCACTACCAGTTCACCAAGACCGCGAACCTGCCTTTCGCCGGGCGCAGGCCCTTTGAGCATCTGCACCGGCTGGAGGCCGGGGTCACCGTCAGGGGGGATTTGTGGGGAAACGTCACCGGGGTTGCGGGACTCAGGGGAAGCCTGGGCTTCGAGCGCGACCCCGGCCGGGGATACGAGGGCACGGCGTTGGCGGGCCTGGCCTTCCCCCTGGGCGGCAGTTGGACCATGACCCTTGGCGGCGGCGCGTCCATAAACAAAGTGGAGATCCAGCCCGCAGCCATGCTCGGGTTCCGTTACGACGCCGGGGGGGCGTTTGCGGCCGACCTGGGCTTTCCCCGCACGGAGATCACTTGGCGCGGCGGCCAGTGGTGGTCGCTACGCCTGACCGGAAGCCTGGACGCCGGATTTTACGGTCTCGCAAGCGACAATCCCGTGGCCCCGGACGGCTACGTGTCCATGCTGTCGCCCCAGGGCGGCCTGTGGCTTGACCTGCGGCCCCTGGACGGACTGTCCGTGAGCCTGGGGGCCCTCTATTCCCTGCCCGGAACCATGTCCATCTACCGGGGGAGCGGCTCGCGCATCAAGCGTCTCGACGTGGGCGGCGCGCCGGGCGGTGGCCTGCGTCTGCGCTACGAGTTCTGATCCGCCCCCTTCCCCTCCGCGTTCACCGCCCAGACAGGGTCCAAACCCGTGGACACGAAACGTTGCGGCCCGCCGCCCGGTGCAAAGCACCGGTCGGCGGGCCGCACGATACGGGGTGCAGGGGGGTTACCCCCCTGCCGGGGGGTGCGGGGGGCAGAGCCCCCCTGCCGGGGGCGCAGGGGGCAGAGCCCCCTGCCGGAGGGGGTGGGGGGCAGAGCCCCCCGCCGGGCTCCCGCGCGCCTTACGCCGTCGTCCCCACCCACTGGGCCCAAAGACGCCGGGAGCGGGGACCGTCGAATTCACAAAAATACACGCCCTGCCAGGTACCGAGTTGAAGCTTGCCGCCGCTGACGATGAGCGACAGGGACGGTCCCACCAGCGTTGTTTTGATGTGGGCGTCGCTGTTGCCCTCGGCGTGGCGATAGGGACCGCTGTGCGGGACCAGGGAGGAAAGCGCCGCCAGCATGTCCGTGACGACATCGGGGTCGGCGTTTTCGTTGATGGTCAGGCAGGCGGTGGTATGGGGGCAATGCACCACCAGGATGCCGTCGGCGCATCCCAGGGAGGTCGCCAGCTCCTGGAGTCGCCGGGTGACCGGGATCATCTCCAGGCGTTTTCCGGTGCGGATGTTCAGGATTTCCATGGTTTCTTCCCGCGCTGTCAGCGTGTCTTCGCCCCTACTGTCCGTTCGGGGTACCCGGAGTGGGCACATCCATGGGCAGTTGCAGGCGCGTGAGCTGTTCGGAAAGGCTGGCCGCCTTCTTGGCTGAAACCCCGGTCAGGATCTCTCCGGCCTGTCGCCCCTTCATCCCGGCCAAAATCTTGACGGCGATGCGGTCGTCCAGGCTCTCCAGAACCTCGGCGGCCTGCTTGGGCTTCATATTGGTATACACGTCGATGAGGTGCTTGAGTTTCTCGTCCTTGGTCTGTTGGGCCTGGTCGAGCATGGTCTTGAGGCTGGCCTCCAGGGCCGCCAGTTCCTTGACCCGCTGGTCAAGCTTGGCCTCCATGTCGGCGATGGCCTGTTCCCGGCGGTCGAGATCGTCCTTGCGTTTGCCAAGCTCCTGCCAATCCAGAACCCCCGGAGGGCCGGACGGGGCCGGGGCCTCGGCCGGGGCCGCCTTGGGCGTTTCCGGGGCCTTCTGGGTCTGGGCCATGGCCCGGGGCACGGCCATGACCGAGGCCACCACCATATGCCCGTCCTCGCGGCTGGCCGAATCCGGAACCAGCGCGTCGATGCCCATGAAAAGAAGCACCCCCAGCTTGATGGCGGCAAGCATGGTCAAGGCCGCCAGCACCTTGGAAAGCCTGGGAAGTCCCTTGGGACGTGTGCCTGCGGGACGGCGAAGCCGCCCGTCCGGGTCTTGGGTCCGCCTAAGCTCCATGTCCGGCTCCATGTCTGACGACTGCCATTTCGTCATTTTGCTTCTGCTCCTTGAGGCTTTCTTCACGGGCGTGGCGTATGGCCTGATTGGACTTGAGTTTGTCTAAAAGCTTGCGCTCCGTGGATCGCGCCACCACCGTCTCCCTGCGCCGGGCCACCTCTGCGGCGGCCTGCCGCAGATCCTCCTCGGCCATGCGGATGTCCATCTCCAGCCGTTCCTTGTACACCCGCCACAACCACAAATCGGCCGGGGTGACGTCGGTTTTCCCTTCCAGGGCCGCGGCGTGGACGGCGATCACCTCATGCAGGTCGCGCACGGCCTTTTCCCTGATCAACTGGATATGCAGGGCCTTGGCCAGTTCCATCTTGGCCTGCTCTTCGAGCTGGGCCCGGTAGTCCAGAACCTTTTGGAGACTGAAACGGAACATGGTCCATCCTGCGGGTTGTCTGTCGTGGAGGTACGACTTCGGGAGGCATGAAGCAAGAATTGGTCCAGCCGTCGACCGAAAGCGCCGGGCCGACACCGCCGGGGCATGGCCCGGGGGTTGTGGAGGGAGAGCCGCGTCACGCCCCAGGGCGGGCGCGGCAAAAAAGAAGAGGCCGGGCCTGCCGATGATGGCATCCCGGCACGGGTCGGGAGACCGGCGGACACGCCCGGTGCATACCGCCGCCCGTGGGCCGTCCGCCCTCCGGACAGCGCCGGAGGGCGGGATGGGGCCGCTATTGCACGACTTCCGGGGACTTGTCCGTATAATAGGGCGGGGTGGGGCTCAAAAGCCCACGGCCCTTTTTGTCGAAGTAGGGATATTTGGCCAGCCCCCATTTCTGGAGCCGGAATTCCATGGAGGTCTTGAGCACGCCCAGGCCGTAGGTCACGCTGCGCCGGAAATTGATGGAGGAGGCCTCCTCGAAATACTTGGTGGGACACGACACCTCGCCGATGCGGAACCCGAAGTAGACGGTCTGAGCCAGCATCTGGTTGTCGAAGACGAAGTCGTCGGAGTTCTCCCACAGGGGCAGGGTCTCCAGCACCTCCCGGGAGAAGGCCCGGTATCCGGTGTGGTATTCCGAGAGCTTGGCGTTGATCATGATGTTCTGGGCCAGAGTCAGGAACCGGTTGGCCACGTATTTATACAGGGGCATGCCGCCCTGAAGCGCCGTGCCGCCCAGGATGCGCGAGGCGATGCAGGCGTCGTACTCGCCGCTGGCCACCAGGTTGGCCATGGCCGGGATGATCTTCGGGGTGTACTGGTAGTCGGGGTGGACCATGATGACCACGTCGGCCCCGAGCTTTAAGGCCTCGCTGTAGCAGGTCTTCTGGTTGCGGCCGTAGCCCCAGTTTTTTTCGTGGCAGAAGCAGCGCAGGCCAAGGGTCCGGGCCTCTTCGACGGTGTTGTCGCGGCTGCAGTCGTCCACCAAAAGGATCTCGTCCACAATGTCCCTGGGGACTTCGGAGCAGGTGCGTTCCAGGGTGGCGGCCGCGTTGTAGGCGGGCATGACCACCACCACTTTTTTTCCGTTGAGCATGGGATTTTCTCCGGGGAGGTCGTATTCTCGGCGTAGGATGGGCCGGGCGATATTGAAACCGGCCGCGCTGCGATGCGGCGCGACGCGGTGAAATGGGGAACTAATCCCAAAAAACACGGACCTGTCAACCCCCCCGCCCCGACTGTCCCGGCCGCGCCTGCGGCCCGGACCGGCCCGGGCCGGGGCCTGCCGCTTTTCAAGACCCTTGGTTGTCTTTGCCGCCAAATCGTATTATGCGGCGCTTCGCGCACACGGCGCGCCAGGATTTTCATGAAAACACCCCGATACGCCATCCCCGTTTCCGACACCCAAAGCGCCCTGTGGGGACTTGTGCGTCCGCTCCCCCTGTGCATCCTGGCCGTGGCGGCCTTTCTCATCTTCTACGAGCTGGGGCAGCGTCCCCTGTGGCAGGACGAGGCCGAGACCTCCCGTCTGGCCCAGACCGTGCTCACGGACGGCGTGCCCCGGGCCTTTGACGGCAAAAACCTCATCTCCCAGGAAGAGGCCCGGGAATACAACCCCGACGACGGCCATGTCTGGCGGTGGTCGCCGTGGATACAGATCTATATGTCGGCGGCGGGCATCGCCTGTTTTGGGGAAAACGCGGCCGGAGACCGGTTTTTCTTCGCCCTGGCCGGGCTTTTGAGCGTGGCCGCGACGTACCTGCTCGTCCTGCGTTTTTTCCGCAATCCGGCCTGGGCCGCCCTGTCCGCCGGACTGTTGACCCTGACCGTGCCGTTTCTCCTGTTCTGCCGCCAGGGCCGCTACTACAGCATGGGCACCCTTTTGACCCTGGCGGCCATCTACGCCTTTTTCAGCGACTGGCGGCATAAAAACGGCCCGCTTTTGGGCATGGCCCTGTCCATGGGGCTCCTCTTTCACGCCAACTACCTGCTTTTTCTGAGCTTCGTCCCGAGCGCCCTGGCCTGCGCCATCCTTTTGTATCATGAGCGCCTGGACATCAAACGGCTGGCCCTGCTCATGATCGCGACCATGGCCATGGTGATCCCCGGGCTTTTCATGTACCGCCTGGGCTCGCAAAGCGGCATGTTCGACATCATCCTCGTGCCTGAAAACCTCATGATCTATTTCGCCGACCTGATCATGTTCATGATCCCCCTGCCGGTGCTGGCGGTCCTGGCCTGGAGGTGGCGGCGGTTTTTCGTCTTTCTTGAGCGCCCCACGGACCCGGCCGAACGCTTTGTCCTTTTTTGCGCCCTGCTGACGGTCATGAGCCTTTTGCTTCTGGCCCTGGTGCCCCAGCGCTTCCACCGCTACATCGTGCATCTCTATCCCCTGTGCGCCATCCTTCTGGCCTGGGCCGGGATGCGGCTGTGGCGCTGGTCCAGGCCGTCGGGGCTGGTGTTTTTGTTGTTGATCGCCCTGACCAACTGGCTGCATCTGTACCCCCTGGAGCGCACCAAGCTCATCAACCGTCCCTGGCAAAACGATTTCCGGATGCTGACGTCTCCCAATTTTCCGCTCAAGCTCTACCTCACCGAGCTTTTTTCCGGCTATCCCGACGTCAACGCCAACATCATCGCCTTTTTCAAGGAACACGCCCGGCCAGGCGACACCATCCTGGCCGAATATGGCGACCTGCCCCTGCAATTCTATACCGGACTGCGGGTGCTCGGGGGGCTTCAGGGACCGCCCGCCCCGGAAGAGAAGCCCGAGTGGGTGCTCATCCGCCGCTCCGTGCGGGTCAACCGGGACCGTCTGCTCTTCCCGGCTCGGGCCTTCGTGCATACCCTGGACCTCGAGCGCGACTACGAACGCCTGGAACTGCCCTGGCCCGACGAGGACTTCGGCAACCGGGCCGATCCCTATTACCACGCCTTCATCCCCATGGAGCCGCCCCGGCTGCCCCTGACCATCTACCGCAAAAAGGCCGGGGGGTGACCGCCATGACCGGTTTCACCTTTGAACGCGCCCTGAAAGTCCTGGTCTTTGCGGCCCTGGTCCTGACCGTATGGAAGGGCCTGGGGCGCACCCCGGAATTCGCCAGCCACGTCACGCCCGAACGGTTCTTTAGCGGCATGGTCAACGACGCGGAAAATTCCCTGATCATGAAGGAGCGCCACCTGGATTTCAACGACGCCTCGGCCAAGGCCGTGCGGGTCCGGCTGGAGGAACTCTTAAGCCAGGGCCGCACCCCGGACCCGGCCATGATCAACGAGGAGTCCCTGCGCCGGGCCGTGAACCGGCGGCTGGCCGTCCGGGAGCGGGACGCCGACTACGCGGTCATGGCCAGAGAGCGGCTCGACCGGATGCTGGCCCTTGAACGCCAGGGCTGGCGCATGGAGCTCGGGGTGAGCCTGCCCGCGCCCGGAGAAGGATCCCTGGTCACGGGAGCCGCGCCATGAGCCTGCGCCGGGGCATCGGCCTGTCGGCGGCCGGGCTGGCCTGTCTGGCGGCGCTTGCGGCCGGGCTTCTGATCTGGTTCGGGGCCTGGTATTTCCCGGCCTGGAAGCTGGAAGGCTTTTCCAAAGACCAGTACCGCGAGGCGGCCGTCTTCGCGGCCAAAGGCCTGGCCCATGCCGAGGGACTGGTTTTCGAGGACTTCGACTTCCTCAAATACCGCCAGGTGCAGCGCGGCAGCGAGGCCTACGTCTGGGGGTCGGCCCGGTGCCGGGCCGCCGACGGCGGCACGGAGTTCGCCTGGATCTATCTGGAGTGGAGCCGCAAGCGCGGCCAGTGGCTGCGGAATTATTCCCTGGTGTTGGCCACGCCGGACGACGAATATTTCTACACCCGCACCCTTCCCTCCCAGTGGGGGCGGGCCAGGATGGCCATTGACCGGCTTATGCACCAGCTTGAGCGCAATGTCCGCGAGGTGCTCCATCCTCTTTCCGAATAGCGCCGGGTTCGCGGCGTGGCCCGCCGGGCTTGCCTTGACGCGCTGTTTGACGTAAGGAAGCGAGCTTCATCATGATCGCGCGGTGTTCGTAGGCGCGATACGCCTTTGCACAGATACCCGCCCCAGGCGCGGAGATCCGTCCCTCCCCGCGAAAGCCCCGACGGACACGACGGATCATCCAAAACCATCTCGCCGGGGCATACCGGAACGCCATGAGACTAAGCAAACGTTGCGAGCATTTTAACGCGCTGCATGCCGAGATCGCCAGTCAGGGCATCAACCCCTATTTCCGGCCCACCGCCAAGACCTGGGGGTCTGAAGTGGAAGTGGCCGGGAAGCGTCTGGTGATGATCGGCTCCAATGATTATTTGGGCTTAAGCCACGACCCCCGGGTCATGGACGCCTCGGCCAAGGCCGTCTACGCCTGGGGGACCGGCCCCGGGGGCTCCCGTTTCTTAAGCGGCAACATGGTCTTGCACCAGCTTTTGGAAGAGCGCCTTGCCGCCTTTGTGGGCAAAAAGGGCGCGGTGGTGCATGTGACCGGTTTCAGCACCAACCTGGGGGCGCTTGGCTGCCTCATCACCCCGGCGGACACGGTTTTGTGCGACCGGGAAGGCCACGCCAGCATCTTCGAGGGCATAAAATCCACCCGGGCCAGGATATCCACCTTTGCCCACAATGACGTGCAAAATGCGGCCAAAAAGATCGCCGAGGCCAAACGGGCCCGCCCGGACGGGGACGTCTTCCTGATCACCGAGGGCGTGTTCAGCATGTCCGGCGACGTGGCCGCCTTCGGCGAACTGGCCGCGCTCAAGGATGAATTCCCGGACATCATCATCTATCTCGACGACGCCCACGGCCTGGGCGTCCTGGGGCCCGGCGGCCGGGGCACGGCGCTGCATTTCGACGCCGCCGCGCGTACCGATTTCATCATGGGCACCTTCAGCAAGGCCATGGCCTCCATCGGCGGATTCATCGCCGCTGACGACGAGGGCGTCCTGCGTTACCTGCGCTACCAGTCGCGCACCCAGATCTTTTCGGCGGCCCTGCCTGCGGCCAACACCACGGCGGTGCTGACCTGCCTGGACATTTTGGAGAAGGAGCCCGAACGGGTGACCCGCCTGCATCAGGTCACGAACCGCATGCGCGAAGGCTATAAGGCCATCGGGCTGCGCATAGGCCAGTCGGCCTCGCCGATCATCCCCATCATCATCGGCTCCGACGAAAAGGCCTTCCAGTTCTCCCAGGCCCTGTTCGAAAATGGCGTCTTCGCCCTCCCGGCCATCTATCCGGCGGTTCCCCGGGGGCAGGCGCTGATCCGCACGGCCTATATGAGCACCCACGAGGACCGACAGATGGATTTCGTGCTCGAAGTGCTCGACCGCCTGGCCAGACAGTTCCGCATCCGGGCCCAGGATGTGGAGGAGGACGAGATACGCGCAGCCCAACCCAACATGACGCCCGACGCCACGGCCGACGGCGCCGGTCGGGCCAAGCTTTCATACCTGTGATGGCGGTCAAGGACACGGCGGGCGCGATGCTCACCGGAGCGCCCGCAGCCATCTGAGCAGTCCATGGCGAAAAAAAACTCTCGTCTGGCCGCTTATCTGGCCCACCGTTCCCGGCGGGGAACGACGTGGTTGCGTATGCGCGACATCATGCGGGTCAGCATCCGTGAGGTGTTGCGCAAAAGGCGGCGCTATATCGGGGTTATTGCGGCCATCGCCCTGGGCACGGCGGGATTCATCACCATCGTGACCATGGGGCGCGACCTCAAAACCAATTTCAACAACGACCTGGACATGCTCGGCGGGGCCACCATCATCAATCCCTATTTCGAGCAGGACGGCGTGGAACGCCTGGAATGGTTCCGCGACCGCACCCTGGCCTCCCTGGCCAAAATCCCCGGGGTGCTGGACGTCACCGGCGTCCTGACCAAACCCCGGGCCATCACCACCTTCCAAGATCGCATCTTCGGATTCAACCTGGTGGGCGTGGACGCCTCCTACTGGCGGGTGTTCTCCTTCAACGCCGCCGCCGGACGTCTTTTCGACGCCGCCGACGTAGCCGAGGGCGCCCGGGTGTGCGTGGTGGGGACGCTCCTGGCCCGAACCATCTTCGGCGGCGACCAGGAGGCCCTGGGGCAGATCCTGGCCATCGACGACAATCTGTACCGGGTGGTGGGCGTGCTCGGCGGCGTGCGGGCCGGAGACCGGGGGCAGTTCATCTTTTTGCCCATCACCACGGCCCGGGCCCGGGTGGTGGACATCTCCCACCCCTACAGCGTGTATATGCGATGCGCCACATGGGACGATGTGGCCCCGGTGGCCGCCGCCGTAAAAAACGTGGTGGAGGCCAACCAGACGACCAAGGGACTGCGGGTCAACGTGGCCTGGGAGCCGCTCAAACAGGTGCAGCGCATTTTTTGGTGGGTTTCGCTTTTCATTTATTCATCCATCGTGGCCACGCTGATTCTGGGAGGGCTTGGCATCTGGAACATCATGATGGCCGCCGTGGTCAGCCGGACCAGGGAGATCGGACTGAAAAAGGCCATGGGCGCCCTGGATAACGACATCTTTTTCCAGTTCCTTTTCGAATCCCTTTGCGTTACCATGACGGCGTCCATTCTGGGAATCGGCCTGGGACGGTTGGGCGTGGAATACATGAGCCACATGCTCGGGTCGCGTCCTCCGGAAGGTCTGTTCATGGTCTGCCTACTGGCCGGGCTGACGTTCGCCCTGGTCATCGGCGTGGGGGCGGGGATGTATCCCTCCATTCGGGCCAGCCGGATGCAGGTCGTGGAAGCCATGCGGTATGAATAGCGCCACCAGAAACGGAAGCCAGGGCGACCTGGTCATTGAAATTTCGGATCTCACCAAAGATTATAAAAACGGCGACGAGACGATCCGGGTTCTCAAAAGCGTCAATCTGCATGTGCGGCGCGGCGAGATGGTGGCGGTCATGGGCCCCTCGGGTTCGGGAAAGTCCACGCTGTTGTTTGTTTTGGGGCTGTTTTTGCCGCCGACGACAGGCACCTACCTGGTTTCGGGCCGGGACGTGCTGTCCCTGCCCCGGGACGAACAGGCCATCTTTCGTCGAGAGATGATGGGATTTGTCTTTCAAAGCTGCGATTTGCTGGAAAATTCGACGGTATATGAAAACCTGGAACTGCCGTTGGTCTATGCCGGGGTAAAGCGCAGGGAGCGCCCGGACCGGATCCGCGACGCCCTTTCCAGGGTCAACCTCGAACATCGCATCCATCAGCCGTCCAACCGGCTGTCTGGCGGCGAACGGCAACGCGTGTCCATTGCCCGGTCCCTGGTCAACGAGCCCGAGTTCATCCTGGCCGATGAGCCCACCGGCCAGCTTGACCGTGAAAACAGCCTGCGCGTATTGGATTATTTTAATAAGATCACGGCAGGCTCGAACATGGCCATGGTTGTGGTCACGCACGACACCACCACCGCCGAGCATTGCAACAGAACCTGTGTGCTGACGGACGGTGTTCTGAACGGTTAACTCCAGGGGGGATGGGGATGGGAGGCTTTGATGTTTCGATTTTCCCGGGCAGCACGTTGCCCGGCAGGCCTGCCCGCCGTTTCGGTCAAGCGTGCCTGCGCTTGAGTCGAAAAGGCGTTTTTCGTTTGGGCGCGGTCTGTTTGCTCCTTGCGCTCGTGTCCGCCCTGGCGGCCTTTCAGCCGGAGTCGGCCCAGGCCGCCGACCCAGCCGGACGCTACACCAAGGACAAAACCAAACCGGCCACCCCGGCCCAACCCGCCGCTCCTGCCAAAACCGGCACGGACGAAGCGGCCCGGAAAACCAACATCACCGAGGCGGCGACCCCCTTGCGTTCGCCGGCCAATTTCGACGAGTGCGTCCGTGTGGCCCTGGCCCAGTCCCCGCTTCTGGTAAAAAGTTCCATCGATATCGAGACCAAGCGGCTCGACCTGGGCGACGCCTATTCGAATTACATCCCCACGCTGAGCATCAACACCACATACTATTTCAACCGTCCCTCCTCATCCGGCCGTAAAGAGCCCTACACGTTAAGTTTCTCCACGGGCATCTGGAACCCGGTCATGACCATCTTCGAGGTCCAGGCCCGCAAGGACATGATCAACATTGCGGTGCTGAGCCATTTGCAGATCATCTCGGAGGGGCTCAAGCGCGTCGGGTATAATTTTCTCCAGCTCGGCATGATGGAAGAACAGACGGCCATCGTCAAAGAAAAGTCGGAGATGGCCGACCAGCTCCTGGAATACGCCCAGACCCGCTCCTCCCTCGGGCAGGGCACGGACCTCGACGTGCGCATCGCCGAATCCAAGATCACCCTGGTCAAGGCCGAGGCCGACAAGCTGCGCAACACCAAACTCATGGTCATGGACGACCTGAAATTCATCCTGGGCGTGCCCTTTATCCAAAAAGTCGATCTCGACCTGGGAAACGCCCGGTCGCAGGTGGTGGCCGGTTTCGACCCCTATTCGGTCACCGGCGAGGTGCTGCGGGAGAACGCCTACGAGCTCAAGATCCAGGAATACAACAAGGCGCTGCAACGCAAAAACATCACCGTCTCCTATATCAAATTCATCCCCACGTTTAATTTCGGCTTCCAGTCCGTGGACGCCCTAAGCGATACAGCCAGCCAGACCGGGCTGCCCCTGTATCCCTACGTGACCGCCACCCTGCCTCTGGATTGGTGGACCAAAAGCCGCGACGTCAACCGCCAGTACAAAAAGCTGGGGCAGATCGAATCCGAGGCCCGGGCCAAGGAATTCAAGCTGGTCAGCGAGTTCCAGCGGACCATGGCCAGCCTGGCCACCGCCGATGCCGACGTTCGCTACGCCGTGGCCCGCCGCGACCTGGCCCAGCTCAAGCTGCAGCAGACCCAGTTCCGTTTCGAGACCGGCCAGACCGAATTCGACTCCATCGTCGCGGCCATGGACGAATACCTCGCCGCCAAGCAGGAGGTGCTGCTTAAGGAGCTTTCCAAGAGCCAGGCCCTTCTCGACCTGCGCTTCTTGTCCGGCCACCTCCAGAAGGCGTACATCAACACCTCCGTACAGGAGAACATGTAAATGCGCATCGCCGCACTGGCCTTTGCCCTGTCCGCCATCCTGCTCGGGGCTGCCGCGACGTCCTGGTCCGCGCCCGGCCAGCCCACGGCCAAGGAAGCCCCCCCCACTGGCGTGCTGCGCCCGGCGGAGGTCCAGTTCACGGGCAAGTTGTACACCCCGATCAAGTTCAACGTCCCCCTGCCCTTTCCGGCCTTCATCCAGAACATCGGCGTCCAGATCGGCCAACAGGTCAAAAAAGACCAGGAACTGGCCCGTTACGAACTGCGCCAGGAAGTCTACATGGATGAAAAAAACAAGCTCAGCGCCACGACCATCAAGGAGCTCGAATACCGCCTGGCCCAGGTGGAGGTGGACCTGGACAAGCTCACGGCCAAGCACCGTGAGCTTGAGGTCATGACCAAGCGCAACATGGCCTCCCAGCAGAGCATCTCCCAGAATGAAAAGGAGATCGAGGCGGCGCGCAAGGAAAAGACCTCCATTCAGGAACAGCTCAATCTGGCCCGCGACGTCTATTCCGACCGGCTTATCCTGGCCAAGGAGCGTTTCGGGCGCGACGCCGGGGCCGGAAACGTGCCCAAGGTGGGGTTCCTGCGTTCCCCCCTGGACGGCTACGTCCTGTGGATCAACTCCGAGGCCCGCAATGGAGCGCACCTGGACCGCGAAACCTCCGTCTTCCAGGTCGGTTCCCTCGACCCCATGATCATCCGGGCCCAGGTGCATGAAATCGAGGTCAGCAAGATCGTCGAGGGCGACGCCGCCACCGTGGTCTTCGACGCCATCCCCGGCCGCGAATTCGCCGCCACGGTCAGCCGCATCCCCTGGACGCCGCTTCCGGCCAATCTGCAGCAGCCGTCCTATTACGAGATCGAACTGACCATCCCCAACCCCGACCATTCCTTGCGCGAGGGCCTCAAGGGCCAGGTCACGGTGGTCCCGAGCAAATAACAACCCCGCCCACGCCGGAGACCGCATGTCCCATACCGCCTGCCGCATTTCGCCTGTTTCGTCGGAGGCGGATCTTGACGCTTTTATCCGCTTCCCCTGGACCATCTACGCCAACGACCCCCTGTGGGTTCCGCCGATCATCGAACACCAGAAAACCTTCCTGGACCGCACCCGGGGGCCGTTTTTCGAGGTCGGCCGGGCCGAATACTATCTGGCCCGGCGCGGCGACGCCGTGGTTGGCCGCATAAGCGCCCACATCAACAGCGCCTACGAGGCCCTGCACGATCCGCGCACGGGTTTTTTCGGGTTCTTTGAATGCGAAGATAACCAGGAGACGGCCAATGCGCTCTTTCGCGCCGCCAGCGCCTGGCTGCGGGCCCAGGGCAAGACCCGGCTGCACGGCCCGTTGAGTTTCGCCATCTATGATGAGGTGGGACTTCTGGTGGAAGGTTTCGACGAGATGCCGTCCATGATGCACACCCACAATCCCCGGTATTACGAGGATCTCATCCTGAATTTCGGTTTTCACAAGACCTTCGACTGGTATGCCTACAAGATTGACGAGAGCCAGTTCGATCTTTCGGCCATGAAACAGCGCCGCGACAGCATCCTGGCCAAGGCCGGGTGCCGCATCACCCATCCCCCCCGGCATGAATTCGTGCGCCGGGCGGCGGAGGTGCGCGAGCTCTTTAACGACATCTGGGGCAAAAACTGGGGGCATGTGCCCTTTACCGAGCGCCAGTTCGCAGACATCTTCGTGCAGCTCGAGCCCATCATGCGCCGCGACCTCCTAAACGTGATCCTGGAAAACGACGAAATCGTGGCCTTTAGCGTGGTGGCCCCGGACGTCAACCGCTCCCTGCACGGCTTCGACGGCCGCCTGGGGACGCAAAACATGCTCAATCTTTTCTTCGACTGCCGGGTGCTGCCCCTGGAATACTGCCGGGCCATCATCATGGGGGTCAAAAAAACCCACCAGTGGCGTCGCCTACACCATGCCATCATCCTCCAGATCATCATCAACTTCCTGGAAAACCACCCGCAGATGGACTACTGCGACTGTTCTCTCATCCCTGAATCTCTGGTGCAGTGGAACAAGACCCTTCTGGCCTATGGCGGCAAACGCTACAAGACCTTCCGCCTCTATGACCGGGACATCTGAACGGACAGCGTCCCTCACGGACGCGGCCCTGGTGTTCCTGCTCTCCGCCCTGGTGTTCGCCGTGGCCCACCGCCACGGGCTGGCCAGCCCCTTCGTCATCAACGACGACGCCCGGCAGCAGATCTACTGGATGCAGCGCTACCAGGACGCGGCGCTCTACCCGGCAAGCCTGCTCAACGATTTCGCCGCCGCCTATGTCCCGGTCGGCGTGAAGGCCCTGTATGCTGCAGCATCACCCATTGCGAACCCCCTTTTCTTCTCAAAGTTGGTCACCGGCATCCTGTATTGCGCCACGGCCCTGGCCTTTTTCGGCATCGGCCGGACCGTAGGCGGCAGAAGCCTGGGCTATTTCTGCGCGGCCTCGGTCTGGCTGCTGCCCTTTTTCCTGAAAAACATCTCCGGCGGCCTTTCCCGCTCCTTCGCCGCCCCTCTTTTGGCCCTGTTCCTTCTGGCCTGGCTGCGCAAAAGCCGCGTGGGCATGGCCTTTGGCCTCATCGCCCAGGCCGCGACCATCCCCTACATGTGCGTGCTGTCCACGGGTTCCTGCCTGCTGGCGTATGCCGTCTCACGCCTGCGCCGTCTCCCTCGGCCGCCCTTTCCGGGCCGTCTGCCGGATTTCCTGGTCATCGCCGCCTGCGCCGGGACGGTCTACGCCATGAACCACGGTCTGGAGGCCACCGGCTTCGGCCCCCTGGCCTCGGTGGCCGACATGACGGGCAATCCGGCCTTTTCCGCCGCCGGACGCCTGGACCTGTACCCCCTGCCGAACCCCTTTTTCGACCTGATCTACACTCCCTTCGAAGGCATCGGCCTTTTTCTGGACATCGGCCTTTTTCCGGGCATCCTCAGTCTTGCGGCCATCGCCGCCGTGGTGGTCGTCGGGGCCAGACGGGCGGACTACACCCCCCTGGACCTGTGCCGCCAGCCGGTGATCAGCCTGCTTCTGGGCTCGCTTGTCCTCTATCTGGCGGCGCGCCTCCTGGCCCTGCGGCTTTTCGTCCCGGATCGCTACGTGAGCTATTCCCTGAACATGCTCTATGCCCTGGCCCTGGCCTTCTTTTTTCACGCCGCCCTGGCCCCTGTCCTGTCCAGGCGATGGGCCACGGCCGGTCTCCTGGCCCTGTCCGTGGGGCTTGGGGCCTTCCGGCTGACGGATGCCGGACTCTACGACTACGGCGACCAGGCCGCCCTGTACGCCGCCGTGCGCCAGACCCCCACGGACGCCGTCTTTGCCGGACATCCCGAGCTCATGGACAACGTGCTGACCTTTGGCCGACGCAACGTCCAGGCCTCCTTCGAACTGGCCCACCCCTGGATGACCGGCTATTGGCGACAGTATGAACCGCGCCTGGACGACCTGTTCACGGCCTATTACGCCTCGGACGCGCAGACGGTGCGGGATTTTGCGAACAAATACGGCGTGGACTATCTCATCGCCAACGAGGCCGACTTCAGCCGGGAATTCCTGGCCGGACAGCCGTTTTTCGCGCCTTTCGACCAGACCATCCGGGACTTGGCAGCCAGCGCGACGTCACGCCGCCGGGGATTTATCCTGCTCGACCGCGAGGCCTTTCCCGGCATCCAGGTCAGCGAGGGCGTGCGCCTCATTCCCCTTCGCTCCGCGCCAGCCGCCGGGTTCTGACCCGCCCCAGGCTGACGCTCCACGGCCCCGGGCCGTGTCCACGAAAGGGGCGATCTCCATACACACGCATAAGCAGCGGGGATGGCGGCTCGAACCTTCATCCCCGCCGCGCGCGGCACGATTCACGCGCTCCCTGGCTTCGTGTCTACGAAATCCGCTTGGCCGGACTTCATCACAACCCATCTGAAATGCGTATTCTTCTAAAATACAGGCGTTTTTTCCACGGGACGCGACATTAGCGGTTGAAGGCGGGCATGGTTTTGGGCGCGCCGCCGAATTCCTGGATAAGGTCATCGATCTTCCGGCCGCCGGGGAGGATGGCGTCGGGCTTTTTGGCCTTGAGGGCCTGCAGGGTCTTTAAGGCCTCATCGGGCTTGCCCAGGTCGTGCAACAAGACAATGGCCTTGTTGAAGACGGCGATGACGTGGACCGGATTTTTGGCCAGGGCGGCGTCGAAGCTCTCCACGGCGCGAAGCGGCAGGTTCAGGTGGCGATACATGACCCCCATGTCCGTGAGCACGTCGGGGTTGCCGGGCTTGAGTTCCAGAGATTTTTCGTAGGCGGCCACGGCCTTGGCGGGCTGGTCGGCGTCGAAGTAGAGGTTGCCCAGGTCGCTCCAGGCCTCGGGATTTTTGGAGTCGGTCTTGGTCTTGGCCTCGGCGGCGGCGATGCGCGGGTCCAAGTCGGGTTTCTGATTCGCGGCGGCCTGGGGGGCGGCGGCGGAGGGAGAGGGGGCGGTCGCCTGCCGGGAGCCCTGGTACAGGGTGCCCAGGTAGAAGCCCACGGCCATGGCAGCCAAAAGGAAGATGCCTGCGACCACGGGGTCCAGGCGGGGGGCGGACGATTTCTTTTTACGGGCCATGTCTCCTCCGGGAGTGGATGTTGCGCGTCAGTATAGCCGCAGGCTGCGCGAAAGGCCACGCTGGCGGGGGGACAAAAAATGGCCGACGGCGGAAGAGCTTCCGCCGTCGGCACACAGGATGAGGAGGGGGTTTTTCACTTGAGGAGGTGAGAGGTTGTATGTGATCCGAACCCGGGGTCTTCCCCGGGGGGGTTGCGTATCAGGGCCGGGAGCGAGCACAAACCCGGCCCATGGTGTCGAATGACGCTACATTCCGCCGCAGCCGGGTCCGTTTCCGGGTCCGCGCCCCATGCCGGGGCCACGACCGCCACCCATGCCGGGACCACCGCAGCCGCCCATGGCCAGCGGACCGAATTCCTTGATCAGCTTGACCCGGAAGGTTGCGCCTTCCTCGGCCATCTGTCCCTTGATCGTCCCGATCTCCTTGGCCAGTCCGGCGATCTTGGCCTGGTCGGCCTTGGGATCGAGGGTCGCGACATTAAGCTCGGCCTTTTTGACCTGGAGCGCGGCCCGGATGGGTGCGATCTTGGCCACATGCTCCTGGACGAGCTTCTGGTAGGCGGCCTGCTGTTCAGGGGTAAGCTGGTCCATGACCCCGGGGCAGCCCCCGGGTCCGCCAGGGCCTCCAGGCCCGCCGTGACCTCTGGCCATGGCCGGAAGGGACGCGGCCAACACAAGCAGTGCCGTCATAAGGGCCATCTTGAAAATGCGTGCGTTCATGGAACGATCCTCCTGGGGATTGGGGCGACCCGGGACACGGCGTAGAGTGGAAAACCTCCGTGGCCTGCGGCGTCGCCATGCCCCTTATTAAGCATGGACCATGCCACACATATTTGTTCTTTCATTTTAGCATATTATCAAATTCCGAAGTTTTACCCGGCCCCCTCTTTGTGCATAAAAACATGCGAAAAACACCGGCCAAAGTATAAAAAATATACAGCATGGCTTGAGGCAACCATCTGTTTTTAAAAGATAAACCAGACACACGGACATGATTCCGGCCTGTCCGCCGCAACTGTCCTGCCGTCGTATACAAATTATCCACCAGTTGGGCGGCCGTCCTGGTCGCCAACCTGGGCCGAATGGCCCCGAGATGCGAAAAAGGGCATGGCGTTGCCCGGGCAGGCATCGGCTGCGGCAGGCTCCAGGGCCGGGCAGCCGTGCATGGCCGCGTCCCAGGGATCGGCCTCATCGGCGACCGCGGCCTCGCCGGGAGAGGCCGGGAGCGCATGCTCGAACATGGCCCGTCCGGCGCTTTCCCGGCCAAACCGCCAGCCCATGAGCAAAAAGACCAGGGCCGTAACCGTGAAACACCCGAAAAGGACCAACACGTCCGGCAGGGAAAGGCTCGAGGGGTTCATGGCTCCTCCGCGTCCTCGGGGGGATTGTCCTCCCGGCCATCGCCTGCCGGGGCCAGGAGGGTTTCGATGATGCGTCCGGATTCGGTCTCGGGCCGTGCCGCGCACAGGGCCAGGGGCCGGGCCATGCAGACGTGGCAGGCCTCGTCGTAGATGTGGTCCTCGCCGGTGGTGTCGATGTCCTCCACGTTGTGCCGGTCGGCCACCAACAGCGGGATGGTGCGCAGGAACTGTTCGCAGGTGTCGTAGACCTGGAGCATGGGGGGCATGTCGCCGCGCGGCCGCAGGCGTTCGTGAAACTGCCGGATCTTGAGCCTGCGCGAGGGATCGCCGGGGGCCAAAAACACCCCGTGCCGGGCGAACTCCTCAGCCGTGCTGGGGCCCTGGCCGCCGCCCCGGTAATCGGGCTTTTTGGCGAAACAGTCCGGCCCGGCCAGGCGGATGATCGTGCGGGCGGCGACGCCCAGGCGGTGTTCGCGGTCGCGGATGCCCTGGGCGATGAGGGGGTCGGTCATGCGCAGCCCCTGGCCCGGAGTTCCGGTGAAGCCGTACCATTCGGCGAAGCGATAGAGCCTGCCGTCGGCGTCCACCCACCACCAGCCCACGGAAAACGGCGCGCCGTAGCCCCAGTCGAAGCTCATGTACAGCGGGGCCTCGTCCGGCACCGGGCGCGGCGCGACCACATGCAGGGAGCGGGAAAAGGCGAAGGCCTGGCCGAAAAAAACGTCCCAGCGGCCGTCCTTGTAGGCGCTGCGCAGGGGCTCGGGCAGGGCGTCCAGGCGGTGGACGTAGTCCGGGTCGCGCCGGACCAGGATGGCGTTGTCCGAAAGCCTGGCCGGGATGTGGCAGCGCATCATGCCGCCCTGGTCTTTCGGGGCCCGCCTGGGGACATACGGCGGGGCGAAGTCCACCCAGCGGGACTTGACGAAGCCGTGCCCCACGCCGCCGGGGTTGGAGGCGCACACCACCCCCGGGATGCGGCAACGGTAGCGTTCCGGGATGGACAGGGAGCAACGCACCCGGCCGCGCAGGTAGTCGTATTGGAATTCCGTCAGGGCGGTGAGTTCATCCACCATAAGCAGATGGATCTCCGTCCCCTGGTAGCGGAAGACGTCCCGGTCCGATTGGCAGGAACAGAAAAAAAGGCGCGATCCGTTGCGAAATTCCCAGGCCCGCCGGGCGGAGACGTACCGCCCGAGCGTGCCGGGGAACTGCGCCATGGAGGGAAGGATATGGTTTTTTTCAAGTTCCGGCGTGGTGCGCCGAAACAGGTAGGCCTGGAGCCCGGCAATGCGCAGACACCAGGCCAGCCCCTCGAACCGCAGGGCATGGCTCTTGCCCGGCCCTGCCGCGCCGCCAAACAAAATCTCGTTGGCCCGCACCCGGTGCAGAAGGGCCTGCTTGGGCTGGGGCCGGTAATCCACCTCAGCCTCCACGATCCGGGCCGCGTCCGCCTCCGGCAGGCCGCGCCTGGCGTCGCCGCTCATACGACGGGACATCCCTACGCATCCTCCCGGAGGGGGACCGCACCAGACGGGGCGAAGCCGGGATCGCGGGGAGGAGCCCCCGCCCCGGGCGGTTCCCCTCCGTCCCAATCCGGCTCGGGAATGCGGGTGACCACCCGGATCACCGCCCCTTCCGCCTGACGCGGAACCTTCTCGAAAAGTCCCAGGTGGCGGCACAACACCTCAAGGGCCCGGGTCTTGCCGTGCAGTTTCACGCGCAGTTTGCGGCCATCCTTGCCGGGCGTCTCCACGATCTCGGCAATGCAGGCCGACTGGCCCGGGCCCATGCCCGCCGAGTCCCGGATGCGCACGCCGCCCTCGTCCCAGTCCGCAAATTCGCAGATGTCCGAGAAGGCCAGCCGGGCCAGCTCCATGACCACCCGGTCCTGCCGTATCCTGGTGCGCTCGAGGCGTTCGGCCATGGCCGTCTCGATGCGGGCCTTGACCCGGGGCTGGTTTTTCAGGCGCGCCCCGGTGGACGGGGCGGCCTTGGGGCTGTATCCGGCCCGTTCTGCGGCCCGGGTGGCGTTCAAGTCCACAAGGTATTCCTGGACGAAACGCTCCTGCCGGGCGGTGAGCCCGGCCGCCTGGTCCCTGATGCAAGGTACAAGTCCCACGGCCGCCTAGTGTACCCGGGTCGACGGCCCGACCCACTGCAAAAGTCCCAGAATATCCGCCAAGGACAGCTCCGGATTGAGTTTTGTGATCTCCTCGACGCTGATTGCGGTCAACACGTTCATTTTCCTCCCATGCTTCTCAGCCATAAAAAGATTCCCGCGCCGATGACCGTAAGCACGCCGCAGACCACGGCGCTGACGGCGGTCATTTTCACATGGCGCACCCCGGCCCGCATCTCGGCCACGAAACGGTGGTTCTCCCGGATGGACTCCAGGCCCGCCTCATGGACCATGGCCGCCAGGGCCCCGATCTCCCGGCATTTCTCCTGGTCCAGCCCGCAGGCGCACGGCCCGCCGAGCTCCTCGCGCACGGCCTGCCGGACAAGGCCGTACAACCGCGCATCACCCTCGGACAGCCCGGAATCGACACGCGGCTCCATCATTTCCCCGGGCTGTCCGTCCGGTCCCCGCTTTCGCCCCCGGACTCCGCGAACTTCTGGCAGACCTTGGCGGCCAACGCCCCGGCCAGGGTCAGGGTGGCGTCCAGATCAAGGGGCTGCCAGGAGCCGCTTCGCACCGTGGCATAGGTCCAATTGAAGAGCACCACGGCGATGATGACCGCCGTGAACACCCGGGTGCTCGACAGGTTGCCGGCATCGTCGGTAAATAGTCCCATCATGCGCGTTCCTCCTTGGCTGTTTGGGCTTATGCCGGGATATGGCGCGACCATGGCCGCCACGGCCGGGTCCGTTGAAACCGTTGTGGCGCAACGGCTCGCCGCACCGTGTCTGAGAAAAATGCGTTTTTCCATGTGTTGCCGACATCCTTCGGCCACGCTCATTCCGGCGACACGACGCTACTGCGGGGAAATCGGCAGGGTCCGGGAATGAAGACAATACGGGCAGGCGGCCCCGGCTCCGGTCGCCACCGGGCTTATGACCGAGCCGTGGAATACGGTGCCGCAGGCCGGGCAGTGGCGCGGCAGGCTGTGCGGCATGAGGCAGAGGGTCGAGTCCGAGACGATCTCCATGGCCGTGGCCGACCCGGCGTAGCGTCCGACGCCATGTTCCGTTATCTGCACTGGGGTGGTCATGTTTGGCTCCGTCCTTGAGTCCCACAAGACCATGCGCAACGGACAGGGACCAGCCGCTTGCTGTCATCACGGCCCAATGCGGCCGGAAGACTTTACATATACCGCGAAATCATGGACTAATCCTTATCGAAAAATACAAAGGAGCCCACATGCCCCTGGCCGCCTTCTGCACCCTCCTCGTCCTGGCCCTTGCGGCCTGTACCCCTGGAATGAAGACCGCGCAGCCCATGACCCTGACGCACTTCGAAAACTTCTGCCAAGTCTTTCCCACCCCCAATTCCTGCGATTCCACAACCATCTGCGGCGATTTCGCCAACGTGCTGTCCACCCCGGCCTCGGACCTCGACGCCTGCCTGGGCCGCTGCCGCCGCACCAAAAATCATCTGCAGCCGACCAACATCATCAACAACTGCGCCGGAACCCTGTCCAAGGCCTCGGACCTGTGCGCCCAGTTTTGCCGCCAGAATTACGCGCAATAGCCTTGCCGCACGGAAAAAACGCCTTTTGCCGTCGGCATGGGTGTTTGCCTGCGGCGCGGCGAACGCCGCGCGCGGAAGGGAGGGGACCATGGCCAGGCACGGGATATGGTTCGTCTTGCCTGGCCTCCCGATGTGAGGTATAAAGCGGCATTGGCTGGACCCGACTCCGGCCGTCGTAGGCCGCGTCCTCACGTCCAGCCGTGCAATTTCACCGAACCATCATGCTCCCGTAACACGCCTCCGCCACAGTGCCGCAAGTTCGCAGCCGGGTGATGTCCAAGTCGCCGCACAATGCCGACACCAGCGCCACAGGGGGATATATGGCCGACACGACACGAAAGCCCATATTCGACATCCAGCTTCCCACGACCGTAAGCCCCGTGCTCCGGGGTCTGTTCGGACTGGCCCAGGCCCCGCTTTGCCGG
Source organism: Desulfolutivibrio sulfodismutans DSM 3696 (assembly GCF_013376455.1). Taxonomy (GTDB): domain Bacteria; phylum Desulfobacterota; class Desulfovibrionia; order Desulfovibrionales; family Desulfovibrionaceae; genus Desulfolutivibrio; species Desulfolutivibrio sulfodismutans. The sequence continues at coordinate 3,045,395 of NZ_CP045504.1, read as the reverse complement.
ATGCTGGGCATGTCGCGCATCGACGAGATCTATGCGACCATCACCCCTGACGCCGTGGGCCGGGACTTCGTGGACGCCGCCCTGAAGGCCTTTCATTTCTCCTACCGGGTCAGCGACGAGGACATGGCCCGCATCCCGGAAAGCGGCCCGGTGGTGGTGGTGGCCAACCACCCCTTCGGCGGCCTGGAAGGACTGATCCTGGCCGGGCTTTTGGCCTCGCGGCGGCCCGACGTGAAGATCATGGCCAATTTCCTGCTTCAGCGTATTCCCGAATTGTCCGAATTTTTTATCTTCGTGGACCCGTTCGGCAGTTCGAACGCGGCCAAGCAGAACATCCGCCCCCTCAAGGAAAGCCTGGGCCATCTGCGCCGGGGCGGCATCCTGGGGGTCTTTCCGGCGGGCGAGGTGTCCCACCTCCAGTTCAAGAACCGCCGTCCCACCGTCTCCGATCCGGCCTGGAACGCCTCGGTGGCCCGGATCATCCTCAAAACCGGGGCCACGGTGGTGCCCATGTTTTTCGAGGGCAACAACAGCCGCCTGTTCCAGCTTCTGGGGCTGGTGCATCCCCGGCTGCGCACGGCCCTTCTGCCCCGGGAATTTCTCAACAAGGGCGACAAGCCCATCGAGGTGCGCATCGGCGCCCCGATCCCCTTTTCCCGGCTGGAACAGATGGCCGAGGGCGAGGAGAACGCCGACGAACTCATCATCCGCTGCCTGCGCCTGCGCTCCTACCTTCTGGGCGCCCGGGGGGCCAAGTCCCGCCCCCGTCCCAAGCTTTTCCTGCCCAAGGGGCCGGGACGGCAGGAGGCGCTCATCCCTGCGGCGGACCCCCATCTGCTGTCCGACGAAATCGCGGCCCTGCCCCAGGAATGCCGCCTGTTCCAAAGCGGCGAGTTTTCGGTTCTATGCGCCGAGGCCGGGCAACTCCCCCTGGTTCTGCGCGAGATAGGACGGCTGCGTGAATTGACCTTCCGCCGCGTGGGCGAGGGATCGGGCAAGGCCTGTGACCTGGACCCCTTCGATGCCTATTATCTGCATCTTTTCATCTGGAACGAAAAAAACCGCGAGGTGGTGGGGGCCTACCGCATCGGCCGCACGGACGAGATCCTGTCCCGCATGGGCCAGCGCGGCCTGTACACGGACACGCTCTTCGTGCTCAAGGAGCGTTTTTTGCGGCACATCAGCCCCGCCCTGGAGATGGGGCGGTCCTTCGTGCGCCCGGAATACCAGAAAAGCTATTCGCCGCTTTTGCTGTTATGGAAAGGTCTGGCCCGTTTTGTGGTGCATAACCCCACCTACAAGATCCTTTTCGGCCCGGTCAGCATCACCAACGAATACAAGACCGCCTCCCGCCAGCTCATCGCCCGCTATTTCAAGGAACAAAACGCCCTGCCCGAACTGGCCCGGCTGGTCCGGCCACGCACCCCGCTCAAGGAGCAGCACTGGCTCAAAAACGCGGCCCGCACCCTGGTCACGGACCTGGACGACCTGGTGGACCTCTTGGCGGACATCGAATCCGACCAGAAGGGCATCCCGGTGCTCCTGCGCCAATACCTCAAGCTCGGGGGCAAGCTTTTGGCCTTTAATGTGGATCATGAATTCGCCGACGCCCTGGACGGGCTCATCGTGGTGGATCTTCTGCGCACGGATCGCAAGCAGCTCGAACGCTACATGGGCAAGGATGGGCTGGCCCGGTTTCTGGACTTCCACGGGCTTGGGCCAGTGCACGCCGGGCATGATGCCAACGGGCCGGAAGGCACAGGCGGGACGGGCGGCGGGTTGCCGCGCTGCGCGTAAGCGTACTTTTTACGGATCACCCGCGCGTGTTGCGTCCGGTCATTCCCGTCATGGGTTAGCAGGCCGCAACACATGGGGCGTATGGTTTTTATTCACAAAAAAACATGGCTCTTTTTTTGTGGAACGCCACACTAGGCGATCCACTTGCGCCGCACGTTCCACAGGCTGGCTGTGAACAGCCCGACGCAAAAGATTCCCAGGACCGCAACATCCAGCCCCAGGGGCAAGATAGTGCCCCCGCCCGCTTCCGGAATGGCCCCGCGCAAGGCGTCCACGCCGTAGGTCAGGGGCAGCAGGTAGGACAAAGGCTGCAATACCACGGGCAGCTTGGCCACCGGGAAAAACAGTCCGCACAAAAACAGCATGGGGAACCGGAAAAAGTTGGAGAAGGTCTGGGCTTCGAAGACCTCGCTGACGGCCACGGCGATGAAAAGCCCCAGAAAGGCCGAGGCCACGGCCACCAGAAAAACCACGCCGAGAAACGTCCCCCAGGCCACCCCGGACAGATCCACCAGAAACGCGGCCATGGCCATGGGAACCAGGGCGTTGAGCACCCCGAAAAATATCGCCCCCCCGGTCTTGGCCAGCATGAGCACTTCCAAGGAAATCGGGGCCAGGAGCAGCCGGTCGAAGGACCGGTTCTTTTTTTCGAAGGTCACGGTCACGGCCAGCATGGACGTGGTCCCGAAAAGCACCGAGATGGCCGCCACCCCCGGCAACAGGGACATCACGCTCTCCAGTCCGGACCCGGAACGGATGAAAAACATGCCTGTCCAGGCCAGGGGGAAAAGCAGTCCCCAACTGACATTGGGCGGCTTGAGATAATAGGTCCGCATGTCTTTCACCACGATGCTCCAGAAGATGGTCAGCCGTCTCATGCCGCCTTGCCCCCCTTTTCCTTTTCCCGGCGTAGCGCCTCGGCCTCAATGCCCGTAAACCGCACGAACACGTCCTCCAGGGACGGCCGCAGGCGACGGGCCTCCAACACCTCGGCCCCGGCCTCCTCCAGGGAGCGCACCACCGCCCCCACCCGCACCGGGAAGCCGCACTCCACCCTGATGGCGTCCGTTCCGGCCAGGGTGAACTCACAGTCGGGGTAGGCCGCAGCCAAGGCCGCCACATGGCCCGCCACCTCTCCGGCGCACACCACACGCACGGCATGGCGGCCGGAAAGCGGGGCCACCAGCCGCTCCACCATATCCACGGCGATGATCCGCCCCTTGACCAGGAAGGCCACCCGGCCGCACAGCCGCTCGGCCTCCTCGATGTAGTGGGTGGTCAAGAGGATGGTGGTTCCTGCGGCGTGCAGTTCGGCCAAAAGGGCCCGGATGTGCCGGGCGCTCTCCACATCGACGCCCGTGGTGGGTTCGTCCAAAAAAAGGATGCCCGGGGAGTGCATGATCCCGGCGGCGATGGTCAGGCGGCGCTTCATGCCCTTGGAATAGCCGCCGAACTTGCGCTGCCCGGCCGGGGCCAGTCCGAAAAGCTCCAGAAGCTCCCCGGCCCGTTTTTGCCGCGCGGCCTTGTCCATGCCGTAGAGCGCGCCGCAAAAGCACAGGTTGTCGTAGCCGGACAGTTCCGGATAGAGGTTGCTGTCGTCGGGGACCACGCCGATCAGATGTTGGGCGGCCTTGGGATTTTTCGAGCAGTCCACGCCGCCGATATGGATAGACCCGGCCCCTGGTCTGGCCAGGCCGATGAGCATGTTGATGGTGGTGGACTTGCCTGCGCCGTTGGGCCCCAGGAGCCCGAAAAGCTCTCCCGGGTTCACGGCAAACGACACCCCATCCACGGCGGGCACCTCGCCGAAGTGTTTTTTCAAATCCACAGCCTGGATTGCGTGGTTCATGATCGCGCCTTTCCGCAAGGCCTTACCGGCCTATATTTAAGTTTTCGCGCACATACTATGATAGCTCACAAAAAAAATCCCGGTCAGGACGCCGCTTCCCCGTGTCCCGCAGGCGGGCGGGCCGCGCCGGATTCACCTGCCTCCGGCTTTTCCTGTCCAGCCGTAAAAAACTCCGCTGTCTCGCGGCCCCAGGCGGCCAGAGTTCCGAGGTCGGCCCGGTAGTGGACGAAATAGCCCTGCTTGTCGGCCACGACCGCCCCGGCGTCGCGCAGAACCCGCAGGTGCTGGGACACGGCGGCCGGGGTGATGCAAAGGGCCCGGGCCAGGGCCCCGACGCACATCTGGCGCTGGGCGAGCATCTCCAGCATGCGGACCCGGGTGTCCACGGCGAGCACCTTGCAGATGCGAGCCAGGCGCTCGGCCGCCGCCCCGCCGGAGGTTTTGGGTACTATTTGTTTAAGCATGTTCGCAGATACTTGTTTCATTTTTTCCTTTTGTCAAGCGAGATCACTCTGCATTGGTCAAATGGCTACACTCGGCATCCGAAAAATGATTTGCCGCTTTACCAATCTTCAGACGCTCGATATCATATTTGCAAAGGAGAATCGCATGGACTTTTCAGAACAAATTCAGGCTTTGGCCGGAAAAATCCAAAAACAGAAAGAACATCTGCTCACCGAAGAAGCCACGAAGACAGCTCTCGTCTTGCCGTTCATCAACATGCTGGGCTACGATATTTTCAACCCCTCCGAGGTCATACCTGAATTTACTGCTGATGTTGGGATAAAAAAAGGTGAAAAAGTAGATTATGCATTGCTCTTGGATGGAAAGCCAATAATTCTGTTTGAGTGCAAGCCCTACGGATTCCCGCTCGAACAGACCCAGTCAAGCCAATTATACCGTTATTTTTCGGTTACAGAGGCGCGCATAGCCATTCTCACGAATGGTTCAACATATAAATTCTTTACTGACCTCGAAAGTCAAAACAAAATGGATTCCAAACCTTTCATGGAATTCGATTTCTTGGCCATAGATGAGACGCTCGTTCCTGAATTGAAAAAACTTTCAAAAACAAATTTCGACATCGTTAATGCACTATCCGCAGCCAGCGAACTTAAATATACCAGAGAAATCAAAAAGATTCTCGCTACAGAAATTGCATCGCCAACAGAAGACTTGGTATGTTTCTTTACAAGCCGTGTTTATCACGGAAGGATAACAAAGAATGTTAAAGAGCAATTTACGGAAATCGTCAAAAGGGCTTTACACAATTTCATAAATGACAAGATAAAAGATCGGCTTACATCTATAATGGCTGACACTGAGCCAGCCAAAAAAGTGGAAGACCCCTCGGCAGAAACCGATGGGCAGAAAGAAGACGACAAGGTCATTACCACTCAAGAAGAGATAGAAGGATTCTATATTATAAAATCGATTTTGCGTGAAACTTGTGATGCAGAGCGAATTCACTATAGAGATACGCAAAGCTACATGGGAATACTTCTTGACGACAACAATCGCAAGCCCATTTGTCGGCTTCGATTTAATGGACAAAACAAACAACTTGGCCTTATCCGCGCGGGAAAAGCGGAAGAGCGAGTCCACCTCTCTACTCTTGACGACATCTACAAGTATTCTCAAGACATCAAATCCGCCATCTCCCTCTATGAAACAAGCGATTAGGGTGTTGCGGACATCATTTATCGAAGCTGCCGCCCGACTTGAACCGGTCGGCAGCTTCAAGTAAATCTCTCTACATCATCCGCACGTCCCGACGCCGCAGCAGGTATTTCGTCAGCTCCATGATTGCGAAGATGACCGCGCTGAACAGGACGATGATCGTCAGGTCTTGCGCCGTCGGCATGATGATGCCGAAGGACTCGCGCACGGTGTCGAACTGCATGAGCACGGCGATGAGCGCCAGTTCCCAGCCCACGGCCAGGACCAGCCATTTGTGCGGCGGCGCGGTGAAGACGCTGTAGCGCAGGGACCGGCAGTTGAGCGCGATGACCACCTCCACGATGATAAAAAGAAAAAAGATCTCCGTGCGGGCATGGGCCATGTCGCCCAGGTCGTGGAAAAACAGAAAAAAGAAAAACGGAATCTCAATGACCAGGGCCCGGACGATGAAGGCGATGACATCCCGGGAAAACACGCTTTCCCGGGGATCGCGTGGCGGTCGCTGCATGATGTCCGGGTCCGGCGGGGCCACGCCCAGGGCCAGGGCGGGCAGTCCGTCCGTAGCCAGATTGATGTAGAGGATGGCCGCAGGCAAAAGCGGCAGGTATTCCGGCCCCAGCGCCAACACCACCCCGCCGATGACCGCCACCTCGGTCAGGTTGCACTGGATGAGAAACGCCAGATATTTCTTGATGTTGTCGTAGATCCAGCGGCCCTGCTCGATGGCCGTGACGATGGTGGCGAAGTTGTCGTCGGTGAGCACCATGTCGGCGGCCTCCTTGGCCACCTCGGTCCCCGAGATGCCCATGGCCACGCCGATGTCGGCGTGTTTGAGGGCCGGGGCGTCGTTGACCCCGTCCCCGGTCATGGCCACCACCTCGCCGCGCGCCTTCCAGGCCTTGACGATGGCCAGCTTGTCCATGGGCGACACCCGGGCGTAGACCGACACCTTCGCCACCCGGTCGGCGAACTGGGCCTCGGTCAGCCGGGACAGCTCCCCGCCGGTCATGACCTCCTCCCCCTCCCGCCAGATGCCGATCTCCCTGGCCACGGCCAGGGCCGTCAGGGCATGGTCGCCGGTGATCATGACCGGCCGGATGCCCACCGAACGGCACACGGCCACGGCATGAGCGGCCTCGGGGCGCGGCGGATCCATCATGCCGGCCAGCCCAAGAAAAATCATGTCCCGCTCCACGGCGTCCTCGTCGCAGCCCGGGCCGGAGGCGGCCTCCAGGGGGACATGGGCCAGGGCCAGGACGCGCAGGGCCTGCCCGGCCAGGGCCTCGTTTTCGGCCAGGAAGGCGGCCCGGTCGGCGGGCGAAAGCTCCCGCACCACGTCGCCGTCGAGCAGCCGCGTGCAGCGGGCCAGGACCATCTCGGGCGCGCCCTTCATGCAGGCCATGCGCCCGCCGCCCGGCAGGTCATGGATGGTGGTCATGCGCTTGCGTTCCGAGGAAAAGGGCAGCTCGTCCAGGCGGGGGCAGGCCCGGCAGGCCTCGGCCCGGGAAATCCCGGCCTTGGCGGCAGCCACCACCAGGGCCGCCTCGGTGGGGTCGCCCCGGATGCCCCATTTGCCCTCGACCTCGGCCAGATCGGCGTCGTTGCACAGCACGGCGCAGCGCAAAAACGCCTCCAGGTCGTTAGGAAGCGCCCCGGGACGAACGGGCCCGGACGGGCCGCACACCTCGCCCAGGGGCGCATAGCCGCCGCCGGTGACCGTCAGCCCCCCCGAGGCCAGGATCAGACGGCGCACGGTCATCTCGCCCCGGGTCAGGGTGCCGGTCTTGTCCGTGCAGATGACCGTGGTGCAGCCCAGGGTCTCCACGGCGGGCATCTTGCGCACCAGGGCGTGTTTTTTGGCCATCTCGCGCATGCCGATGGCCAGCGCGCCGGTGACGATGGCCGCCAGGGCCTCGGGCACGGCGGCCACGGCCAGGGCCACGGCGAACATGGTCACGGTGATCAGGAATTTGAGATCCACCAGGCCCGTGCCGTATTCCCGCCACACGCTGATTCCGGCCACCAGCACGCAGATGCCCGTGGCCACGATGCCCAGCCACTTGCCGATCTCCTCGGTGCGCTTTTCCAGGGGGGTTTTCTCGGTCTTCACCGCCGCCACCTCTTTGGCGATGCGCCCGAACGCGGTGTCCATGGCCGTGGCCGTGACCACGGCCCGCCCCCGGCCGTAGGTCACGGCGGCGCCGGTGAAGACCATGTTTTTCTGGTCCGCCGTGCCAAGCCCGGGGTCCAGGGCCGCGCAGGCCTTGCCCACGGGCACGGATTCGCCGGTCAGGGGGGCCTCGTCGCAGCGCAGGACGTGGGACTCGACCACCCGGGCGTCGGCCGGAATCTTATCCCCGGCCTCCAGCGCCAGCACGTCGCCGGGCACGATGTCCCGGGAATCGATGCGCAGGGTCTCGCCGCCGCGCAGGACCGTGGACTCCGGGGCCAGCATCCTGCGCAACGCCGCCAGGGCCTTTTCGGCCCGGTATTCCTGCACGAAGCCAAGCACCGCGCAAAACGCCACGATGACGGCGATGATGGCCGCGTCGACCACCTCGCCCACCAGGGCCGAGAGAATGATGGCCGCAATGAGGATGAGGATGAGGAGGTTTTTGAACTGGCCGAAAAAAATCGCCCAGGGGCTTGCCCCCTCTTCCCGGACCAGTTCGTTGCGGCCTTGCGTTTCCAGGCGCTTGCGGGCCTCTTCCGGGTCGAGTCCCCGGACGAGGTCCACCTCCAGGGTGCGGGCCACGTCTGTTGCGGACAGGGCATGCCAGGGGCGTTCCATGCGGCGTCTCCGTGATTGGCGTGTGGTCGGCGAGGCGAAGACTCCTCCCGGATGACCACCCGGGACGGCCTGCGGCGTCGGCCGACGCAGTGTACCCAAGAACGCCCCCGGCGCAAACCGCGATCCCCGGGCCGGGCGGGACGGATGACGAGGCGGGCGGCAAACCCGGTGAAAGTCGCGGCAAAGGGTGATAAGAGGCAGGCATGCAGAGCGCATTTTCACCATTGGACATCGTGACCGGGATGGCCCGGGCCATGCGGCCCCTTTCCGGCGACACCGCGCCGCGCGCCGCCCTGGACGATCTGCTACGCGGCATGCTTGCGGCGTTCGTGGACGCGTCCCATGCCGCCCGGGCCGGGGTGATCCTCCTCTTGCCCGGCGACGAGGTTCCCTGCCTGCGGGCCGCCGTGCCCGACGCCGGGACATGGGACGTCAGCGGGGAGAGGCTGCGGGACTCCCTGCATCCCGGCCCGCCGGGTCTGGTCCGGGCCCCGGGAGGGGAGGCGTCCCAGGGGGACGGGGCGGTCTTTTTCGGTCGTCCGGGCCGTGGCGGCGCACCCGACACGGTGCTGGCCGTGGCCGCCTTCGGCGCGCCCCATCCCGGCGGGGGCGAGGTGCGGGGGGCGCTTTTGGCCGAGACCGAGCCGCAGGGACCGGGGCTTGCGGCCATGCCCGCTGCGGCGGGGCTTCTGGCCCGGGCCGTGGAGTCCGGGCTGCATCTGGCGGACCTGCGGGCCGCCCATGCCGCCGAGACGGTGGCCCTGCGCAGCCGGGTCTTGGCGGGATTCGCCGAGGCCTTCGGCCCGGGGGGCTGTCCGGGCCTGGCAGGGGTGCGCCTGGAGGTGGAACGGGCGGCCCGCGAACCGGGCACGGTCCTTTTCTGGGGAGAACCGGGGACGGGCAAGGCCCAGTTCGCCCGGCTCATCCACGAGTTGTCGCCCCGGGCCGCGCGGCCCTTTGCGGCCGCCCGGGCGCAGGCCGTGGAAGAGGTCTTCGGCCGTGACGACAGCGGCGCCGCCAGCCTCGGCGCGGTGGAGGACGCCGCAGGCGGGACGCTCTATGTGGCCGATATGGCCGCCCTGGCCAGCGACATGGCCGAGACGGACCCGGCCCGAGGGGACGCCGCCGCGCGGCTGGTGCGGCTGGTGCGCGAGGGCTGGTTTACGCGGGTCCAATCCGCCGTCCGACGCCGGGCGAAGGTCCGCGTGATTCTGGGGTCGAGCCTGGCCCCAGAGGCCTTGCGCCGACGCATCCCGGAGCTAGCGGCCCTGTTTGGCCAGCCCGAAACCGGCGACGGCGGCGTACGGACGATCCGCCTGCCCTCCCTGCGGGAACGGCCGGACGACGTGCCCGTCCTCCTGCAACGGGCCGTGGACCTTCTGGCCGGACGGGCCGGGGAGCGTCTGTCGTTCACGCCACGGGCGATCAGGGCCTTGTGCGCCTATCCCTGGCCCGGGAACGACGAAGAGGTCCGGATGATCGCGGCCGAGGCCCTGCTGTCGCGCTCCGGCAGACGCCTGGATGTGGGGGATCTTCCGGCGCGGATCTTTTCCCCGCCCCCCGGGGGCGGAACCGGCCCGGATGATGCTGGGAAAAAGGCCCCATCGGCGGACACCCTGTGGGACATGGAGAAGGCCCGGGTGCGTGCGGCCCTGGAACGGCACGGCTGGGTGCGGACCCGGGCGGCGCAGGAACTCGGCCTGACCCCCCGCCAGCTCGGCTGGCGGGTAAAGCGGCACGGTCTGCGGCCACGGGACGAGGGATAACCGTTCCCCCGGGGTCGTCCGGCATCGCGGACGCCCCCGGGAGGCGGCAACGGGTTTGGCTCTGTCGGCGAAATCCGGGCAGCCGGATTTCGCCGTGAACACGGCGGGAGGCGCTTTTAAAGTAAACGACGCCCGCTCTTCAAAAGGGACGCCGCGCGAGCTACTTTTTCGCCTTTTTGCCCGGGGAGGCTTCCTCGTCCTTTTTCGGGGCCTCGGCCACGACCAGGCACGGCGACGCCTCAGAGACGGCGGCCTCGGCCGGGGTCTCGGCCTCGGATTCTGGCTCGGGCTCGGGCAGAGGTTCGGGTTCGACAGAGGTGATTTTCACGGCCTCGGCCTCCTGAACCGGAACCTCGTCCAGCCAGGACAACTCAATCACCAGCTTTTGGCGGTTTTTTTTGCGCTCGGCCTCGATCTCGAAACTCACGGTCTCGCCGGGCTTGAGGGTGCAAAATTCCGATCCTTTCTGCAGACACACGGTCTTTTCCCCGAAGCTTTTGACCAAGTCGCCCAGAAGCGCGCTGGCGCTGGCGAAATCAACCGTGCCCTTGAGGCTTATGCCGTGCTTTCCCATGTCCCTTCTCCCTTCGTGTTTCGTTGTTGGTTAGTGTTTTTCCGACGTGGCGGCTCCCTCGAAGAGGGGGGTGTCCCTGACCTTGGCCTTGACCTGCCCAGGCGTCGGGACGGCAGGCTGGGAAGGCGTTTTTTCCGCCAGGGCCTTTTCCTCGGGCAGGGCCGGGGAATCGTCCGGGCGGGCGACGATGTCGGCGGGCAGGTGGCGTTTTTTGCCCTTGGCCTCGTGCCGCATCTCTTCGATTTTTTTCTCGGCCTTTTTGAGGAACTTCTCGAGCCCCTTGTTCACAGCCGTGTCAACATCAAGCTTTTTTCCAAAGCTCCGCGCCTCTTCACGAATGGCCTCAATGCGCTCAGAAATCTCAGAATCCACATTGAAAATCATGCGCTTTACTTCTTTATCCTGCTTGAATATCGACATAATTCCTCCGTCTTGTTGTACATATCTCGTACGTCTTTTATGTCTGTTTTCGTACGCCGTCAAGAACATCTTTTGTTCTTGTTTTCGGGAATTTGTGTACGCTTGCCGACCCTCGCAGGCCAGAGAGAAATGCGTGTGTTCCGAGCCGCCCAGAGTCGGTAGAAAGCCGTATTCCCGGAAATGGTTCGGGGGCCGCACGTCCCGCCGACAGCATGGCCGTACGGCCCCCGGGAAGGGAGCGCTTCGGCGCGTTACGCCGTCATGGAATGAGCGAAGCGTTGCGGCGCACTGGGAGCGACACCCCGCGGCTGGTCCGCCCCCGGGCAAAACCGGGGCAGGACTCCGGTCCGCCAGACCCAGGCCGTCATCACCGGGCGCACCGGGGCAGGACTCCGGTCCGCCAGACCCAGGCCGTCATCACCGGGCGCACCGGGGGGATGTCCGTCGGGTTGACGCATCGGTCGTCCCCACCCCATCCTTGAGCGCGACGGGCAGGGCGGTCCTCCGGCGTGGCCACGCCGAACACGGACCCATCATTTCCCGGCGCGACGGGAAAAGCGTCGCCCCTCCCCTGTGGATCGCTCCCCCCTACCCCAGGTTGGCGGCCGCCACATCCCAGTTCACCAGGTTGTCCAACACGGCCTTGACGTAGTCGGCCCGGCGGTTCTGATAGTCCAGATAATAGGCGTGTTCCCAGACATCCACGGTCAAAAGGGGCTTTTGCCCGTTTTGCAGGGGGTTGGCGGCATTGGGGGTCTTGACGACCTTAAGCGTGCCGCCGTCCTGCACCAGCCAGCCCCAGCCGCTGGCGAACTGGCTCACGGACGTGGCCGCCAATTCCTTTTTCATGGCCTCGAAATCCCCAAAAGACGCGGTGATGAGCTCCGCCAGTTTGCCCGTGGGGGCCTTGGGGCCGCCCGGGGTCAGGCCCCTCCAGTAAAACGTGTGGTTGCAGGCCTGGGCCGCGTTGTTGAAAAGGGCCAGGGCCGCCGGATCCTTCCCGGCCGCAAGAAACACCGCCTCAAGGCTCGTCGGGGCCGGATTCACGGCTTTGAGCAGTTCGTTGGCGTTGTCGTAATAGGCCTTGGTGTGCTTGCCATAGTGGAAGCTTATGGTTCTGGCCGAGATGTGCGGCTCCAGGGCGTTTTCCGCATAGGGCAGGGGCGGCAGCGCGAAGACCGGGCCTTCGGCGGCAAAGGCCGTCGTGCCGGACAGGCCGGACATGGCGGACAGCGACGACAGCACAAGGCCAGCGCCTGCGGCAAACCCCAGGAATTCGCGACGGGAAAGGGAGCTGGTATGGGATTCGGATGTCATGGGCTCGCTCCTTGGGACGCCACAGAGGGCGCGAAGAGGTTTACGATGCTTGCATCCTCACCGATCCGGCTGGAAAAAGAAACCCCCTCGCCTCCCTTTTCTCAGGACTGCCCCGGTCCCCGTTTGCGCCCATCCGATTCCGGCCGGATATTCCGGGTCCGGCCGGATCAGGCCGGGTTTGTCCGGATCAGGCCGGGGCGCGTTCCGTTTTCCGGGCGGCCAGACGCGGCGCGCCGAATAAAAACGCCCCCACCAGGGCCGTGAACGGGGCCACGGCCACCAGTCCGAAGCTGCCCACCAGGGTATTGAGCACCTCGGCGGCCACGTAGATGAGGTTGAAGAGGTTGGAAAGCGGCACCCCCTGGGCCATGAACATCATGAGCAGGGCGATGTAGCCGCCAGAATAGGCGAAGAGCAGCGTGGTGGTCATGGTGCCCACAACAGCCCGGCCCACCCGCAGCCCCGCTCCCAGAAGCTGGCGGCGCGAGGCCCCGGGCATGCTCCGGGCCACCTCCTCGATGCTGGCGGCCACGTCCATGGCCAGGTCCATCATGGCCCCGCAGGAACCGATGAACACGGCGGCCACAAAGATGCGCTTCAGGTCCAGGTGGCCGTAGCCGGTATAGAGAAGGCTCTCGGCAAAGGGCTTGATGGCCCCGTGCAGTCGGAAGAGGTCGGTGAAGATCAGGGCCAGGACGCAGGCCGTGCCCACCCCCAACATGGAGCCCAGAAAGGCCGCGACGCCCTTTTTGTTGAGCCCGCCCACCAGAAAGATGACGCAGGCCATCATCCCCGTGACCACGGCCAGGGAGACCAGGATGGGGTCGTATGCGTCAAGGAAGGCCGGAATGAGGATCTTCCAGATGGCCAGGGCCGAGAAGGCGAAGGACAAAAGGGCCTTGGCCCCGGTCCATCCCCCAAAAACCAGAAGCAGGGCCGCGAAAAGCCCGAAAAGCACCAGCTCCAGGCCCAGGCGGTAGTGGTCCACGGGGTTGACGTGGGTGACCTCCCCGGCCGCGTTGCGGGTAAGCACCACCAGGGCCGTGTCCCCGGGCACGAAGATCTTGTCCATCTCCATCTTGCCCAGAAGCTGGTTTAAGCCCCGCACGGTCTGCCCGGCGTGGGGCCCGTCCAGGATTTCGAGCTCCACGGATTGAATACCCGTGCGCACCAGCCCGAATTGCAGCACGTCGGCGTCGCTGACGGACACGACGCGGCCCTTGCACTGCACGGCGTTTCCGTCGACATGCGACTCGTACCCCGTGGGCAGAAAGGCCAACCCCACGGTCAGGATCAGAAACAAAAGGGACAGCAGCGCATCGCGCCGCGTTTTCGACTCCACAGGGATCATTCGGACATCCTCTCGCCAGTCTGTCCTGGCGACACGCTCACGTCGTTACGGGTTCCCCAAGGGCTTTCGCCCTTGGGCCGTCGGAGGCATCCCCCCGGCCAGACGCCCCTTCCCATGATAAAGGGGCGGCGCAGGCAGTTTCGCCGCGCCGCCCCGGGAGGGGTCATGCCATCGTGCGGCCTAGTTCGAAGCCACCTGGGCGGCGGGCAGGCCCATGGCGCTCTTCAGTTTCTTGGCGATGTCGGTGTTGTCGTACATGCCGTTAAAGGCCTCGGCCCCGGCCCCGCCGGCGGACACGGTGACCGGCACGCCGGTGTGGGAATAGGAGGTCCACCCAAGGCCCGCTTTCTGGTTGAGCAGGTGGGTGAGCGTCACGGACAGGGGGTTGTAGCCGCCGTAAAGCAGGTAGGCCTGGGGATCCTTGCCGTCCGCGCCGTAGCCGCTCTTGGCGTCGGCCGGGGCGGCCATGTACAGGTCGAAGGCCTCCTTGACCTTGGCCACTTCGAATTCCTTGAGCACGGCGGCGTCCTTGGCGTCACCGGCGAACTTAAGCCCGAAGGTCTCCTCGACGACGGGCTTGACCGCATCGAAGGAGCAGTTGCCGCCGCAGGACTTCTTGAACTCGGCCATCTTGTCGGTGAAGGCCTGGAAGGACATCTTCTGGCCGGTGAGCACGTTGTAGAAGCTGTCGTACTTGGTCCCGGCGAAGCCGATGGTCAGACCGCCGCATTCGTGGTCGCCCGTGACCAGGATCAAGGTCTCGTCCGGATGCTTTTTGGCGAACTCCTGGGCCGCGACCACAGCCGCGTCCACGTCCAGCACGTCGCCGATGGCCCCGGCGGCGTCATTGGCGTGGCAGGCCCAGTCCACCTTGCCGCCCTCGGCCATGATGAAAAAGCCCTGCGGGCCGTCCAGCACCTCGGCGGCCTTGGTCACCAGCTCGGCCAGGCTCAAGTCCTTTTTGGTGCGGTCGATCATGTAGGGCATGGCCTGGCTGTCCTGGAGCCATTCATTGATGACGATGACCTTGCCGTCGTTTTTGGAAACCTTCTCAAAGCCCTCGCGACCGGTCACGACCTTGTACCCGGCGGCCTTGGCGGCCTCGATGGCGTCACCCTGAGGGGCCTTGGACTTTTTCCCGGCCGGATCCTTGAAACCGCCGCCGCCGAAGAAATCAAAGCCGCTTTTCACCAGTTCGTGGGCGATTTCATGGTAGTTGTCGCGGCTTTCCTGGTGGGCGTAGAAGCCGCCGGGGGTGGCGTGGTCGATGGACACGGTGGAGATGACGCCCACCTTCTTGCCCTTTTCCTTGGCCAGTTCGGCCACGTTTTTCACGGGCTTGTTGTCCGGGGTGACGCCCAGCATGCCGGAGTTGGTCTTGACCCCGCAGGCCATGGCCGTGGCCGTGTCCGCCGAGTCGGGGATGATGGAGTTGGCGGCATGGGTGGTCATCATGCCGTGGGCCGGAAGCTGGCTCATGTGAAGCTTCACCGTGCCGTGGGGTTTGCCCTCCCTGGCCGCCAAAAACATCTCCGTGGAGGTGCGCTGGGGCTGGGCCATGCCGTCGCCGATGATGAAAAAGACGTATTTGGCCTGTTTTTCGGCCGCAGACGCAGCCTGTCCACAACACAGAAGCGCGGCCACAGCCAAAAAGGCCAGGGCCGAGCGGGAAGAGAGTCTGTGCAACACCATAGCCGGTTCCTCCATGTTTTGCGGGGTGGGCGGCGCGACGCGCCGGAACGGTTTAGGCAATCGGGTCATGCTTCCCAAAAAACCGTGACAATGTGGTGACACCGCCCGCTCATTCCCGTGACGCGCCGTCCAGCGCGGCCCTGGCGGCCCGGAACCTGGCGGCCATGGCCGAAAGGGCCTCCCCCTGCTCCGGGGTCAGGCGCGGCTTCATGTCCGCCACGGCCCGGTCGATGGCGGCGTCGGCCTTGGGTCGCGATTCCTGGCGGATCGCCGACAATTCGTCCAGCGCCCTGGCCAGGATGGGCCGCAGTTCCCGGCGTTGTTCATCGCTTAAGTCCAGCTTGTCGTCCAGACGGCCCATGATCAATCCTTCCACCTGGGCCATGTCCCCGGCCACGGTGCGCAGCACCGCCCGTTGCACGTAAAGCCGGGTTCCGGCCACGCCCAGCACCGCCCCGGACAGGAAAATGATGCAGGCCGCAAGGAGAGGTTTCCAATTTTTCATGATCGTGTCCCCATGGCTACAGTCCGGCCAGGCGCAACGCGGAAAGCCCCGTGGGATCGGCCAGGACCGTGCGGAGAAGCAGCCAGTCCAGCCCCTGCTCCAGGGACAGGCTCCAGACCGCGCAGACGCCTGCGGCCACGGCCGAGGCGGCGGCAAAAGGATAAAACACCCGGGACAGGCGCTCCCATGGGATATGAATGGCCTCTTTGCGGCGGTACGCGGGCAGTTCGTCAATCCGGGCCATGATGGCCCGCACGGCGCGGTCGTCCACCCCGGGCACGGGGCGGTCGGCGTGGGCCCGGCGCAGACATGCCAGCCTGTCCGCTTGGTTGTTTCGATTCGTGGTCATGGCGCTCACCTCGTAAAAGACGTCGTTTCCAGCATGGCGCGCAGGGCCTTCCTGGCCCGAAACGCCCGAATCTTCACATTGGCCCGGCTGATTCCCAAAAATTCGGCGGCCTCGGCCGTGGAACGCTCCTCCAGGCAGGTCAGGACCAGGACCATGCGATCCGTGGGCGACAGCCGGTCCAGGGCCTCGGCCAAAACCCGCCTCGCCTGGTCTTCGGCGACCGCCTCCTCGGCGGGCTGGGCCGACACGTCCGGGCTGTTGTCCACCATGGCCCGCCCGGCTTCGGAAAGGTCGGCGTGCAGGGTCTCCCGGCTTGCGTAGCGCTTGCGCCAAAAATCGTGGCAGGCCCGCACGGCGATGACCGACAGCCAGTGGGAAAAGGGGCTGTCGGCCCGGTACCCCTGCAGCGACACGTAGGCCCGCACGAAGGTCTCCTGGACCAGCTCGGCCACCTGCCCGTCCGGGACATGGGCCGAAACGATGCGGGCCACGGCGGTCTTGTGGGCGCGCACCAGCGCCTCAAAGGCGTTTTTATCGCCGCCAAGGACCCGGGCCACAAGGCCCGAGTCCCCGGAATCGTCATGGTTTTGGGCCTGGATCATGTTCCGGCCGTTCCCTGGTCTCAGCTTACGCCCACGGCATGGGTTTCGATCCATTCCTCGAAGATGGCCCGGGCCGTCTCCACACGCTCCCGCACCTTCTCCGCGATCAGGTCGCGGCTTTCCAGGAGCAGCTTCTGTTGCTCGGGGGTGAGCTTGCCGCGCACCTCGGCCATGATCCTGTTCTTCACCACCACGGCCTCCTCCCCGGCGGCGGCCAGGCCGCGAAAAGCCTGGCGCACGGCGGCCTCGTCGGCGGCAGGGGATGCCGCGGTCTGGCGAAACGTGTCTGCGGCGGCCCGCACCCGGTCGAAGGCGGCCCGGGCCTCGCCCCTGTGGGACCTAAGCACCACGGCCACGTCGCGTTTCTGGGCCTCGGTGAGATCGAGACGGACGAGGGTTCTCAGAAAGGCCTCCCTGGGAATCAGGCCGTCGCCGCCAGGAGCCTGTCCGGCCAGGGCCAGCACGCCGCCGCAAAGGGCCAGGACCAGGAGGGTGAGGGAAAGGACGCGTTTCATGTGGGTTCTCCTTCGTCATGATGTGACGGGCGCTATTGCCGCGTCATGAACCCATGTCGCACGAAGGATGGAAACGGTTACGCCCCGGCCGGAAAGGCGTCCGGCCGGGGCGGATTTTCGCGGTGCGCCGCCCGGGAGCCGTCCCGGCGCAGCCCTGGCCGGATCAGGCGATGGTCACATCCTGGCACAGATAGACGTCCTGGATGGTCTGCAGGAGTCTTATGCCCTCGGCCATGGGCCGCTGGAAGGCCTTGCGGCCGGAAATGAGCCCCATGCCCCCGGCCCGCTTGTTGATGACCGCGGTGCGCACGGCCTCGTCGAAGTCCGCCGCCCCGGCCGCGCCGCCGGAATTGATGAGCCCGGCCCGGCCCATGTAGCAGTTGGCCACCTGGTAGCGGGTCAGGTCGATGGGATGGTCCGTGCACAATTCGGTGTAGACCCGCTTGTCGGTCTTGCCGAAGCCGATGGCGGTGTAGCCGCCGTTCACGGTGGGCTGCTTCTGCTTGACGATGTCGGCCTCAATGGTGGCCGCCAGATGGTTGGCCTGGCCGGTCAAGTCCGCCGAGACGTGGTAGTCCACGCCGTCTTTCACGAAGGCCGGGTTTCTGGTGTAGGCCCACAGCACGCAGGCCATGCCCAGCTCATGGGCCCGGCGAAAGGCCTTGCTGATCTCCAGAATCTGGCGGCGGGACTCGGGCGACCCGAAATAGATAGTGGCCCCCACGGCCGTGGCCCCCATGTCGTAGGCCTGCTCCACCGAGGCGAACAGGGTCTCGTCGTAGATGGCGGGCAGACTCAGGAGTTCGTTGTGATTGAGCTTGAGCATGAAGGGAATCTTGTGGGCGTACTTGCGGGCCACGCTGCCCAAAACCCCCAGCGTCGAGGCCACGGCGTTGCATCCGGCCTCCAGGGCCAGCTTCACGATGTTTTCCGGGTCAAAATAGATGGGGTTGGGAGCAAACGAGGCCCCGGCCGAATGCTCAATGCCCTGGTCCACGGGCAGGATGGACAGATAGCCGGTCCCGGCCAGGCGGCCCGTGCCGAACAGGGCGGACAGGCTTTTGAGGACCGGCACGCTACGGTCGGTGGGGGTGAAGATGCGGTCCACGAAATCGGGGCCGGGCAGATGCAGGGTCTCTTTGGGAATGGTGCGGCACACGTGCCCGAGCAGGGACTCGGCGTCGCCGCCGAGGTGCGTGACGATGGTATCCAGCATGGAATCCTCCACGATATCGGTTTTCAAACCATACCGGACGGTAAACGAGTCAGGGGCGCGATGCAAGCGGCGACGCCCAGGTTTCACCAAATCGTCGCGTCAGAGGGGCCGGATCGGCATACAATCCTTCCGGAGCCCCTTCGGCACATTGACGCCGCCCCCCCACCGGGGCTACCACCGGCCCCATGTTCGACGCACCCTTCGAAGGCCTGGGCTTTTTCGCCATGACGGCCACGGCGATCTTCCTTGAGGCCGCGCCGTTTCTGCTTTTGGGCTCCTTTCTGGCCGCGCTCATCGAATGTTTCGTGCCGCCTGAACGCATGCAGCGCCTTTTCCCCAAGCGCGCCGTGCCCGGGGTTCTGGCCGGGCTTTTCGCCGGGCTCTTTTTGCCCGTGTGCGAATGCGGCATCGTGCCCATCGTACGGCGCATGCTGCAAAAGGGCGTGCCCCCGGCCTCGGCCATGACCTACATGCTGGCCGCGCCCATC